>NZ_DBHKYV010000041.1:0-77161 GCF_057315035.1 Cupriavidus sp. | reverse complement strand
GCGGCTCAAACAACGATGTCGCGTCTTGAATGCCCTGCCCTCTCCCCCGCCCCTCTCCCGCACTGCGGGAGAGGGGAGAAAACCGCAGGTAATTCGAGATTATCGTTGCCCGAAACTCGCGTCCCTGAACAGATGCTCCAGCCCGCGCGGTTGCGAGCGCCAATACTGTTTCGGCGCATCGACCTGAGCGCCGAGTTTGGCGGCCGCATGCCACGGCCAGCGCGGGTCATAGAGCATTGCGCGTGCAATCGAGATCACGTCGGCCTCGTGGTTGTCGATGATCGCTTCCGCCTGTTCCGCTTCGGTGATCAGGCCCACGGCCAGCGTCGGCAGGCCCACTTCGGCCTTTACGCGCTGGGCGTATGGCACCTGGTAGCCGGGGCCGAGCTTGATGGCCTGTTGCGGCGACACACCACCGGTACTCACATGCACCGCCGCGCAGCCGCGCGCCTTCAACGCATGTGACAAGGCCAGCGTGCCTTCGATATCCCAGCCATTGGGTACCCAGTCAGTCGCCGATACGCGCATCCACACCGGACGTTCCGCGGGAAACGCCTCACGCACGGCATCGAACACTTCCAGCGGGAAGCGCATGCGGTTTTCCAGGCTGCCGCCATACTCGTCGGTGCGATGATTGGCCAGTGGGGACAGGAACTGGTGCAACAGGTAGCCATGCGCGCCATGCACCTCGATACCTTCGATGCCAAGACGCGCCGCGCGTCTGGCTGCCGCCACGAAGTCCTCGCGGATCTTGTTCATGCCGGCCTTGTCCAGCGCGTGCGGCGGGACCTCTTCCGCGCCATGCGGCACCGCGGACGGGGCCACAGTCTGCCAGCCAGTGGGCTCATCGGGCCGGATCTGCGAGCCGCCCTCCCATGGCGCGCGGCTCGATGCCTTGCGGCCGGCATGCGCCAACTGCATGGTCACGGCAATCGGCGAATACTTGCGCACCGCGTCGAGCACGCGGCCCAGCGCGGCCTCATTGGCATCGCTATAGAGTCCCAGGTCCGCGGGTGTGATGCGGCCTTCGGGGGAAACGGCGGTCGCTTCGATGATCAGCAGGCCTGCACCCGAAAGTGCCATATGGCCCAGGTGAATCATGTGCCAGTCGGTGGCCGAGCCTTCTTCCGCCGAGTATTGGCACATCGGCGCAATGGCGATACGGTTGGCAATCTCAAGATTGCCGATCCGGTACGGATCGAAGAGATGTGGCATGGGGATATTCCTTGTGGGAGCGTCTTGCCCGGCGATTGTAGTCGCCGCTGCAAATCCATGCAGACCCTGCCCGCGATATGGAATATCCCGCTGCGCGCGGCACTTCAGGACACTTCGACCACGTCGTCAAGTTTCCATTGCTTGTCGAACCACGGCTGCAGCGGCCCATAGAGCCGGAAGATCGTGAACCAGCTCTTGCCAGGGATGGTCTGGATCCAGTTCGCGGCCTTGCCGGCGGGCGGCTTGGGTCCGAAATAGACATCGACCGTGCCGTCGGCATTCTTTTGCAGAGACTTCTCGCTGGACAGGCTCGGGAACTGCTGGTCGGTCTGCAACATCGAGCGCGTCTGCGTGTCGTAGACCACCACCGACCAGAAGTCCTTGGCCGGCACATTGGCCGGCACGCGCAGCCGGTAGTTCTTGCCACCGTCGAACGGCTTGCCCGCGGCATCCAGGTTGCTGGCGGCGTATTGCGAGCCGATCCCCGGCATGGCCACGGCCATCGCGGGCGTGTCGATGGTGGCAGCGTAGAAGAACAGCGTACGCGCATCGAAATTGCGCCCGCCATTCCTGAGCCATTCATAGCTGCCGCCAACAAACGGCGTGGTCCAGCGCCGGTCGGGGAAGATCAGCGTTTCCTTGTCGCGATTGCGGAAGTCGATCGCACGCGCCGTGGCATTGCCCACTGCTACCGAATCGGTGAGGATCTTCTTCATGCGTGCGTCAGGCGCAAAGGGCTTACCCTTCTCCATGCCGATCGCCATGAACAGGCCAGTCATGTCCGGTCCATACACACCCGCCGGCTCTTCCTGGATGATCTGGTTCACTTCCTCGAAAAACTTGAAGTTGTTGGCGTGCACGGTGTTCATGACCTTGCCCGACATATTGATGAACTTCGTCTCGGGCGGCCGCGCCGCATCGGCCAGCTTGTAGATCCTGAGCGTGGCCTTGAGGCTGGCCACGCCGGGGCGCGGGTCGCCATGCTGCATGAACGCGCGGCCGAACAGCAGGTTGCCGTAGGTCGGCGGCTTCACGATAAAGTAGCCGCTCGATGGCAGCGCGCCGGTATAGCCCGGCGGCACGAACAGGTACTTGCCGCCCTTGCCCTTGTCAGGACCGGCATTACCGAGATCGGTGACAAACCTGAACCAGAAATCGTCGACCACGCCAAGGATGTTCGGCGCAGTCTCCACCACTACCGGGCCATCCTTGAGGTCGAGCCAGTTCCAGAAGTAGACCGTCTCGGTATTGGCCGTCAGGTACAACGACTTCGAGTCCATCAGTTGCTCGAAGATACCCACGGTGCTGCCCACCGCGCCCACATCGCGCAAACCGGCACGGATCGCCACCAGCGATGCGCCCGGTATCCCATTCAGGAATGCCTCCACGCCCCGCGCAAAATCGATGTTGTCGAACACCTTGTCGGCGGTTTCAGCCGAAGGCACTCCATCGAAGAATTCGAGCTTGCCGATGCGCGTATCGACCGAGGCTGGCGTGGTGATTTCCGCGGGGATTGGCGTGGTCATCTTGTAGGACGACGGCGCCGAAGCCTGATTGGCACAGGCAGCAAGCCCTGCGGAAAAAACAAACAGACTTGTCAGTCTTATGGCGGCAGAAATCGTCACGGGAAACGCTCCTCAGGGTCGGACATTGGCCCTGAACATAGCGCAGCCGCTTCACATAGTCGATTTCAAAGTCTTTGGGAGTGAGTTAAGAAGATTCGATGACTTAAAACTTCGGAATCCGCAAAGTCTTGCTGATCATCAAGGAGCCGCTCAGCACGAACAGTAGTGCCATCGGATGGAACGTCCCGGGGCCGATCTCCATGGCGCCGGCAGGCAGTGCATCGCCAATCAGTCCGTGCGAGGCGCACCACGCCAGGATGCCGGTCAGTACCACGCTGGTTGGGATTGGCGTGCCCTCGAAGTACTTGACCTTGCCGGCGTCGCTGCCTTCGGCAAGCGCTTCGGCGGTGACGTTGAAGCGCGCCAGGCGACTGACGCCGCAGCAGACAAAGTAGATCAGTGCGGCCAGGTCCCAGCCGCCGCGCATGCCGGCCGCAAACGCCAGCGTGGCGGGGCCGACGCCGAACGAGATGATGTCCGACAGCGAATCGAGCTCGCGTCCAAGCGCCGAGTGGGCGTGGCGCCAGCGCGCGATGCGTCCGTCAAGTACATCAAAGATGAACGCGGCGGGCGCCAGCGCTGCTGCGATATAGAAATGCCTTAACGACGGGTCCGCCACGAAGTACATGGCGTAGAACACCGAGCCCATGCCGCACGCCGCATTGGCCAGCGTGAAGAAATCCGCCAGTTGCAGGTCACGCAGCATGGAAAAATGCCGGGGGCGCTGCTGAGGTGTGGACATGCGTGGGCTCCCGTGGCCAAGGGCTCCTTCGGCAGGAGCCCCAGTCAATCAAAGCACCGTGTTGACGTGGTGAACCGCGGGCGGCGCGGCGAAGCTGTCGCTGACCAGCTTGCGCCATTCCTGGAATTCATCGGATTCACGGAAATGGACCATATGGTCTTCCACGGTTTCCCAGGCCACCACCAGCGTGTACTGCGACGGCTGCTCGATCGAGCGTTGCAGGTTCACGCCATGGCACCCGCGTGAACGCAGGAACAGCGGCTTGGCCTTGGCCACGCCGGCTTCGAACTGGGCTTCCATGCCGGGCTTGATCGTGATCTGTGCAATTTCGTGAATCATGATAGGTCTCAATGTCTCGGGATATCGGTGCCTGTCTGACAGCATGGCACACCGCCGCGGCACAACTGCGTGCCGCATCGCGTCTACCTTAGCAGATTTGCGCGATGGCCCTTCAGTTCACCTTGTGGCGTGCCAGGCTTTGCACCAGGTACACCACCACCAGCGCATTGGCCACCGCCAGGCCGATGTGGATCCAGGTGGGATGTCGGACCGCCTCGTAAAGCTCAACGGGAATATAGATGCCGCCCGACCATACGCCCAGCCAGTTGCCCCATGCGCGCCCGTGCCACAGGCCATACGCTTCGGCGAAGCGCATCAGCGCGTACACCGCCGCGGAACCACCGATCGCCCATAGTCGGGCATCGCTCGGATGGGCAAGCAGCGAGAGGAATACCTTGGGATAGTGGCTGGCCGGATTCAGGTGAAAGCGACCGACAATGGCTTCGGCCAGCGCCTGAGCATCGTTATGCAGCAGCGCGACGAGACCGAGCCCGGCAAGGATGACAAGCGCGCCCTTGGCGGCTTCGAACAGGGCAATGCTCTTGAGCCCCAGTGGAGAACCGGCTTGAGCCATGGCGACGTCGTTGAAGTCAGCGAAGCCGCCATTGTGCAGCATTAGCGTGCCTGACGCTCCACCATCGGGCCATTGGCATCGACGGCACCGCCAGCCTCCAACGGTCCGTTGACCGTCAGCGGGCCCTCGACATACAGGTCGCCGTGCACCACCATCGATCCGTGCACGGTCAGCGGACCATGGAAGACCTTGAGCAGCGAACGTTCCGGCGGCGGCGGATAACCACGCCCCGGGGAAGCAATCCATGCCGCCGTCAGCGGGCCGTTGGCAAAGACGTTGCCGTCCACGCTCAGTGTGCCATTGACGGTAACCGGCCCTTTCACCCGCGCGGAGCCACCCACGGCGATGGAGCCTGTGGTGGACGGTTGGGCAATGGATTGGAGTGGTTGCATCATGGCCATGACGACTGCCATGAACATCACGGGAATCATTCGCATGACGGTCCTCCCCCAAACGAAACCGGCGAGACGATTCCAGTGTAGTGTGTTTGATAAGGGCCGGCGGCTCAAGCCGAGACAAGTCGCAATTTGAACCTCATGCCCTCTCCCGCAGGCGGGAGAGGGGAGCACACCAAGGGTATAACAATCGTCTTGTGGCTCAGTTCTTGGCCACAGCCTCCGGCAACGGACCCCAGCCACCACCGAGGCTGCGCACCAGCGACACGGTCGCCGCCGCACGTAGACCCGCTACCGCATTCGCATCGCGCTGCGATTGGAGCACGGTACGATCGGCGTCGATCACGGTCAGGTAGTCGACCGCGCCGGCGTCATAGCGGCTGCGCGAAATGCGCTGTGCCCGCCTGGCACCGGACAGCGCGCTGTCCAGCGCCGTGCCCTGCTGGCTGAGCCAACGCACATCGGCCAGGCTGTCTTCGACCTCGCGGAATGCCACCAGGACGGTCTGCTGGTAGCGCGCCACGCTTTCCTCATGCGCCGCGCGCGCACCGGCCAGGTTCGAACTGTTGCGGCCGCCGTCGAATACGGTCTGTGCCACCGTGGTGCCGACCAGGGGCCCGAGCATCCACGTGCGTGACGACCACTTGAACAGGTTCGACAAGTCAGCTGATTCGAAACCAAACAGCGCGGTCAGCGAGATGCGCGGGAAGAAGGCCGCCTTGGCAATCCCGATCCGTGCATTGGCCGCGGCCATCTGGCGTTCGGCCGCGGCAATATCGGGACGCCGCTCCAGCAGTTCCGACGGCAAGCCCGCCGGTACGGCCACCGGAGCCGTATCGAACGGCTTCGCCGCCAATGCGAATTGCGACGGTGCCACGCCGGTCAGGACCGCCAGCGCATGCTCCTGGTTGGCGCGACGACGCTCGATGCCGGCCAGATCGGCGCGCGCATTGCCAAGTTCGGCTTCGGCACGCGCCGGGTCAAGGTCAGTGGTCTCGCCGGCGTCGTAACGCTTGCGCAGCAGCGACAGCGCATCTTCGCGCAGCTTGATCGTGGCATTCAGCAGCTCCCGATCGCTATCCAGCGTACGCAGCGCGAAGTACGCCTGCGCGGTGTCCGCCTGCAGAGCAAGCTGGACCGAGCGATACAGATCCGCAGCACCTTGCTCCTCGGCACGCGCCGCATTCACGCTGCTGGCCACGCGGCCAAACAGGTCAAGCTCGTAGCTGGCAAACGCGCGCGCCTTGAACACCGTCTGCGCCGGTACCCGCGTACCATCGGGCAGCCCTTGCGAGGCCGCCGACGATTGCGTGCGCGTCGGGTCAAACCCGACACTCAGTTGCGGATACAGGTCGGCTTCGGTCGCCCCGGTGAACGCACGCGCCTGCTTCAGGCGAGCCGCTGCGGCAGCCAGGTCCTGGTTATGCGTGTTGGCGGCTTCGATCAGCCGATCCAGGTTGGCATCGCCAAACACCTGCCACCACTCGCCGCGCTGCTGGCCTTCGGCCGGCGTCGCGGTCTTCCATTGAGCGCTCTCGGCTGCAGCCGCTTCGGCTTCCTTGAACGTCGAGGCGGTGGGTGTCTCGGGCACCTTGTATGTCGGTGCCAGCGAGCAGCCCGCCAGCACCAGCGCGGCGGCCAGCATGCCTAGCCTGGGCAGGTACTGCTTCATCATGTTGTTGACGTTTTCCATGTCATTCACCATTACTCTGCGGACGGCACGGCTTGCGAGGCCGATGCATCCATCGCCACCGCCTCGCGGCGTTGCTTGCGGGTAGCCAGCAGGCGCAGCGCCACATAGAACACCGGCGTCAGGAACAGGCCGAAGAACGTTACGCCGAGCATCCCGGAGAATACGGCCACGCCCATTGCATGACGCATTTCCGAACCGGCGCCGGTGGATACCACCAGCGGTACCACGCCCATGATGAACGCGAACGACGTCATCAGGATCGGGCGCAGACGCAGACGGCTGGCTTCGATCGCGGCCTGCACCACGGTACGGCCATGGTGTTCCAGCTCCCGGGCGAATTCCACGATCAGGATCGCGTTCTTCGCTGACAGGCCCACCAGCACGATAAAGCCGATCTGCGTGAAGATATTGTTGTCACCACGCGTGAGCCAGACCCCGGTCATGGCGGCCAGCAAGCTCATCGGCACGATCAGGATCACGGCCAGCGGCAGCGTCAGGCTTTCGTACTGCGCGGCCAGCACCAGGAACACCAGCAGCACGCACAGCGGGAAAATCCACACACCCGCGTTACCGGCCAGGATGTCCTGGTAGGTCAGCTCGGTCCACTCGAAGCCGATGCCCTTGGGCAGCGTTTCCGCGGCAATACGCTCGGCAGCAGCCTGTGCCTGGCCCGACGAGAAACCAGGTGCCGGGCCGCCGTTCATGTCGGCAGCGGTAAAGCCGTTGTAACGCGTTACGCTATCCGGACCGAAGCTCTGCTTGACCTTGACCAGCGACGACAGCGGCACCATTTCACCGGAACTGCTGCGCGCCTTCAGCTGCAGGATGTCTTCTGCATGCTGGCGGAACTGCGCATCCGCCTGCACCTTGACCTGGTATGTGCGGCCGAACTTGTTGAAGTCGTTCACATAGGCCGAGCCAAGATACGTCTGCAGCGTTTCGAACACATCGGTCACGGGCACGCCGAGCTGCTTGGCCTTGGTACGGTCCAATTGCACGTCGAGCTGCGGCACATTCACCTGGTAGTTGCTGAAAATACCAGCCAGTTCGGGCGTGGCACGTGCCTTGTTCATGAACGCACTGGTCGCGCTGAACAATTCGTCATAGCCCAATGCAGCGCGGTCCTCGATCATCAGCTTGAAACCGCCGATGGTGCCCAGGCCCTGTACCGGCGGCGGCGGGAACACGGCAATGAACGCATCCTGGATCGACCCATACTGCTTGTTCAGGTCGGCGGCAATGGCGTTACCGGACAGCTCCTTGCTCTTGCGCTTGTCGAACGGATCCAGCGTCACGAACACGATGCCGGCGCTCGGGCTGTTGGTAAAGCCGTTGATCGACAGGCCCGGGAAGGCCACGGCCGATTCCACGCCCGGGTGCTTGAGTGCGATGTCCGACATGCGGCGGATCACGTCCTCGGTACGGTCCAGCGTGGCGCCGTCAGGCAGCTTGGCAAAGCTCACCAGGTACTGCTTGTCCTGTGCCGGCACAAAGCCCTTCGGCACCATCTGGAACACACCCCAAGTGGCCACCAGCATCACGGCATACACGCCGAACACCGAACCCTTGCGGCGGATCACACCCTTCACGCCACGGCCATAGCTATCCGAGCTGCGGCCAAAGAACCGGTTGAAGCGGGCGAAGAACTTGCCGAACACCTTGTCCATGCCGCGCGTCAGCCAGTCCTTGGGCGCGTCATGCCCCTTGAGCAGCAGTGCGGACAGAGCCGGCGACAGCGTCAGCGAATTGAACGCGGAGATGATGGTCGAGATCGAGATCGTCAGCGCGAACTGCTTGTAGAACTGCCCGGTCAGGCCCGTCATGAAGGCCAGCGGCACGAACACGGCGATCAGCGTCAGCGCGATGGCGATGATCGGGCCGCTCACCTCGCGCATGGCCTTGTAGGTAGCTTCCTTCGGTGACAGTCCCTCCTCGATGTTGCGCTCGACGTTCTCCACCACCACGATCGCATCGTCCACCACGATACCGATCGCCAGCACCAGGCCGAACAGGCTCAGCGCGTTGATCGAGAAGCCGAACGCATGCATCAGCCCGAACGTACCGACGATCGACACCGGCACCGCCAGCAGCGGGATGATCGAAGCACGCCACGTTTGCAGGAACAGGATCACCACCAGCACCACCAGCGCGATGGCTTCGAACAGCGTGTGGACCACGGCCTCGATCGAGTGGCGCACGAACTGCGTCGGGTCGTAGACGATGCTGTAGTCGACGCCTTCCGGCATGTTGGCCTTCAGTTCGGCCATGGTCTTGCGCACGTCGTTCGAGATCTGGATCGCATTCGATCCCGGCGACTGGAAGATCGGCAGTGCCACCGCGGACTTGTTGTCCAGCAGCGAGCGCAGCGCGTACTCCGACGCACCCAGTTCGATACGCGCAATATCCTTCAGGTACGTGACCACACCGTCGGGCGAGGTCTTGACGATGATGTCGCCAAACTCCTCGACGGTCTGCAGACGGCCCTGCGCATTGACCGACAGTTGCAGGTCGGTGCCTGGCAGCGACGGCGACTGGCCGATCACGCCGGCCGCCACCTGCACGTTCTGCTCGCGGATCGCGCGCACCACGTCGGACGCAGCCAGTTGGCGCTCGGCAATCTTCTCGGGGTTCAGCCACACGCGCATCGAGTAGTCACCCGAGCCGAACATCTGCACCTGGCCCACGCCCTGGATACGCGCCAGGCGATCCTTCACGTTGATCAGCGCATAGTTGCGCAGATACGTCATGTCATAGCGATCGTTCGGCGAGACCAGGTGGACCACCATGGTCAGGTCGGGCGAGCTCTTGACCGTGGTGATGCCCAGCCGGCGCACGTCCTCGGGCAGGCGCGGCTCGGCCTGCGAAACGCGGTTCTGCACCAGTTGCTGGGCCTTGTCCGGGTCGGTGCCCAGCTTGAACGTCACCGTCAGCGTCAGCGTGCCGTCGCTGTTGGCCTGCGAGTTCATGTAGAGCATGTCCTCGACGCCGTTGATCTGCTCCTCGAGCGGCGTGGCCACGGTCTCGGCGATCACCTTCGGGTTGGCGCCCGGGAACTGGGCGCGCACCACCACCGACGGCGGCACCACTTCCGGGTACTCCGAGATCGGTAACTTGAACATCGAGATGGCGCCGATCAGGAAGATCAGCACCGACAGCACGCCCGCGAAGATTGGGCGATCGATAAAGAATTTCGAGAGATTCATCTTGGTCTCGGCGAAAGCAGCCCCCCCTGGCCGTCCGCCGAAGCGGGCGCCATATGCAACTACAGGGGGAAAATTTCAGGTCGGTACTTTGAGCGCGCCGAAGCGCCTCAGCTCACCTTGGGCTTGTCGGCTTTCACATCGTCCGCGGCCTGCTTGCGGTCCGGGGTGGTGCCGCGCGGTTCGAGTTCGCTGCGATACGCCATCGACACCGGCTTCGGCGCCACCGTGACGCCAGGGCGCACACGCATCAGGCCATTCACAACGATGTTCTCGCCCGGATGCAGACCCTTGCGAATCACGCGCAAGCCTTCGAACGTCGGTCCGACTTCCACTTCGCGATACTCGAGCTTGTTGGCCTTGTCGACGACCAGCACGAACTTCTTGCCCTGGTCGGTACCGATGGCGCGATCGTTGATCAGCACGGCCGGATGCGGCGAGCCGCCACCAAGCTTGACCTTCGCGTACAGCCCCGGCAGCAGGCGGCCATCCTCGTTGTCGAAGACGGCACGCACGCGAATGGTGCCGCTGCGCGTATCGAGCCGGTTGTCGACCGAATGGATCTTGCCCTTGTGCGGATTGCCGTCCTCGTTGGCCAGGCCCAGGAACACCGGCAGGTCGTTCTTGCCGCCGCCAGCACCCGGCGCGGTGTAGCGCAGGTAGCTCTGTTCGTCGACATCGAAGCTCGCATACACCGGCGACACCGACACCACCGTGGTCAGCGGCGGCGATGCGGCACCTGCCGCCACCAGGTTGCCCACCGTGATCTCGGCACGCGATACCTTGCCCGCCACCGGCGCCACGATGCGCGTATAGCTCAGGTTCAGGCGGGCAACTTCGAGTGCCGCCTGTGCACCGCGTACATCGGCCGACAATTCGCTGGCAGCATTGATGCGCTCGTCGAATTCGCGACGCGAGATCGCGTTGTCGTCAAGCAGGCGCTGTGCACGGGCCTTTTCGGTCTGTGCATGCGAAGCGCGCACCTGTGCCGCAGCCAACGCCGCGTCGGCGCGCGCCACTTCGGCGGCGTACGGACGCGGATCGATCGTGAACAGCGGATCGCCCTTCTTCACAATCGAGCCTTCGCGGAAATGCACCGTTTCGATCGTACCGGAAACGCGTGGCCGGATTTCCACACGGTCCACGGCTTCGATGCGGCCCGAGAATTCATCCCATTCGGTGATGGTCTGGCCCACGACCGATGCCACTTCCACGGCCGGTGCCGGCGGTGGGGTGTTGGCCTGTGCTTCCCCGCCGTGCCAGGGTCGCAGTACCGAGGTTGCCACGCCCGCCCCAAGGATTGCCACGATGGCAAAGGCGATCAGCGTGCGTCGAGACTTGTTATTCATCTTTCTTCACTCCGTGTTTTCGTCGGGTTTCTTCAACTGGAAAAGCTAAAAATTCGGGCCGAACGCCTCCCGCCTGCCTGGAAAGGCAGGAAAACGGGAACAGCAAGGGGTCCTCCGCCCGGTTGGACGAAAGCAATGCACTGCTGGGGTGCCAGCCTCAAAGGGCGCTGGCGGGAGAATCCGGCACCGTCACTGCATTTACGGTACCGGCCGGCGTTCGGACCGGATTACGAGGCGTCGTCAGCCTTGGCGAAACATTCGCGCAAGAACCGCGCACCTTCTAATACCCATGCCTGACAGTCTTCATGGGAATGTTCGACCCCGTCGCCACAGGCGCCGGGCATGATCAACGCTCGCGCCGGAATCCCGGCCTTGGCGAGTTTGGCGGCGAAGGCTTCACCCTCGGCGCGCAGCGCATCCATTTCGGCCACCTGCACCAGCGTCGCCGGCAGGCCGCCAAGGCGCGAGGCAAGTGCCGGTGCCGCATACGGATGCACGGAAGCAGCCGGCGTTGGCAAATAGTCGCGATAGTTGCACGCGAGCTTGCGCAACATTTCCATCGGCACCTGGCCACCTGCCGAGGCGTGCTGCAGGCACGGATCGGTCACGGGCCGGATCAGCCATTGGCCGGCCGGCTGCGGCAGGCCTCGGTCACGCAGCATCTGCGCCGTGGCAATCGCCAGGTTACCGCCAGCCTCTTCGCCTACCAGCGCGAAGTGCAGCTTGTCGACCTTGAGCTTTTTCGCCTGTTTCAGTACCCACGAGACCGTGTTGACCGCATCTTCGGGCGCTGCCGGGAACGGGTTTTCCGGCGCCAGCGCGTAGCCTGGCGTCACCACCACGGCCGGGACCGACTCCGCCAGGTCCCGCGCCAGTTCCTTGGCCGCTTCCACGCCGCCATCGACAAAACCACCCGCATGCAGATACACGAGCCATGGCAACAATGGCGCACCAGCGCTCACTGGCCAATAACCTGCGGGGTAACACACGCAGACCTTGATCTCGCGATCGCCACTGGGCACGTCGTACTGCACCACATACGCCTCGCCCTGTTCTGCGGCCGGTTGCACGGCGGAACTACGGGGGGCAGTGGTCTTGGTCATGGTCGTCAGGCGGCCGCCAATGGCCGTCGATACTGTATTGCGATGCAGCGAATTATGGTGATTGACAACGATGGGATAAAGCGAGCTATTGCCAATGCACTGTTTCTGAGTTGGAATAATCAACGAAGTGAAACCACACCGCTTGAAATGGATACCCGAAATGTGATTCACTCCGGTCCTTCGGCATCTGCGCACTTGGGGAAACAGCGCAAACGCCGGCGCCCCACCCTCCACCCGTCCCCGCTCCGGCCGCCACTGGCGGACCGCCGGCAGCAAATCCAGGCCGCGCACTTGACATGCAGCGGACCCAATCTCGCCAGACATCCTTCGGAACGCAGACCGGTTTTACTCCTTTCGAAAGCAACATCATGGATCGTCTTGTCTCAATGCAGGCATTCACTCGGGTGGTGGATGTCGGCAGTTTTGCGCGCGCGGCGGAGTCGCTCGACCTGCCAAAGGCTACGCTCACCCGCCTGATACAGAACCTGGAAACCCATCTGGGCGTCAAGCTGCTGCACCGGACCACGCGCCGTATCAGCGTGACAACCGATGGCGCGGCCTACTACGAACGCTGCGTACGCATCCTGGCGGACGTGGAAGAAGCCGAGCAGTCGCTGACGCGCCACAACAACTCGCCACGTGGCACGCTGGCCGTCGACACCACGAGCGGACTCGCGCAATTGGTGTTGATGCCTCAACTGCACGAGTTCTTCAATGCCTACCCGGAACTCAAGCTTGAGTTGACCATCAACGGCAAGCCGATCGACCTGCTCAAGGAAGGCGTCGACGTGGTGCTGCGTGTGGGCACGCTCGATGAAGCGATGGTGGCGCGCCGCATCGGCCAGGTAAAACTGGCCTTCTATGCGTCGCCGATCTACCTGCGACGCTTCGGCACGCCAGCCGACCTGACCGAACTGGCCCAGCACAAGGGGGTCAACTTCCTGTCGAACCGCACCGGACGTGAAATGCCGTGGACGCTGACGCGTGGCGGCGAGCGCTCGGAAGTACTGCTGCCTTCGGTGATTTCCACCAACGATGCCGACGTCTATCTGGGCTGCACGCTCGAAGGACACGGCATCGCGCGCATCTCGCGCGCAATGGCCGAGCCGTATATCAACAGCGGACGGCTGGTGGAAGTCATGACGGACTGGCACACCGATGAATTGCCGATCTCGGCGATGTATCCGCAGAACCGGCATCTATCGGCCAAGGTACGTGTGTTCGTGAACTGGGCCGCGGAGATTTTTGCGCGGCATCCGCACTTCGGCGCAGCGCCACAGCAGTTGGCGGCTTGAGGTTTCAGGAACCCCACTGGCAGGCTCCCTCTCCCGTGCAACGGGAGAGGGCGGGGGGAGAGGGCCGGCAGTTCAAGCTGGGACAAGCCGCAATTTGAACCTCAACGCCCTCTCCCCCGGCCCCTCTCCCGCGCGCGGGAGAGGGGAGCCAACCACCAGCATTTGCAAGGCCTCAATTCTTCCCGATCTCCTGCAGCAGTCGGGTCATCAAATACAGCCGCGGCACGATCGAGTCGAGTTCCACGTACTCGTCGCGCGCGTGGTAGCCGAAGCCTGACAGGCCGAAGCTTTCCAGCACCACGGCCTTGCCGGAACGTCCTGCAAACCCCGCGTCGGTGCCACCACCGGTGCCGGGAATCAGGATCAGCGAGCGGCCGTCCATCTCCGCATAGATCTTCTGGGCTCGCGCGGCCAGTTCTTTCGAGCGTGCATCGGCCACATAGGCAGGCCGCCCTTCTTCCATGACGACCGTGGTCTGCGTATCGGGAATCAGGTGCGCAGTGCCAACCTTCTCCTGTAAAGCAGCCTGCAACTTCTGCGCGGCACCGCCGGCGGTTACCCGCACATCGCCAATCGCGCTTGCGGTTTCGGGAATCTGGTTCAGTGGTCCCGTGGTCTTTGCCTGCGTCCAGTTCAGTTGCGAGCCCGGCACGGTCTGCGCGAGGTCACGGGTCTGCTGCATCTGGTAGGCCAGTTCCAGCAACGCATTGCGCCCGAGTTCCGGGGCGGCACCGGCATGCGACGAGCGGCCCTTGACCTGCATCGTGGCGGTCGCGGTGCCTGCCGCGGCCAGCAGCAGCGATTCCGATTTCGCTACTGCCTTGGCCACATTGGGCTCGCACGACAGCACCACATCGTGTTGCGCGGCCAGCGTGGCAATGGTCTCCCCCGAGCCGCCCGAGCCAATTTCCTCGTCGGGGTTGAGCAGCACCGTGATCTGCGCATAGTCCTTCCAGCCTTGCGCCTTGAGGATTTCCAGCGAATGCAGGATCACAGCGAGGCCGCCCTTGTCATCGGCAATGCCGGGACCATAGAGCCGGTTGCCATCCTCCCGGATCGGCTGCGAAGACAGGATGCCGGCCGGATACACGGTGTCCATATGGCCAATCAACATGATCCTGCGCTTGCCAGTGCCGGTCAGCGTGGCCTTGACCATCGGCGCGGCGCTGGTGCTCATCGGCAACCGCTCTACCTTGGCCCCGACAGCCTGCAGACGCTGCGCGGTGTAGTCCGCCATGCGCGTCAAACCCTGGATATTGGCGCTGCCCGACTCGATCGACACCATGTCCTTGAGCGATTGCACCACTGCGGGCTGCGCGGCGCGCGCGGCATCGAACAGCGCGCCGTCCGGACTGGCAGCCATGGCGCCATGGGCAACGAGGGTTGCCGCAGCGGCAAGCGCAAGGCGGCGAAAGGTACGCGGCATAGGGTCTCCTGATCTTGTTGGTGGGCTCCAATGTAGCGCTTGCGCTATCTCGCGGGGAGGTCCAATATCGCCATTCCGAATGCCAATCCCGCCACCATGTCCGTCCAGCATGCATCGCTTCACGTCAGGTTGCTGTGGCTGCCCAGCGCCATGCCGGGCACGCTGTTCAGCGCGCTCGATGTGCTGCGCACCGCCGCGGGCGTGGCGCAACTGCAACGACCTGGCGCCCCTGCACAACTGACGTGGGAAATCATTGGCAGCAACGGACGCGCCTTACCCGAACCGTTGCCCGGCCTGTCACCATCGCCCGCGCGCCGCGGCACGGCACGCGATGCGCAGGTGTTGATGCTGGTGCCGGGCCTGATGGCCTCCAGTGCCCCCCATCTTGGCGAACTGGCCGGCGCGGATACCGCCACGCAACGGTTGCTGACGCGTCATATGGAGGGCGGCGGCTGGCTTGCGTCGATATACACGGGCATCGTGTATCCACTCATGCTCGGACGACTCGACGGCGCGCGCTGCGGTGCGCCGTGGATGTTCCACAGTTGGTTCGCACAACGCTTTCCGGCATGTGACCTGTCATCGGACGAGCCCATGGGGCTTCATGAACGCGTCTTCCATTGCGTGGCACCGGCGTTGCAGACCGAATTCATGTTGCGCGTACTGGGTCACCTGCATGATCCGGATCTGGCGCAAACCGTGGCACGCCTGCTGCTATATCAGCAGGAACGCCAGCAGTGGGTGCCGGAACTGGTTTCGCAGCGCTGGCTCGGCAAGACCGCCGACAGCCCCGTATACCGCGCGGTTGGCTGGTTGCAGGCACACGTCGGCGAACCGTATCGGCTTGGTGCCGTGGCGCAGGCCGCGGCAGTCAGCGAACGCACGCTGTTGAGGCATTTCCGGCAGGTCACGGGCCGCACGCCGCTGGAATACCTGCATATGCTGCGCGTGGAACGCGCACGCATGCTGCTGGAAGTCACCTTGCACGGCACGCAGGCCATTGCGGAAGCGTGCGGCTATGTCGACGCGGCCGCGTTCCGGCGGCTGTTCCAGCGCAGCCTCCAGATGTCGATGTCGGAATACCGTGCGCGCTTTGCGTTGCGCACGCGGCGCCGCTACTGGCGTATGGAAGACCAGGCGGCGCGCGTGGCAACTGTGTCCGGCATGGAAGATGCCGGCTACTGAACGAACCGGGCGCTAGCTGCTGAGTGCAATATGGTTGATGACGTTCTCCACGCCCTGCACACACCACGCATCGCGTTCCACCTGCTTGCGTGCCCCTTCGCTCGATGCATAGCCATCGAGCGTGACGACCCTGCCTTCGGTCCGCACACGAATGCGCGCGGCATCGACGAACGGATCGGTTTCCAGCACCAGTTGCAGCGCCTCGGACAACTCCTCGTCACTATCGGCCTCAGCCGGGGCCACCACGATGTCATTGACCACGCAGCGGCAGCCGCGTGACCACCATGCCAGCACGCCGGCCAGCCGCATGTGCGACAGGCTGATCACCTGTCCGCTGAGCATCACCGCCCCGTCATGGACGGCAACCTCGATCCAGCCACTGCGCTCGCCGACGGCTTCACGTACAGGCTCCAGTTGTCCTTTCACTTTTGCGCAGATCTTGCAGTTGCGGAAATCGATCGCGTTGAGCAACCGCTCGCATACTGCCGCGCGCAAGTCGCCATCGCCCACCGGCGGACCGGCATGGGCAATGCGCAGGTGATCGATCACGGTGGTCACGCCTTCCACGCGGCGCAACTGGGCCACGGCGCGCGTCTTGTCGACAATATCGACGACCTCGCCTTCAAGAATCAGCGCGCCGTCAGATAACCGCAGATGAATCGTGGGATGAAGATGGTGGCCCTGATATGGCACATGCGCCAACGCTGCTCGCGCCTGCGTCAGCACCGCTTCGCTACTAAGCATGATGTGTGTCTCCCCATTTGACGTGGAGATAAAGTGGGAAGCGCGCCCCTGCCCGCAAGCACGCGTAGTGCGACACGGCAAAACACCGCCCGCCTTGGCATTATAGGAAGCAGTCGGAAGCGCGCCCGCCTCATTGCCGAATTGCCGTCGGATGTTGTTTCAAACGCCTGTTGCCGTCGGTTACGCACCCCTCCGAAGTGGGCTAACAAGACCTTGAAAATTCCCGCAATCGATTGCCTGGCGCGGCTTTGCGGCGGGTAGACCATCTTCAATAAAATTAATGTCGCGTAGCGTTCGCATTAAGCGTTATTGAACATCGTAAGAGCACGTGCCAAGTGACGCAGGAATCGCTACCATCGAGGCGTCGGTTGCCACGGAGATGCCATGACACCGTCTTGCCGCTTTCGGGTTTCGCCACACAGGTCACTACGCCTGTCATTTCGACGCTCACTTCACCTGGCGCTGTTCGCCGCATTGGCCACCCCACCGGTCTGGCTCGGCGCTGCCACCAAGACCACCACGTTCGCGGTCCGGCTGACCCTGACCGCCGACTGCTCGATTACGGCCAGTGACCTCGACTTCGGTTCGCACGGCGTGCTCGGCGCCAATGTGGACCAGACCTCGACCCTGTCAGTCACCTGCAGCAACAGCGCACCGTATCAGGTCGGTCTCGACGGCGGCACCGCCGCGGGGAGCTCGATTGCCAACCGGCTGATGGCCAGCGCAGGCGCCGCGACCGTTCAGTACCAGATCTACCGCGACAGCAATCGCACGCAGATCTGGGGTAACACGCCTGGCACCGACACGGCAGGTGGCACCGGCAACGGTGCGGCGCAGGCCATTACCATGTACGGACGGGTGCCGCCGCAAACCACGCCGGCGGCGGGCAGCTATACGACCACCGTCACAGCCACCATCAACTTCTGATGCTGCCCGCCGCCATCTGGCGGCGTCCGGCATCGCCTGCATGGCTCGCCCTCGTGCTGAGCCTGCTGGCCGCTTGCTTGCCGGCGCACGCCGCTTCGCTACAGATTTCACCGGTCCGGATCGACCTGCCCGCCGGAGCCGGCGCGGCCGCCATGACATTGCGCAATGCGGCGTCGGCCCCGATTCACGCACAGGTGCGCGTATTCCGCTGGACCCAGGCCGATGGCGCCGATGTGCTGGCGCCTGCCGACGACGTTATGGCGAGTCCACCGATCGTACGCATTGCCGGCAATTCGGAGCAACTGGTGCGCGTGGTTCGGCCTGGCCAGGCGGCAGCAACATCCGAGACCGCATACCGGCTGCTGATCGATGAACTGCCGCAACGCGATGCGCCCGCCGACCAATCAGGCGTGCGCGTGCAATTGCGGTACTCGATACCGGTGTTCGCCGGGACGCCATCGGCCGCCCCATCTCCGCCGCTCGCGGTGACATTGCGGCACGACCAGGGCGAATGGCGGCTCGCGGCGCGCAACAACGGCATGCGTCACGCGCGTATCAGCGATGTGGCACTGGTCAACGGTGGCCAGCGTGTCACGATCACCGCAGGGCTGCTCGGATACACACTGCCCGGCGCCACCCGCATCTGGAAAATACGCGTGCCCGCCAGCTTCGCTCCGGGGTCCGGGCTACGTCTCGATGCGGACATCAATGGCGAGCCGCAGTCACTGCCGGTGAACCAAGAGCGGCCTGAACCGGGCACATGACATGGCCATCGTCACCATTGCGCAAATGCCACAGCATCCTGCCCCTGTCGCGGCTTGCCATGGCCGCCTGCATGCTGACCGGCGGACTGGCGACCAGCGCGCTCCATGCGCAGGCAATCGACAAGGTACCCGGCCACACCGCCTACCTGGAGGTCATGGTCAACGGCGAATCGACCGGCAGCGTCGCCCGCTTCGCCGACCGCGACGGCACGCTGCTGACACCGGCGGACGAACTGCGGAATCTGGGACTGCGAGCGGACCCGGCACTGGCCGATGCACAGGGCATGGTTGCGCTCGACCGGCTGCCCGGCGTGAGCTATCGCTATGAACCGGCCATGCAACGCGTGTACCTGACCGTCGATGACAGCCTGCGCATCCCCACGCAACTCGGCTCACGCAGCCGTACGCGGCCCCCCGTTACGCCGGGCCGTGGCTTCGTGCTGAACTACGACGCCTACGCACAACCGGACACAGGGCAGGAGCTCGGCATCTACAGCGAGCAGCGCTTCTTTCACCCGGGCGGCGTTTGGAGCAATACGGGCGTGGCGACCGTTCAGGGCGGCACGAGCCGCTATATCCGGCTAGACAGCAACTGGACGCATGCAGACCCGGGCGGCATGCAATCGGTACTGGTTGGCGACACCATTACCGGCGCGTTGCCGTGGTCGCGTCCGGTCCGCCTTGGCGGCGTGCAGTGGCGCCGCAATTTTGGCCTGCGGCCGGACCTGATCACGTATCCGCTGCCGGCATTGGGTGGTTCCGCGGCGGTGCCCGGCGCGGTCGACCTGTATATCAATAACGTGCGCCAGTATTCGGGCCAGGTGCCAAGCGGGCCGTTCGTCATCAACAACGCACCGGCGCTCAGCGGCGCGGGTCAGGCCACGATCGTGGTGCGCGACGCGCTGGGGCGCGATGTCAGCACCACGGTGCCGCTCTATGTCGATTCACGCCTGCTGGCGCCCGGCCTGTTCGATTATTCGCTGGAGCTCGGCTTCCTGCGTACTCAGTACGGTATCGAATCGTTCCACTATGAAAGCGCGCCCGCTGCCAACGGATCGGTCCGCTACGGTGTCAACGACTCGCTCACGCTGGAAGGCCATGCGGAAGCGTCGCGCGGCGTGGGCATCGCCGGTGGTGGCGCGCTGTTCAAACTGCCGGTAACGGGCGTGCTCAATCTTTCCACCAGCGTCAGCGTGGCGGGCGGCAACCAGTTCGGGCTTGGCTACCAATGGCGGACCTCGCGCTTCAGCATCGACCTGCAGGGCACGCGCACCTTCGGCAATTATGAAGACCTGGCCGCGCGATCCGGTGCGCCGATGCCGACCGCGCTGTATCGCGCCACGGTGTCGGTACCGGTGCCACGCAACGGCAATATTGCCGCGAGCTACGTCGACCTGTCCGATCCGGTCTACGGCGCGGCGCGCATCGGCTCGCTGGCGTGGACCGCGCAATGGAATCGCCGCACATCGTTCACGGCCAGCGCATACCGCGATTTTTCCGCCGGATCTTCGTATGGGGCATCGCTCACGCTGACCTACCTGCTCGACAACGACACCACGGCATCGGCCACCGTTGGCCGCGATGGTGGCAAGCCGACACTGTTCGGCGCAGTCAGTCATGCCACGCCCTACGAGGGTGGCTGGGGGTGGCAGGTGGTGGGCCAGCAAGGCGCGGGCACCTGGCGCGGCTACGCGCAGGCCAACTTCCGCGGCCGCTATGGCGATGTCTATGGCGCCGTGCAGGACCTGCAAGGCCGGGTGAGCACACAGTTTGGCGCCAGCGGTTCGCTGGTGGCCATGGATGGCACCATCATGGCCGGCCGGCGCATCGACCAGAGCTTCGCGCTGGTGTCGACGGGCGGCGTGGCCGACCTGCCGGTACTGGTGGAGAATCGCCGCATCGGCAATACCAACAGCAGCGGCCATATCCTGGTACCGAACCTGCTGCCGTACGATGCCAACCGTATCGAAATCGACGCGTTGGCGCTGCCCGTCAATACCCGGCTCAGTTCCACACGGCTGTCGATCGCTCCCGCGCTGCAGTCCGGTGCGCTTGCGAGCTTCTCGATCGAATCGTTTCGCGGCGGGCAGGTCGTGCTCACCGACGCGCAAGGCACGCCCCTACCCGCTGGTACGGTGGTCATCCACCTGGAAAGCAGCGCGCGCACCGTGGTGGGCTACGACGGGCTGGCCTTCTTTGAAACGCTTGGCGACCAGAACACGTTTCATGCCGAAACCGCGGACGGCATCTGTACGGCACGGCTCAGCTACGCGGCCACCAGCGATCCGTTGCCGCGCCTGGGCCCGGTCCTGTGCGAACGGGATCCCCCATGAAACTCTCCCGGCGGCATTCGTGGCCACATGGCTGGTTGCGTGCGTGCATGGCAATCATGGTGCTGATTTCAACCCCGGCTGCGTGGGCAGCCTGCACGGCCACCGCGCCGTCGGTCGCATTCGGCAACTACAGCCCGGTGAGCGGCAATGTCAGCGATGTACAGGGCACCATCACCGTCTCTTGCACCGGCATCGCCGTATCCGCCCGCGTGCGCGCCTGCATCAACATTGGCACCGGTGCGGCCGGTAGTTCCGTGACGCCACGCACACTGGCCAATGGCGCGCAGACGCTCGGCTTCAACATCTACTCCGACAGCGGCCACACCCAGGTCTGGGGATCACGCAGCACCGGCACATCCGCGCCGCCCGTGATGCTCGACTTCGGCGCGCTACTCGGCAATGGCAGTGCAAGCGTCAACTACTACGCGCGCGTGCTGGCCAACCAGACCGCCGCCGGCACGGGTAACTACACCTCGCTGTTCACCGGTCTCAATGCCGAAGTGACCTACATCGAGTATCTGTTGCTGCCGCCCGATTGCACCCAGATTTCCACCAACAGCCTGCCCATCACGTTCACGGCCAGCGCAACCGTGGTCAGCGATTGCAATATCTCGGCCACCGCGCTCGACTTTGGCACCGTCGGCTTGCTGAGCGGCAGTCACGACGCCGTCAGCACGCTGACCGTGCAATGTACGCGCGACGCGGCCTATTCGATCGCACTCAATGCCGGCACCGGCAGCGGCGCCACCGTGGCGGCGCGACGCATGACACGCAGCGGCGGCACCCAGACCGTGGGCTACCAGTTGTTCTCGGACCAGAACCGCACGGTACCGTGGGGCGACGGAACGAATGGCACGACCACGCTCGGCGGCACCGGCGCCGGCACCGCGCAATCGATCACGATCTACGGGCGCGTACCCCAGCAGACTACGCCGCAGGCCGGCGCGTACAGTGACACGGTCACGGCGACGATCACCTATTGACCGCTTGCCGCGTCACGCCGACGATGGATCCCGTCCAACCTTGCCATGGGAGCCCCCCCGCCATGTGCACGAACTATGCCCCGGTGCAGCAGCGCATATTGCGCGAGATCTTCGGGGTCGAACCACCGCCCGGCATCTACCCCGAGGAAACCTGGCCCGACTATGCGGCACCGATCATCCGCGCCGCGGACACTGGCCAGCGCACCAGTGCACTGGCCAACTTCGGCATGGTGCCGCGCAAACGCACGCCGCCCGGGGCACGCCGTTACGACACCACCAACGCGCGCAGTGAAACGGTCGGCGAGAAGCCCACCTTCGCACCGGCATGGCGCCAGGGCCAGCTGTGCCTGATTCCGGCGAGCGCATTCTACGAATACGCCTACCCCGCAGACGGCACGCCCGAGCATCCGGGCAAGGCCGAGCGCTGGAAGATCTGGCTGCCCGAGATGCCGGCGTTCGGCATAGCAGGCCTCTGGCGCGCCTGGCCCGACCAGTCGCTGTCTTTCACCATGCTGACCGTCAATGCCGCCGCGCACGAGCTGTTGCGCCGCATGCATCGTCCCGGCGCCGAGAAGCGTTCGGTGGTAATCGTGCCCCAGCCCGACTGGGACGACTGGCTCCAATGCCGCGATCCGGAACGCGCGCGCAGCTTCCTGACATTGCTCGATGCGGATGCCATGCGCGCCGAGCCGGCGCCGGTCGTACGCGCGTCGCAGCCGCAACGGGTGGCCGGCCCGGGGCAGGCAAACGGCGACGACAAGGAGCCATCGCTTTTTTGAACACAAGGCTGGCCATCAAAAAACCGACCTCCACACACCCCCCGTTTGGGTGATCCGCACGCCCCACCGATAGAGGGTGTCCGACGCAACTATCGCCACCCATACTGACCGGCCACTGGCCATAAGAGCCGGACCAACCGGGTCAGAGCAATGATTGCAGTCTCTTTTGTCGGATATGGTGTCGCGTTTCTAGTTGTCATCATCGTCGCAGCCCGCTGGATCTATCGGCATCATCCTGCCCTGCGGGACGCCGATCCGGTGCCGCCAAAACCTGCCCGGGAAGGCGTCAGATTGCCGGATAACGGCCCGCCACGCGATTGAAATTGCGCCGCAGGGGAACTGCGGCTACTGTCCGTTGCCTGACTCTCTTGCGCCCGCGCCACGCGGCGCACAGGCTCGCGCCTGCGAGCGACTACAAAAACAAAGGGAAACAAGAGCATGGCAACTTCCAACAAGCTGCCGGCATGGACCATCTGGTCCCCGCTGGCTGCCTGGGCTGCGTTTGGCCTGGGCCTTTCAATGACGGGGCAGGCATGGATGGTCACGGTAATGGCGCTGGCCCTGGCGGCCGCGGTGTTTGCCGCGGTGCACCATGCCGAAGTAGTGGCTCACAAGGTGGGCGAACCGTTTGGCACGCTGGTGCTGGCGATAGCCGTGACCGTGATCGAGGTGGCGCTGATCGTATCGGTCATGTTGTCGTCAGGCCCCGAGAAAGCCGGTCTGGCACGCGATACCGTGTTTGCCGCGGTGATGATCATCTGTAATGGCATCGTCGGCGTCTGCCTGTTCGTGGGCGCGCTTCATCATCGCGAACAAGCCTTCCAGGCACCTGGCGCCAATGCCGCAATGGCCATCCTGGTCACGTTGCTGGGCCTGACCATGGTCCTGCCCAACTTCACCAGCACTACGCCGGGTCCGGTGCTGTCGCCATCGCAACTGGCCTTCTCGGGCGTCATGTCGCTGCTGCTGTATGGCTGCTTCGTGTTCGTGCAAACGGTGCGCCATCGCGACTACTTCTTGGTGGATGGCAGCCGCGACGAGAACGTGCACGCACCACCCCCGCCGGTACGCGTGGCCGCTGGCAGCGCGGTGCTGCTGGTGGTCTGCCTGGTAGCCGTGGTTGCGCTGGCCAAGCTGCTGTCGCCCTCGGTGGAAAAGGCCGTGCTCGATGCCGGGCTGCCGCCCGCGGTGGTGGGTGTGGTGATTGCCGCGCTGGTGCTGTTGCCGGAAGGCCTGGCTGCCTTGCGCGCGGCACGCGCGGACCGTATCCAGACCAGCCTGAACCTGGCACTGGGCTCCGCGCTGGCCAGTATCGGCCTGACCATTCCGACCGTGGCCGCCGTGTTCATCATGATCGGACGCCCGCTGGAACTGGGGCTCGGTGCCAAGGAAATGGTGCTGCTGTTCCTGACGATGATCGTGGCGTCACTGACGCTGGGCATGGGACGCACAACGATCCTCCAGGGCGTGGTGCACCTGGTGATTTTTGCCGCGTATCTGTTCCTGACGGTGGTGCCGTGATTTTTCGCAATAGCGCGGGCACTAACGCGGATTGATAGGCCTGCCCTCTCCCCCGGCCCCTCTCCCGCGGGGCGGGAGAGGGGAGCAAGCGAAAGGCTTAGTCGGCGTGGATGCCGCGTTCGCGGATCAGGGTGCCCCACTTGGCGGTTTCCTTCGCCAGATGGTCCTTCAACTGGGCTGGCGTGCTGCCGATCGGTTCGGCGCCAATGCCGGCCAGGCGTTGCTGCACGGCCAGCTTCTTCAGCGCTTCGAGCATCGCGCGGTTCAGCGTGTCGATGACCGGTTGCGGGGTCTTGGCCGGCACGAATGCGGCGAACCACGGCGACAGTTCATAACCGGGCACGCCGGCTTCCGCCACGGTCGGCACATTGGGCAGCGCGGTTGAACGCTTGCTGGTCGTGACCGCGATCGGGGTCAGCTTGCCGCTGTCGATATGGGGCTTGGCCGACGTGATGCTGTCGAACATGTAGTCGACCTGTCCGCCCAGCAAGTCGGTCATGGCGGGGCCCGATCCCTTGTAGGGGATATGCAGCAGGTCCACATGCGCCATCGACGTGAACAGCTCGCCAGCCAGATGGATCGACGTGCCATTGCCTGCCGATGCATAGGTGTACTTGCCGGGCTTGGCCTTGGCGCTGGCGATAACCTCGGCCACGGTCTTGGCCGGCGTCTTCGACTTGTTGGCTACCAGCACGTTCGGCACCACGGCCAGAAGCGACACGGGCGCGAAATCCTTGACCGGGTCATAACCGAGCTTGCCGTACAGCGCAGGGTTCACGGCCATGCCGTTGGCCACGATGATCAGCGTGTAGCCATCGGCGGGCGAGCGCGCCACCATTTCGGCACCGATATTGCCACCCGCGCCGGGACGGTTCTCCACCACGATGGCCTGGCCGAGCGTCTTTGACATGTCTTCGCCAAGCGTACGCGCGATATTGTCCATCGCACCGCCGGCGGGAAACGGCACCACCCAGCGGATCGGGTGGTCGGGATACGCGGCATGCGCGGGCGCGGCGGCGGCGGCGGCCAGTAGTGAAATGGCAAATGCGGCCGGCATCGACGCCGACCATTGCAGCAATGACTTCATGTCTCCGTTCCTTCTTTTCTGATAAGTGTGAAGTGTGGTGCAGGCTCAGCTGGCCTTGCGGCGATAGTGCCTGAGCTTGTCTTCGTCGATGACCAGGCCCAGGCCGGGGCCTTGCGGCAGATGCAGCGCGAAGTCCTTGAAGACCGGGCGGTCGACCACGATGTCGTCCTTCACAAGCAGCGGGCCAAACAGTTCCGTGCCCCACGCGAGCTGCGGCAGCGTACAGAAGCCGTGCGCAGCGGCAATCGTGCCCACCGCGCCTTCGAGCATCGTGCCGCCATACAACGCGATGCCAGCCGCGTCGCCCACTGCGGCGGTGCGCAGCATGCCGAAGATGCCGCCAGACTTGGCGATCTTCAGTGCAAATACATCGGCCGCGCCCAGGCGAGCCAGCTCCATGGCGTCCTCGGGTCCGGTCACGGCCTCGTCGGCCATGATCGGCACCACGAAGCGCGCCGCCAGGCGGGCCAGTGCGCCGCGATGCTCGCGCGGCGTCGGCTGTTCGATCAGGTCGATGCCCGCGGCTTCGAGCATGGCGATACCGGTGGCCGCCTCGGCTTCGTTCCACGCCTGGTTGACGTCCACTGTCACGCGCGCGCGGTCGCCCAGCGCGCGCTTGATCGCCGAGACGTGGGCCACGTCGTCACGCACACTGCGGCGGCCAATCTTGAGCTTGAAGGTATTGTGGCGGCGCTCTTCCAGAAAGCGCTCCGCTTCCTCGATATCGCGCGCGGTATCGCCACTTGCCAGCGTCCACAGTACCGGCAGCGTGTTTCGCACGGCGCCGCCGAGCAGCGTCACCAGCGGTACGTTCAGGCGCTTGCCCTGTGCGTCGAGCATGGCCGACTCCAGTCCCGACTTGGCAAAGCGATTGCCGCGCGCCACCTTGTTCAGGCGGGCCATCGCACCGTGCACATTGGTGGCGTCCTGCCCTACCAGCGCCGGTGCCAGATAGGTGTCGATCGCGAGTTTGATGCCCTCGGGACTTTCGTCGCCGTACGACAGGCCGCCAATCGTGGTGGCTTCGCCAATGCCTTCCACGCCGTCGCTGCAGCGCAGGCGCACGATCACCAGCGTCTGCTGCTGCATCGTGGCCATCGCCAGTTGGTGGGCCCGGATGGTCGGCAGGTCGACCAGAATGGCCTCGACCGAAGAAATCGTTGCAGTCATACTCGTAGTCACTCCGGAAGTCATACCTTTTCCATCCAATTTCGTTGTTGGATCAAGTATGTATCTTGACTTTGAGCGTGTCCAAGACCGATGATGTCTCAATCGATACCTTTCAGGTATGCATCCTGACCGCCATGGAACTCCGCCATCTCCGCTATTTCCAGACCGTTGCCCAGGAACTCAATGTGACGCGGGCGGCAGAAAAGCTTCATATGGCGCAGCCACCGCTATCGCGCCAGATCCGGCAGTTCGAAGATGAAGTCGGCGTGGGGCTGTTCGACCGCGTGGGTCGTGGCCTGAAGCTGACCGAGGCCGGACGCTTCCTGCTGGAGCAATCGCTGCAACTCACGCAACGACTCGAAGAGACGCTCGAAGGCACGCGGCGCATTGGCCGCAATGAGAAGCGCTGGTTTGGTATCGGCTTTGTGCCGTCGGTGCTCTATGGCGTGCTGCCCGAGCTGATCCGTGAATTGCGTGGCGATGATAGCGAGGTCGAGGTCGGCCTGACCGAAATGATCACGGTGCAGCAGTTGGAAGCATTGCGCTCCGGCCGCATTGACCTTGCATTCGGGCGCCTGACCTTCAACGATCCGGCCATCGTCCAGCAGGTGGTCATGTCGGAAACACTGGTCGCGGCCATGCCGGTGACCGCGCCAGCGCCGGAAGCACCCTTCGATGCCGAGGCGCTGGCACGCCAGCCGCTGATCCTCTATCCGGCCCGGCCTCGCCCGAGCTACGCCGACCATGTGCTGTCCCTGTTCCGGGCGCAAGGACTTCAGCCGCGCGTGGTACAGGAAGCAAATGAACTGCAAACGGCGCTGGGGCTGGTTGCGGCGGGTCTCGGCATCACGCTGGTGCCGTCATCGGTGCAACGATTGCATCGTGATGACGTGCGCTACGTGCCAGTGGAAGCGCCCGGCTTTGTCTCGCCGGTAATCATGAGCTATCGCGCGGGCGACACCTCACCGCACCTGGCACGCGCCATCGCATGGGTCCGGGCTCAAGGGCGCGCATAGCAAGGCGCTTTCGCTATGCCGACACCAGCTTGGCTTTCGCGGCCACCTTGCGGGCATCCTTGCGACGCCCATACCACCCACCGACCAGCAGCAGCACCGCCACGGCAATGATGTCGCCGAACAACGCCACGGGTCGTGTGGGCCGGCCGCCCGCCACGCTATAGGTCAGCCCTTCGATACCCACCGAGATCACCGCGCCGAGCACAAAGCAGAACAGGCTGTGGCGGCCGATCTGCACCACCGGGCCCATGAAGCGCGCCAGCACTTCGACCCATCCGGCGCGCACGGCCAGGTAGACCAGCCACGCGAGGCCAAGGAAACTGACCACACGCAGCGCTGCCAGGCTTTGTTTGGGCAACGGAAACACCATCGTGGGAATCCACGCGGGCAGCCACGCTTCATAGAGATGCGGGCGCATCCACAGGTAGGCGGCAGCCATACACACCGCGGCCACCACCACCGCGCCGACCGTAAATGCGCGACGTACTATGGTCTGCTGGGGTAGTACAAAATCGGGACGCAGGCGAGCCAGCAAACCCATGCCGAACATCAGTTGCCAGGCAAACGGGTTGAAGCTCCAGCCACGCGGTTCGCTGCTGGGCAGCAGCGGCAACAAGGTTGGCGACATGATCCACAGTGCCACGCTGCCGCAGATAAACGCCAGCGGTTGTGCGCGGGCCCAGCGAATCGCCAGCGGCGCCACGCCGATAAATACCGCGTACATCGGCAATACATCGGAAACGAATGGCTGGCGCGCGAGACCCACGACCTGCAGCAGCGTGGCAATCGGTTGGGCCATGAAGTCCGGCGCTTCGGTCGCGCGAACCGCGGGAGCCGGCACCTTGCACATGGCCAGCACAAAGCCGAACAGCAGCATCAGCACGCCAGTCAGCACGAACGCCTGGTAGATTTCCCAGCTACGGCGACGCAGGCGCTTGCGTGCGGCGCTGGCACCGTCGCGGGCTTCCATTGCCAGATAGGCGGCACCAGCCGAGTAGCCGGCCAGGAAAACGAATACCTCGGCCGCGTCGAAGAGCTGGAAATTGCGGATCGTATAGTCGGCCAGCACACTGCCGTTGACATGATCGACCACGATAAAGAGCAGCGCGATGCCGCGAATCAGGTCGATCTCGGTGCGCCGCTGATTGTTGTTCACTGCATTCATCAGGCGTGTCCCCAGGGTTGCCGGCGGCTCAAGGGGGTACCGCAGCGCAACTCACGGGACGAATATTACCGCGACATCAGGGTTTACCTTGTATTGGCAGTGTTTCAGCAAGTTACGGCGGTGCTCAGGTGACGTATGCGGCGTGCAGGCGGCCAAGTGTGCGCCGTCCGGCGTCGACCACGGCGGCGTCGTGCGTGGTCTGGGCACGCACGATCATGCCTTCGATGCAGATAATCGCCTCCTCGCCCACCTCGTGCGGTTGCGCCAGGCCCAGTTCCCTTGCAATCGCCACCGTGAAATCCTGCAACGAAGCCTTATGGGATACGGCCTGCCCGAGCAAGCGTGGATCATCTCCGGCGCCACCGCCGGATTCGGCCACCATATTGATAAACGCGCAGCCGCGATAGTCTTCGGTGCCAAACCACTCGCCCAGCGTATCGGCCAGCACATCAAGATTGGCACGTGCCGCCAGCCGCCGCCGCACCCCGGCTTCGAACCACGCCATCCAGAACTCATGGCGGCGCTGCAGATATTCGAAGATCAGGTCGTTCTTGGACGGGAAATGCCGGTACAACGACATCTTGGCAACGCCCGATTCGGCAATGATCCTGTCGATACCGGTCGCGCGATAGCCGTCGCGGTAGAACAGTCGGGCGGCGGTGTCCAGAATACGGTCGCGAGCGGAAGGCGTGGGCATGGCGGGGCTGTGCAATTCTTGTACATTGACAACCCCGATTATAGTAGACAGACCTGTCTTAGCCGACTGTCAGTCGTGACTCAGCATCGCGCAGTGCAGTGCGCAAGCCCTCTTCCACCACCGGGTGGTAGAACGGCATCGCCAGCATCTGCGCAATCGTCATGCCCTGCTGGTACGACCACGCCAGCAGATGGGCGATATTCTCGGCACGCGGGCCGATCCATTCGGCGCCCAGGAAGCGTCCCGTTGCGCGGTCTGCATAGACATGCATCAGCCCCCGGTTCTTCAGCATCACGCGACTGCGGCCCTGATCTTCGAAGCTGACCTCGCCGGTCACGAAACTGCCTTGCTCCAGGTCGGCATAGCGCTTGCCCACCATGGCGATCTGCGGGTCCGAGAACACCACGGCCAGCGGTGCGCGGCGCTCCAGCGGGCGTACATCCGGCCAGCGTGCGGCGTTCTCGCCAGCAATCCGGCCCTCGTCAGCAGCCTCGTGCAGCAATGGCAACACGTTGTTGGCATCACCGGCGATGAACACCGGCGCAGTGCCACACTGCAACGTGACCGGGTCGAACACCGGCACGCCACGCGGGTCGAGCGCCAGCGCGGTGTTGTCGATGGCCAGGTTGTCGACATTGGGACGACGGCCCGTGGCGGCCAGCACATAGTCGAACCGCTCGGTAACCTGCGCGCCGTTCTCGTCCTCGAACGTGATCACGGCTTCGTCTCCGTCGCGGCGCATCTCGCTCACGCGCGCATCCGGCATCAACGAAAACTCCGCGTTGAAAGTCTTGGCCGCATAGGCGCGGATCTCCGGATCCGACAGCGGACCCACGCCGCCACCGACCCCAAACACGCGCACACGCACCCCGAGACGCGACAGCGCCTGGCCCAGTTCCAGCCCGATCACGCCGGGACCGAACACCGCCACGCTACGCGGCAGGTCTTCCCACGAGAACACGTCGTCGTTGACAATCAGGCGATCGCCAAACACCTCGAACGATGGCGGCACGGCCGGACGCGATCCGGTAGCAATCACCACGCGGCTCGCACGCACCACGGTATTGCCACCGACCTGCAGGATCGTGTTGTCGATGAATTGCGCAACGCCGCGCACGCGGTCGGCTTCGGGAATACCGTCCACGCCACGCACCACGAACCCGACAAAGCGGTCGCGCTCGCTGCGCACACGCTGCATGACTTCGCGTCCATCGATGCGCACCGGACCATCCACATGCACGCCAAACGCTGCCGTATGGCGCGCCTCGTGCGCAGCCTCGGCCGCGGCGATCAGCAGTTTCGACGGCATGCAGCCCACCCGCGCACACGTGGTGCCATAGGCGCCACCTTCGATGATCACCGCACGCTTGCCGGCGGCAATGGCCGCGCGGTACGCGGCAAGGCCAGCCGTACCCGCGCCAATCACTGCCACATCAGTCTGAATCGTCTTCATGTTGCGTTCCTGTTCAAAGGTCTGGTGCTTCGATAGCTTCGATAGCTTCGATTGCGTTGCCTGCTTCAATCGGCGGACGGGATGGCACCGGACTTGCCGGAAAAAAGGCAAAGCGGTGCCATCGGATCCGGCGACTGCCGGTCCACGTGATCGCTGGCGGCTAGCCAGCGGCGTTGCGGGGGGAAGAAGTTGCCCAGGACACCGGTCGGGGGAACCGGGCCCGGGCGGGGAGACGATCAGGCGGCCAGGTACTGTTCCAGCGCTTCGGCGCCACCGATCAGCTTGCCGTTGATGAACACTTGCGGCGCGGTCATGCTGCCCGACATCGCTCCCAGCACCTTGCCGCGAATCTTGTTGTCGAGCGGCACGTCGATGTACTCGAAGCCCTTGTCGCTCAACAGTTGCTTGGCCTTGGCACAGTGCGAGCAACCGACCTTGGAGAACACCACTACCTGATCCGGGCGCGTGGCATCGGGGGCGATGTAGTTCAGCATCGTGTCGGCGTCGGACACCTTGAACGGGTCGCCCGGCTCTTCGGGCTCGATGAACATCTTGTCGACCACGCCATTCCTGACGACCATCGAATAGCGCCAGCTACGCTTGCCGAAGCCCAGGTCGGCCTTGTCGACGAGCATGCCCATGCCGTCGGTGAATTCGCCGTTGCCATCGGGAATCATGACGATGTTTTCGGACTCCTGGTCCTTGGCCCATTCGTTCATCACGAAGGTGTCGTTGACCGACACACACAGGATGGCGTCCACGCCGGCGGCGCGGAATGCCGGTGCCAGTTCGTTGTAGCGCGGCAGGTGGGTCGACGAACAGGTCGGGGTGAAGGCGCCCGGCAGCGAGAACACCGCAACGGTCTTGCCATCGAACAGTTCGGCCGTGGTCACGTTTTTCCACTCATTGTTTTCACGCACTCGGAACGTGACATTGGGAACGCGTTGGCCTTCACGGGATTGCAGCATCGGTATCACTCCTTGGGTTGGTTTGGCACCACGTGTTGTGGCGATGGAGTGCATTCTCCCGGTCCGAATGTGATTTGTACAATTCATCATTTCAACCGGATCGATTGGTATTTACTATTATCAATCGGCGATTTCCGATTGATTTTGGCTATCAGAAGTTAACAGGAAACCGTCACATATGCTTTCGGTGAAGCGCGGCCATCGCTATCATTCCGGGCACACAAGAACCACGAAGGGACAAACCTGATGACCCGCCTGCCTGTACGACTGCCAGTGGTGACCCTGCTGGCTGCCGCGCTGTTCACCACCAGCGCCACCGGCGCCCTGGCCGCCACGCTTGCCAAACCCGAACTCGACAAGCTCGTTGCCAGCACTACCGCGGCGCCGCCGGCCAGCTTCAACGCATTCCTGGACGCCGCACTCAAGGCCGATCCGAAACTCGCCGCCACCGTGCGCGCGTATCGCGCGAAGCAACCGCTCAAGGGCGACAACCTGGTCAATATCGGACGCCTGCTTGGCATCTACAACCGCGTGCACAACCAGCAGGCGGTACTCGACAGCATCAGCGAGATGGTGGCGCTGCGGACCGTGCGCGACGACAAGGTGCCGCAGCATGAGAACCCCGCCATCATCGAGTTCGGCAAGGTCGTCGAACGCATGGCAAAGGACTTCGGCCTGCAGTTCCGCAATGTCGACAACCGCGTATTCGAAGTGACGCTGCCGGGCCAGGGCAAGGAAACGTTCGGCATCCTCACGCATGCCGACGTGGTGCCCGTGGTGGCTGACGAATGGGTGCTCGACGACGGCACGAAGCTGGACCCGTTCAAGGTCACGCGCGTGGGCGATTACCTGTACGGTCGCGGCACGATCGACGACAAGGGGTCGATTGCCGCTGCACTCTTCGCCATGAAAACGGTGCGCGAGAGCGGCGTGCCGCTGGCACGCACGATTCGCCTGATGATCGAGACCACCGAGGAGACCGGCGGCGACGGCATGAAGTACTACCGCGAAAAGACCGCCCTGCCCGATTACAACATCGTGCTCGACAGCAAGTACCCTGCAGTGGTGGCCGAAAAAGGTTCCGGGGCACTGACGGTACGCTTTCCCGATCAGCCAACCGACGGCAAGAACCCGGCCATCGTCGCCATGGCCGGCGCTGCCTCCGCAAACGCCATTCCGCAAACCGCCACCGCGCGCATCACCGGCGGCGACCTCGGCGCTGTGGCCGCATCGCTCGACAAGGCACGCGCCGGCTTTATCGCGCAACACGAGGCACAGGGCAAGTTCGCGATCGACGTGGTACGCAATGGCGATGCGATCGACGTAAAGGTTACCGGCTCGTCGGCCCATGGCTCGCGTCCCGAGGAAGGCGTCAATCCCGTACCGCGCCTGGCCATGTTCCTGCAGGCGGCGGGGGTGTCCTTTGCCGACAACCAGTACGCTCGCGCCGTGCGCTACCTGACAGATCTCTACGGCACCGGCTATCTCGGCGAGAAAATGGAAGTGGGCTATCGCGACGACTTCATGGGTCCGCTGACGATATCGCCAACGCTGATCCGCGAGCGCAATGGCAAGCTCGAAGTCACGGCCAATGTGCGGATGCCACGCGGCTCCACACCCGATGCACTGCGTACGAAAATCGCTGAACGCATCCAGGCGTGGGCCACCGCCACGCACACCACACTGGAAGTCCAGCATGACCAGGGCGACTGGATGGCACGCGATCCCAAGGGGGCATGGCTGGCCACGCTGCTGAACATCTATGGCGATACCACGGGACTCGAAGCCAAACCGGTGCCAACGGCCGGCAGCACCACGGCCAAGCTGATGCCCAACGCAATCAACTTCGGTCCTGCCATGCCCGGCAAGAAATACACCGCGCACAACGCAAAGGAGTACAAGGAAGTCTCCGACCTGAATCTCGACATGCAGATGTTCACCGAGATGCTGGTGCGCGTAGGGAATCTGCAGAAGATGCAGTGAGGGGTTGTTTTGTTTTGTTTTGTTTGCTCCCCTCTCCCATGAAGTGGGAGAGGGGTTGGGGGAGAGGGCATGAGGTTCTGCTTGCCCGTGGCGCAGTTTGAACCGCTGGCCCTCTCCCCCGCCCCTCTCCCGCGTGCGGGAGAGGGGAGAAAACAGGACGACTATTTAAAACCCCAGGTCACTCAAACCTGGGTGGTCATCGGGTCGGCGGCCCAGCGGCCAGTGGTATTTGCGATCGGACTCGCGAATCGGTGCATCGTTGATGCATGCGAAGCGCCGCTGCATCAGCCCGTTCTGATCGAATTCCCAGTTCTCGTTGCCGTACGAGCGGAACCAGTTCCCCGAGTCGTCGTGCCATTCATACGCGAAACGCACCGCGATGCGGTTGCCGTCGTGCGCCCACAACTCCTTGATCAGCCGATAGTCGAGTTCCTTTTGCCATTTGCGCGTGAGGAAGGCAACGATCTGGTCGCGGCCATTGACGAACTCGGCGCGGTTGCGCCACGCACTGTCGACCGTGTAGGCCAGCGCCACACGATTGGGGTCGCGCGAATTCCAGCCGTCTTCGGCGGCACGTACCTTGGCGGCAGCGGTTTCAAGCGTGAATGGAGGCAGGGGCGGACGAACTTCGGGTTGGCTTGACATGGATGGTCTTCCTTATGCAATCAACAAATAGACAGATCTGTCTCATCGAGCTTCGTAGTGTTAGGTAGACAAGTCTGTATGTCAAGCAGAAATTGCCGGCGGAAGGCTCCGTCGCCTTCAGATACGCTGACGGTCGAAGCCCGACTCTCGCGCCAGCACGATAGCCTGCGAGCGATTCTCGACTTCGAGTTTCGAGAAGATGCTCGTAATGTGGTTACGCACGGTTTTCTCGCATAGGCCGAGATGGGCCGCGATTTGCGCGTTGTCGCGCCCCTGCGCGATCAGCACCACGATGTCGCGCTCGCGCCGGGTCAGTGCGCCAAAGGCGGGGTCCGTGGCCGGCGCCGGTGCGGGCAGGAACGCGCGCACCTCTTCGATCCAGCGGTCCCACGCGGGCTCGCATTCGAGCAACAGGTGGTTGTTGCTATCGAGCGGAACAAAGCGCGCATTGGGAATCATGCTGGCGATCAGCCGGCCTTCGTCGAACGGCACGCGCGCATCGCGCACCGCGTGCAGGACCAGCGTGGGGCACGTGACCTGGGGCAGCAGCTCCACCACGTCGATATCGTTGAAGATGCGCATGAAGCGGGCAGCGTTGAGCGGCGACGTGGACACCCGCTCCAGTTCATTGAACCAGCGATGCTGCTCGGCGGTGCCACCGGGGATGAACTGCGTGGTGAAAAACTGCCTGAAAGCCGGGTTCTCCTGGCCCCAGCCGATTTCGGCAAGCCGGATCATCAGCTCGGTCTCCTCGCACATCTCTGGACTCAGGTTGCGCTTGAGGCGGCCGCGCGCATATCCGCCGTGCAGGATCAGATGGCTGACACGCTGCGGATGCGCCACCGCATATGCCACGGCAATCGATGCCCCCTGCGAAATGCCGAGCAGCGGAAAGCTCTCGATGCCCATTGCATCGACAATGGTTTCCAGATCGCGCAGCCATGCCTCGAACGACAGGTCATCGATATGCCGATCCGACAGCCCGCAGCCGCGTTCATCGTAGCGGATCAACGTATGCTGCTCCGATAACGCACACAGCATGTGGCTCCACACCGGACTGCCCACGTCGAACTCGAGGTGGCTCATCCAGTTGGCGGCCTTCACCAGTGGTGGCCCGCTGCCCGTGATTGCATACGCCAGGCGTACGCGGTCGGGGCTGGTGCATAGGCGGATCTGCTGCTTGAGCATCGGCATGGGTGGGTCGCGCACGGGGCAGGATACGAGCGAGGCGGTGTGCCGGTGTACTTGCGGAAACTCACCGCATCCGGTCGTGCCGGGCGACTCACCTATCTTAGACAACGATCCCCATCGCGCGGACATCAGTGTTGCCAGCCGGCTTCGCAATGTGCGGAAGGCCAGACGCGGGGCATGCGAAACGCGCCGGATGCGGTACACCATGGGTGGTGCGTCACAACGCGGGGAAGGTTGCCCGGCCGCATGCGGGCGAACCGCGCGGCCGGGCTGGCGCTTTACATGAGGTCAGGCGGCGCGCGATGCGCACTCGCCTTGTGCGCCAACGCTGCGCGCACCATCCGTGAACGCATCGCGCGCACCGATACGATTACCACCATCGCTATAGGGATCGCGCGGGCCCATGCGCGCGCCGTCGGTGTACGGATCGAAGCCACCCCGCTTGCACACGGTCTTACCCGCATGCTGCGTCGACGCATTCGACGGAATGAAAACTTCGCTCCACGCGCCGGCGTGAGCAATATTGCTCAGCCCGATGGTCAATGCGGAAGCGGCGAACAGGGTCTTGGCAAGATTCGTACACATCTGGACTACTCCAACTTGAAACTCCATCAGAAAAACAGAAAACGGATGGCATGGCCGATCCGTGGAGTCATTGTCGGCAACGATGTGGTTCGCGGCATGAGGCGAGCGTCCCGGTTCGGGACACCTTGCTCGAAAAAACCGCGCGCAGATGTGGGACCTCGGTCCTGTGCAGGCCGATTCGCCGGGCCAGAAGGGCACGCCGGCAGCCAGCATGTGGCACCGGATCGATACAGATAGCGTAATCCCGCGCGTAAACCCTCGCCAAGGACGCTTGTCCCGCTCCCGGGACTCTCAAGCGGCTGAAAACGATTGCATCCGGGACGCTCGCCTCACGCCGGAACGACTCGAACCCACCAACATTCGCATACGTCCTCCATGGGACGTCTTAATCGTATCGAGGAGTTCTGCAATGCAAGCTGTATCCCTTCGCGCCGACACACAACGCTATGCCCGCTGTATCGCCGCCTCGCGCCGTATCCGCTGGGACATCGACCAGGACGTGATTCGCGGCCGCACCTTCGACCTTTCACACAAGTTCCTTCCCGATGGCCTGTCGCTCGTTGACGAACTGCCATTCCTGAGCGCGTCCGAGCAACGTTTCCTGAGTCAGGTGCAAGGACGCACCTACGCAAACATGTTCGGGCTCGTGGAACGCTTCGTCAGCGCGAAGGTGGTGGAGCTGACAGGCCAGCACGCACTGGGCGACCAGGTCGCGCTGGAAGCGATGATCCGATTCTCCGACGAGGAAATGAAGCACCAGGAACTGTTCCGCCGCATCGAGCGCCTGGCCGCGCAGGACATGCCGGAGGGTTACCACTTCGACGCGCAACCCAATGACGTGGCCGCCTTCGTGCTGGGCAAGCGCAACTGGGCCGTACTGGCCGTGATCTGCCAGATCGAACTGTTCTCGCAGGCGCACTACCGAGCCAGTATCGGCACCGCGCCAGACCTGTCGGCATTGTTCAAGGATGTGTTCCTGTATCACTGGCGCGAGGAGTCGCAGCACGCCATCCTCGATGAACTGGAATGGATTCGCGAGAACGAGCGCGTCAGCGATGCCGAGCGCGATGCCGCGATCGAAGACATGATTGCAATCGTGGGCGGCTTCGACGAGGTGGTAAAGGCACAGGCACACGCCGATACGGAATACTTCATGCGCACCATCCGCGGCTCGCAGGATGCACCGCATTCAGCCGAGGTGGAAGCGGTGGTACTGAAGGCCTATCGTTGGACCTACATCGTGTCCGGCATGTTCGAGCCGCGCTTCAGCAAGCTGCTCGAAGAGATGACCACCGACGCACAGAAGGCCCGGATCGAATCCGCCATGGCACCGCTGATGTATGCGGTACCCGCCAGCGGCACGCCGCAACCGGCGATGGCGGCTTGATGCTCCCCTCTCCCGCACGGCGGGAGAGGGGTTGGGGGAGAGGGCAAGCGGTTCAAATTGCGATATCGCGTCTTGAAAGCCCGGCCCTCTCCCCCGCCCCTCTCCCGCGCGCGGGAGAGGGGAGAAAACCTAGACCCGCGCGACCGCCTCCAGACTCGCCAGATAGCTATGGATCTGCGCTACCACGGCGGCTCCCTCACCCACTGCGGCCGCTACGCGCTTGGTGGAGCCCGAACGGACGTCGCCGATGGCGAACACGCCGGGCACGCTGGTTTCAAGCGTGTAGTCGGCCCGCTCGGTACACGAATGATGCGCGTCATATCCGGTCAGGATGAAGCCCTTCGGATCGGTCTCGACATTGCATGAGCGCAGCCATTCCGTATTCGGCGCGGCGCCGATAAACAGGAATACGTGCCGCATCGGCACCGCCATGCATTCGGGACCCTGCTCCTGTTCCTTGTACCGGACGGTAGAGAGCCAGCCCTCTCCTTCCATTGCCGTGATCTGCGCGTGGGTATGCAGGTGCACGTTGGACAGGCTCTTGAGCCGATCGATCAGGTAGCGCGACATCGTGGCTTCCAGCCCCTCGCCACGCACCAGGATATGCACCTCGGCCGCATGCGATGCCAGGTACACCGCCGCCTGGCCGGCCGAGTTGCCGCCGCCCACCAGCATCGCGTGCTCGTCCTTGCACAGCTTGGCCTCGACCGGCGACGCCCAGTAGTAGACGCCGCGCCCTTCGTACTTGTCGAGTGATTCGATTTCAGCGCGGCGATACTGCGCGCCGCTGGCAATCACCACCGTGCGCGTGGGAATCCTGCGTCCATCTGCCAATTCGAGCTGGATCGGGCTTTCCCCGCAATGCAAAGCCTTCGCTTCCAGCGGAATCGCCAGGTGCGCACCAAACTTGAGCGCCTGCACGAATGCGCGCCCGGCCAGCGCCTGCCCCGAGATGCCGGTCGGAAAACCCAGGTAGTTCTCGATACGCGCGCTGGCACCGGCCTGGCCGCCCGGCGAGCGGCAATCGAGCACGGCCACTGACAATCCCTCGGATGCCGCATAGACGGCGGTGGCCAGGCCGGCCGGTCCGGCGCCAACCACGACGACGTCATACACATGCCCGGGATCGAACTCGGGCACCAGCCCCAGGCAACTCGCGAGTTGCCCTTCATCTGGTGCGCGCAGCACGCTGCCGTCCGGACAGATCACCATCGGAAAATCGCTTTGCGGCGCCTTGCTGATCTCGAGCAGGCACGTTGAATCGTGATCGGCCTCGACATCGATCACCTTGTGCGGATAGCCGTTGCGCCGCAGGAATGCCTGCAGCGCCAACAGCAATGGCTCGGTGCCCTTGCCGACCAGCACCGGCCCGCCACCGCGCTCGATCAGGCCCACGCGGCGCAGGATCAACGCGCGCATGATGCGTTCGCCCAGGTCCGCCTCGGCTACCAGCAGCGCGCGCAGGCGATCGGGCGGTATGACCAGCGCGGTCACATTCTCCAGCGCAACCGCATCGACCAGCGCCGGCTTGCCGGTCAGTTGCCCGACCTCGGCAAGGAATTGCCCCGGGCCCTCTTCAGTAATCGGTGTGGTGTGGCCAAAGCCGTCACGCTGGTCGATACGAACCCGGCCTGAAAGGATCAGGAACATGCCGCGCCCGGCATCGCCAATCTGGAACAGCATTTCGCCGGCCTGCCAGGCCTGCTTTTGGCCGAAGCGGCGGACCCGGTCGATTTCCGCATGCGTCAACGTGGGAAACATCTGATGACGGCGCGTCTCAAGCATTGAATATGGCGCATCCAGGCCAGCCACCGGCTCCTGCGTGGCCTCCGAGTCCGCATTGTCAGGATTGGCGTCGAGTTCCGACGTCGCCTGCGTCATCTCCATGCTTTTCTCCCGCTGTTGTGAAGCTGCCGGACACTGCCGGCACGTCATGCATCGATCGGGACTGCTTTGCTGGGCTTGATAGTAGCGCTGCCGATGCGGAATCGCACCTGAAGTTTTTCAGGTGCGCGGCGGCTGTCGCAATGTCTGCAAATGTTCTTGCACCACGACTAAGCGCATCCTCTTTGCACCCATGAGAAAAGCGACTGCTATCAAGTGATTTAAATCATGGTGAGAATATTAAGCGCTGGCTACACTGTGCTGCGCGCCTTCAGGACGCGCAGTCCGTCATGGACCCACAAGGCCCCTGGCGGCATACCAGACAGCCCCCAGCAAGGAGACTAGATGTACCGCGATCGCATTCGCCTGGCCGCCCTCCAGGACAAGATCATGTCGGCCGATGAAGCCGCAACGCTGATCCAGGACGGCATGACCGTTGGCATGAGCGGGTTCACGCGTGCCGGAGATTGCAAGGCGGTGCCCATTGCACTGGCCCGCCGCGCCAGCGCCGATCCGCTGCAGATCACGCTGATCACGGGCGCCTCGCTGGGCAACGATACCGACAAGATCCTGGCCGAAAGCAATGTGCTGGCGCGTCGCCTGCCATTTCAGTCCGATGCCACGCTTCGCCGCAAGATCAACAACGGCGAGGTGATGTTCATCGACCAGCATCTTGGTGAAACGGTCGAGCAACTACGCAGCGGCCAGCTTGCGCCGGTCGATATCGCGGTCATCGAGGCCGCCGCCATTACCGAGACGGGCGGGATCGTACCTACCACGTCGGTCGGCAATTCCGCCAGCTTCGCGATGATGGCGAAAAAGGTGATCGTCGAACTGAACCTGAACATGTCGGCTGGCCTGGAAGGCCTGCATGACATCGCATTCCCGGTGCAGCGCCCGTATCGGCAGCCGATTCCGCTGATCGCCGTGGAACAACGCATCGGCCTGCCGTACATCCCCGTGGATCCGTCACGGATCGCGGCCATCGTGATTACCGAACGCGATGACAGCCCGTCGAACGCGCTGCCGCCCGATGCGGAAACGCGCCAGATCGCCGGACATCTGAATGCCTTGCTTGAACGCGAGGTGCGCGCGGGCCGTTTGTCGCCGTCGCTGCAACCCTTGCAGGCAGGCATCGGCACCATCGCGAATGCCGTGCTGCATGGGCTGGCCGATTCGCCGTTCCACGACCTGACGATGTATTCCGAAGTGCTGCAGGACAGCACCATCGCATTGATCGATGCCGGCAAGTTGCGCTTCGCGTCGGCGTCGTCGATGACACTGTCCGCGCCTGTATATCGCCGCGTGCTCGATGATATCGAGCGTTACAAGCAGAAGCTGATCCTGCGGCCGCAGGAAATCAGCAACCATCCCGAAGTGCTGCGCCGCCTGGGCCTGATCACCATCAACACCGCGCTGGAGTGCGACATCTACGGTAACGTGAACTCCACGCATGTGGGTGGCACGCACATGATGAACGGCATCGGCGGTTCGGGCGACTTCGCGCGCAACGCATTCCTGTCGGTATTCGTGACCAAGTCGGTGGCCAAGGATGGCAAGATCTCGAGCATCGTGCCGATGGTCTCGCACGTCGACAATAGCGAGCATGACGTGGATATCCTGGTCACCGAACATGGCCTGGCCGACCTGCGTGGCCTGGCACCGCGCGAGCGCGCGCTGCAGGTGATCAACAACTGCGCCGACCCGGCCTATCGCGATGGCCTGCGCGACTACTTCCGCCGCGCGTGCCTGCGCGGCGGCCAGACTCCCCACCTGCTCGAAGAAGCGTTCGCCTGGCATGTGAACTACCGCGATCACGGCACCATGCTGGCCCCGTCGCCCGCAATCGAACCGCTGGCCGCCTGATCCACGCGCCGGACCGCACGCCCGACCGCACGCCCAACTACCCGCCTGACCCAACCCGCGGCATACGCTGCGGGTCCCCTCCTGCTTCACGCTCCGCACATCCCCACGTAGCCATTACGTAACTAAATGTATCCCATTGTAAGGAGTTGTACTTTTAAACACGAATCATTATCATTCGTCTTTTCGTTTCGATACAAGCGCGCCTGTCGCCCCCCAATGCGTCTGACATCCATCGCCGTCGTGGCCGGCACTCTGCTCTCGACCATTCCGTCCGTCCGCGCCCAGGCAACAGCCTCGGGCGACCCCTTGCCGACTGTCGTGGTCACCGGGACCCGCTCGGAGAAGACTTTGGACGAAACGCCGATCCGTACCGAAGTGGTCGATCGGCAGGAAATCGAACGCACGCATGCGCGCACGCTCAAGGATGCGCTGGAAAACGTGCCCGGCCTGCAATTACGCGAGATCCACGGCAAGTCCGGCTACGAAGTCACGCTGCAGGGCATGACCAGCGACCAGGTGCTGATCCTGATCGACGGGCTGCCGATCACCGCCAGCACGGGGTCCACCGTGGACGTGTCGCAATATTTGCTGACCGAGGTCGACCACGTTGAAGTGGTCAAGGGAGCCAGTTCCGCGCAATACGGCAGTTCGGCAATGGGCGGCGTCATCAACGTGATCACGCGCCCGATTTCCAAGGGGTTTTCCGCTGCCGCCACGGCCGATGCGGGCAGCTATGGTGCACAGAATGCCGACGGCTCCCCGGGCGCCCTGCACGGCAACGTCAGGCTCGAAGGTGGCACGGAGCAGTTTCGTGCCCGCATCACCGCCGATGGGCTCGACAACAAGGGGTTCGCGGTCGACCCGGACGGCTGGACGCGCCGCGGCGACAAGATCCGGCGCGAACAATACGCCGGCCGCCTCGAGTGGCTTCCCAGCAAGGCCGGAAACTTCTGGTTTGACGCCAGCGCCTACCGCGAGACCGACGAACAGCGCTACCAGTACTACGCGCCACCCAGCTACGTGCCCCAGCGCAAGACCGAGGACATCGACCGCAACCGCTACACCTATGGTGGCCAGTGGCGCTTCGACAATGGTGTTCGTGCGCGCCTGGCCGGGGTGCATGAAACCTACGACAGCACGTCACGCGAATACTCGAACGGCTTCCAGACTTCGACACGCAACTCGGCGCAGCAGACCGACCACGTATCAACGCAGTTCGACTTGCCGGCGTGGTACCGCCAACTCTGGCAGTTCGGCGGGGACTTCCATCGCGAAACACTCAAACAGAACGTCAACGGTACTTCGGAGCTGACTGGCACCGGCAGCGCAGAGCGCCATGCCGGCGAGCTTTACCTGCAGAACGACATCCTGTTCAACGAGACCTGGGAAATGATCGTCGGCCTGCGCGGCCAGCACGATTCCGACTTCGGCAGCCACTTCGCGCCAAAGGTGGGCGTACGCGCCAACCTGCTCTCGAACGACACCTGGAAAGGCGTGCTGCGCGCCAACTACGGCCAGGGCTACCGCGTGCCGAACCTCAAGGAACGGCACTACCTGTTCGACCACAGTTCGCTTGGCTACATCGTGCTGGGCAACCCGAACCTCAAGCCCGAGTCGTCGAACAGCTTCCAGCTGGGCGGGCAATTGAGCTGGCGCGACCGCGTCACGCTCGACGCCAACCTGTTCTACAACCGCGTCACGGACCTGATCCAGACCGACATGACCAATTTCACGATGGTCAACGGCATCGCGGTCTACACGTATCGCAATGTGGCGCGTGCCCGCACCCAAGGCGCGGAGACTTCGCTGCGCTGGCGCGCAACCAGCCAGCTGAACCTGTCGGCAGCCTACACGTACACGGCGACCGAGGATCTCAATACCGGCGCGGAACTGACCCGCCGTCCGCGCCATATGGGCCGGGTCGGCGCCGACGTGCGCGTGCTGCCATCCACCGAATTGTCGGCACGCGCGCGCTTCCAGAGCAGCGAACTGACCGACTCCACCACCGGCGCACGCTCGCCAGGCTGGGGCACGCTCGACCTCGTGCTGAACCAGAAGATCGGCCGCAACGTGACGGCGTTCGCCGGCGTGAACAACCTGTTCAACCGTCAGCGCGATTTTGCAAATGCCAGTGACTTCGGGCCCGTGGCGGGGCGCTTTATCTACCTGGGCGCACGCTTCAACGTCGACGTCGTCCGCTAATCAGAAACCAGAAACCACGGGGAAAAGCCACACCATGAACGATAGTCTCGAATCCCGACGCGCCCTGCGTCCTTTCACGCTTCCTTTCATGCGCCCGCTTGGCGCGGCCGCGCTCGCGCTGACCCTGGCCGCGTGCGGCGGCGGTGGCGACGACAGCAGCACGACTACCACTGGCAGCTCTGGCGGCACCACCACCCCGCCCGCTTCGACGTCCGCATTCACGCAATCGGCCGAATGGACCTTCACGTTGCCCGCCAACGGCTCGTCGATCTGCTATGACTTCAACAGCAAGGCCGTGGTGGCTGGCTGCACCGGCACCAACTGGGACCTGAAGGTCAAGAGCAGCGGCATGAGTGCCTCGCTCTGGACCAACAGCGGTACCAGCGGCACCGGCAATGGCGGCGCCTTCGGTACGCCGTTCGACCACACCTGGACCGCGCTGTCGGCATGGAAGAATGCGACGATCGACCCCGTCAACGGCACGCTGCCCGCCACGGTGTTCCTGAAGGATTCGGCCAGCGGCGTGTTCTCGGGCACCAACGATATCGCTTCCGCCGCTTTTGAATACGGTGTGACTGGCGCCACGACCGACCACCTGCTCTACCCGACCTATCGCACGTACCTGATCACCACGAACAGTGCCCTCGCCGACAATATCGGCACGGCGCTGGCGCCGGTGTTTGCACTGCAGATCACCGGTTACTACGGTGGTGCGGGCGGCACCACGTCGGGCTATCCGTCGTTCCGTTGGGTCGATCGCAGCGCGCCGGGCACGATCCTGTCCGACAGCGTCAACGCGTCGGGATCTGACTGGGTCTACTACGACCTCGTAGCCAAGGCCGTGAGCTCGGCCACCGGCACCTGGCACATTGCCTTCAACCGCTACAACATCAAGCTCAATGGCGGCGAGTCGGGCAGCGGCACGGTGGCAGGTTTCCTGGCCAAGACACCGACCGGTTTCTACGACTCCACTACTGGCAAGCCGGTGGCGTCGAAGTTCACCGACGCGAGCAACCTGACCGCGCTGGCAGCGGACCTGACGGCATCGGACCTTGCCGTGCCGGCCACGGCCTCCGCGTGGAAGAAGGACACCACCGCCTCGACACTGAGCCCGGCCTATACGGGTACCTATCCAAGCCCGATGAACTTCGGCTGGTACACGTACTTCCCGACCGCCGCCGCGGCCGCAGCCAACGGCTTGCCCTCGGTTGCCCACCTGATCAGCGCCAACCCCGACGCTGGCGGCCTGATCCGTGGCGGCGAAGGCACCACGTACGCACGCTTCCACCTGACGAAGATCGTCTACGCCGACCCGAACAACAACGCCAGCGCCCAGACCTGGACGATCAACTTTGACGTCCAGCCCTGACCTGCCCTGACAAATCATTGAAGAGATGGAAATGGAACAGCAACGCATCGACACCCTGCGCCAGCGCCACCAGGCGCTTATCGAAGAACACCCGAAGCTGCGCATCCGCGACCGCGCGCAGCGGCTGGGCGTGAGCGAGGCGGAACTGGTGGCAGCCGGCTGCGGTGTCACCGCACGCCAGCTGGGGGGTACGGCGCAGGCGCTGTTCCGTGACCTGGGCACGCTCGGGCCGGTGATGGCGCTCTCGCGCAACGACAACGCCGTTCACGAGCGGCACGGTCAATACCAGGGCATCGAAGCGAATGGCCCGGTTGGCATCGTGCTGGGACCCGATATCGACCTGCGCATGTTTTTCGGCGCATGGAAGCATTTCTACGCCGTGACCGAGAACGGCCGTGACAGCCTGCAGTTCTTCGACAAGGCTGGCGAGGCCGTGCACAAGGTCTACCGCACCGAGCAGACCGATGCCGCTGCCTGGCAGACCTATCTGGACCGGCATGCCGCGCCCGATATCGCGCCGGTGGCAATTGAACGCTTCACGGCGGTGGAGGAAGCGGACCACCCCACCGACGGAGACGCATTGCGCACGCACTGGCGCAACCTCAAGGACACCCACGATTTCTTTGCGATGCTGCGCCAGTTCAAGGTATCGCGGCTCGGTGCACTGCGCACCGCCGGCACGGACCTCGCGCAACAGGTAGACCCCGGCGCCGTGGAAGCCGTGCTGCAGCATGCGGCGGACACGGGGTTGTCGATCATGTGCTTCGTCGCCAATCGCGGCATCGTGCAGATTCACACCGGCCCGGTGAAGAAGCTGCTGCGCACCGGCCCATGGTTCAACGTGCTCGACGAAACCTTCAACCTGCACCTGAACACCGAAGCCGTCGCCTCGAGCTGGGTCGTCAACAAGCCAACCGTGGACGGCTGGGTCACATCACTGGAACTGTACCGCGCCGATGGCGAGTTGATCGTCCAGTTCTTTGGTGAACGCAAGCCTGGCAAGCCGGAACTGTCGGCGTGGCGCGAGTTGCTGCAGTCGCTGTGTCCCGTCGCACTGGCCGCATGACCGGGAGTTCCGAGATGAAACTGCTTCGCAATGTGTTGCTACCCCTGCTTTGCGCTGCGGGCATCGGGGGCGCCCACGCTGCGCCGGCCCGCGTGGTCGGGCTGGGCGGTGGCGTGACCGAGATCGTGTATGCACTCGATGCCGGCAGGCTGCTGGTAGGCGCCGACATATCGAGCATCTTTCCGCCGGCCGCGCTGAAGCTGCCCAAGGTGGGCTACTACCGTACGTTCTCGGTGGAAGGCGTGGCGAGCCTGAAGCCGGACGTGGTGCTGGCGTCGGACCAGAGCGGCCCGCCGCAAGCGCTGGAGCAGGTGCGCAAGCTCGGCAGCAAGGTGGTAGTACTGCCGTCCGAGCCTACCCTGCAGGCACTCGACCAGCGCATTCTTGGCGTGGCCACCGCGCTGGACATGCCTGCCAAGGGCCAGGCACTGGTGGACAAGCTGCACGCCGAACTCCGCGACATCAAACCCGTGACTGAACCGGTGCGGGTGCTGATGGTAAGCAGCCACACGGGCAAGATGCAGGCCGTGGGCGAGGACACCGCGGGCGATGCCATGCTGAAGCTGGCGGGCGCGACCAATGTGCTGGCTGGACAGAAGGGGTTCAAGCCATTCTCGGCGGAAGCCGCGGCGGCGCTGCGCCCGGATGTCATCGTCACGACCACGATGTCGGTCAATGCCAGCGGCAATGCCGAGGCATTCCTGGCCCAGCCGGGCCTCAATGCCACGCCTGCGGCGCGCGCCCGGCGCATTATCGTGATGGACGACCTGCTGCTGCTCGGCTTCGGCCCGCGCCTCCCAGAGGCCCTGCGCCTGCTCCAGGACGGCCTGACTCCGCGCAAGTCGGCCGCGCGATGATACGCACCCAACGGCTCGGCGTACTTGCGGCACTGTGCGCCATGCTGGTGTTCACGGCACTATGGGCCGCCGCCAGCGGCGCGCTGTCGATTCCTCATGGCAAGCTGCTGCCATTGCTATGGTCATCCTCGGTGGAAGGCGACGATGCGATGTGGCGCAATGTACTGATCGAAGTACGGCTGCCACGCATCGTGCTGGCCATCACCGTGGGCGCGGCGCTGGCGCTGTCAGGCGCGGTCATGCAGGCACTGTTCCGCAACCCGTTGGCGGAACCGGGGCTGATTGGCATCTCGCTCGGCGGTGCGGCGGGCGCCGTGGCCGCGATCGTGCTGGGTGCCGAAGGGCTTGGGCAGATCGCCCCGGCGGCGTTCGGCGGCAGCCTTGCGGCCACGGCACTCGCCTATCGGCTCGGCTCGCGCCGTTCCGGCGTAGGCAATCTTTTGCTGGCCGGTATCGCCATCAACGCCATCTGCGCCGCTATCGTCGGCTTTTTCACCTACCAGGCGAGCGATGTCCAGTTGCGCAACCTGACGTTCTGGAACATGGGCAGCCTGGCTGGCGCCACATGGTCCATGCTCGCATGGCTGGTACCGCTGGTCGCGGTGCTGTGCGCACTGCTGCTGCGCGACTGGCGCGCAATGAATGCGCTGCTGCTCGGCGAACGCGAAGCGCATCACCTCGGCTTCGACCTGAAACGATTGCGCCTGCGCCTGATCGTGCTGACTGCCTTGCTGGTCGGGCCGGTGGTGGCCGTCACCGGCACCATCTCGTTCGTGGGACTGGTGGTACCTCACCTGATCCGCATGCCGTTCGGTGCCGATCATCGCTGGCTGCTGCCCAACACACTGGCCGGCGGCGCCATTGCGTTGACGCTCGGTGATTGGCTGGCACGCACGGTGGTGATTCCTGCGGAGTTGCCGATCGGCATTGTTACAAGCCTGGTGGGCGGCCCGTTCCTGCTCTGGATGCTGACTAGAAAGGGAGCCTGAAATGTTGGTCGCACGCAATCTGAGCTGCAGTCGCGGCCGTCGCCAGGTGCTGTCGGGCATCGACCTGGAGCTGCATCCGGGGGAGGTGCTCGGCGTGCTTGGCGCCAATGGCGCGGGCAAGAGCACGCTGCTCGGCACCCTGGCCGGCGAGCTCGCCAGCGACAGTTCCGATATCACATTGGATGGCCGCCCGCTACGCGACTGGAGCGTACGTGAAATAGCGCGCCGACGGACCGTACTGCCGCAATCGCCAAGCCTCGGCTTCGACCTGGGCGTGACGGAAGTGGTGGCGATGGGCGGCTATCCGTTTCCTGAGCTTGATGCCACCGCGCTCGACACACTGATCGGACGGGCACTGGAACTGGCCGATGCCACGCACCTGGCCATGCGCGACTACCAGAGCCTTTCTGGCGGCGAGCAACAACGCGTGCAGTTCGCCCGCACACTGGTACAGGCGCTCGCCTGCCGCCAGTCGGACGACTATCGGGCGCTGCTGCTCGATGAACCGATCTCGAGCCTCGATCCACGCCATCAGGTCATGCTGCTGTCGGCAGCACGCACGCTGAGCCGTACCGAGAACCTTGCCGTGCTGGTCGTGCTGCACGACGTCAATCTCGCGGCACGCTGGTGCGACCGCCTGCTGCTGCTTTCCGACGGCCGCGCCCGCGCCCTCGGCACCCCCGGCGAAGTACTCACAGAATCCCACCTCGCCGATGTCTATGGCATGCCAGCCACGGTGTTGGAGTCGCCGGTCCATCAAGGCACGCCGTTGGTGATTTTTGGCTGATTGCCCCGCCTTTCGGACACGCTAAGTGTCGGCTAAGTCTTGATGCGTAACCTTGCCTCCAGTTGAACATCCCAACTGGAGGACGAGGAATGGACCAACCGCCAGCAAGCACAGACCCCTATCGTCATGCCGCAATTGCCGGCATGAGCCAACGCCAGCTCAATACCGGTGCAGCGTGGGCCAGCAAGGTCCCCGAAATCACCCTTTCGTTCTGGATCATCAAGATCCTGTCAACGACGGTCGGCGAAACCGCGGCCGACTTTCTCGCTGTCAACATTGGCTGGGGCCAGGCCGTCACCACGGCTGCAATGGCTTTCCTGTTGCTGTGCGCCTGGGGCTATCAAATGCGCACGCACCGATATACGCCGTGGACCTACTGGCTCACCGTCGTGCTGGTGAGCATTGTCGGTACGCAAGTCACCGACATCCTGACAGATGGCCTGGGCGTCAGCCTGTATGTCAGCACGGCAATCTTCAGCGCGGTACTACTGCTGGTCCTTGCGATCTGGTACCGGCTCGAAGGCACCCTTTCCATCAAGTCGATTTTCACCCCGAAGCGCGAACTGTTCTATTGGGTTGCGATCCTCTGCACATTCGCACTCGGTACCGCGGCGGGCGATCTTGCAACGGAAGCACTCGGACTGGGTTTCGCGTGGGGTGTCGTAGCGTTCGGCGTGTGCATCGGTTTGTCGTACGTTGCATGGCGGCTCGGCGTCAGCACCGTACTCACGTTCTGGATCGCTTACATCCTTACCCGGCCATTCGGCGCATCGCTCGGCGACCTGCTGACCCAGGACAGGAACTATGGAGGCTTTGGCCTGGGTCCGCTCTGGACCAGCGCCATGTTCATGATCGTGATTGTCATCCTCGTAACCATTGAGCAGTTGGCTGCCAATGGCCGAAGCGACAGTTATTCCTCTTCCAACTGACCAACACTGACTTTACAAGGGATCACACCATGCTCCTCTTCGCACCGCTCAAAGGCCAAACCGCCGCACTCGCGCTCGCCGTGTTGCTGGCACCAGTCGCTGGATACTCCGCGCCCGCTGGCGCAACCTCGCAGCAGGTAGTCCAGGCGCCAAGCAGAGCTCCGACTGCCCTTGGCGATCTGGGGGCATTCCACAGCATCGCCGTGGACGTGCAGTCGCTCGTGGACGCCGGCAATCTTGCCGCGGCGAAAACCCGTATCAAGGACCTTGAAGTGTCATGGGACCGCGCCGAAGCTGGCCTGAAGCCCCGCGCCGTGGGCGACTGGCACACGCTCGACAAGGCAATCGACCGCGCCCTGGGCGCGCTCCGTGCTTCCAAGCCGACGCAAGGAGAGTGCAAGGCTGCGATGACAGACCTTTTGAGGACGTTCGATAGCCTCAGTGGCAAGGCATGAGCGGCGCCAATCAACCATTGCGAGGATAAAACCGATGCATTCGACCGACGTTCGCACAGCGCTTGGCAAGGTTCCCGAGGTCACGTTCGGATTCTGGCTCATCAAGATTGCGGCGACGACGCTGGGCGAGACCGGCGGCGATGCCCTTTCGATGTCCATGCACCTTGGATACCTGCTTAGCACGTTCATTTTTGCAGCAGTCTTCCTGGTCGCCGTCGTGGCACAAGTCCGTGCCAGGAACTATCATCCGGCCACTTACTGGGTGACCATCGTTGCCACGACCACGGTCGGCACCACGCTGGCGGACTTCGCCGACCGCTCGCTGGGTATCGGATATCCAGGGGGTAGCGCGCTGCTATTGGTGCTACTGCTGCTGTCATTGTTCATATGGCATCGCTCGATGGGAACCGTCTCCATTGCTTCGATCCATACGCCGAAGGCAGAGATCTTTTACTGGGTGACCATCATGTTCTCGCAAACACTGGGCACTGCTCTCGGCGACTGGACAGCCGATACCATCGGGCTCGGGTATGTGGGAGGGATCATAGTCTTCGGCACGCTGCTCACGGTACTTGCCGCGGCGTACTACTGGACTTCGATCTCCCGGACGTTGTTGTTCTGGGCAGCGTTTATCCTGACCCGTCCGCTTGGTGCTGTCGTTGGTGACTTCCTGGACAAGCCGCTCAATGCCGGTGGCATGGCAATGGATCGCTTCACCGCGTCGGCGGTACTGATGACCTTCATGGCCGCCTGTATCCTGCTATTGCCTCAGCGCGCCGCGGCCAGTGCCAATCACTGAACTGCCACCTCAAGACGCAACTTGCAACTGATATGCTTTCGATTGAACGCCGAGTCAGGTCAGGAGTATCGCAATGCGCGTCTTGTTGATAGAGGATGACGTAATGATCGGGCAAGTCGTGCAGGATGCGCTGCGCGATGCCTCCTATGCAGCCGACTGGGTCGTTGATGGCGAGCAAGCGCTTAACGCAATGGATTGCCAGCAATATGACATCGTGTTGCTCGATCTCGGCCTGCCACGCATGAGTGGCGTGGAACTGCTCCGGGAGGTGCGCTCGCGTGGCAATGCGATACCGGTGCTGGTCCTGACCGCGCGCGATGCGCTCGACGACCGGGTAGCGGGCCTCGACGCCGGTGCCGATGACTATCTGGTCAAGCCATTCGAGATGGCCGAGATGTTTGCGAGAATGCGTGCCGTGTGGCGCCGCAAGGGCGGCATGGCGTCATCCGTTTTGCGCAATGGAGCGCTCTCACTTGACCTGAGCAACCGGCAGGCACAACTTGCGGACGATGCGCCGGTGCTTCTCACCAGCCGCGAATTCTCGTTGCTGCAGGCATTGATGACGCGTCCGGGTGCCATCCTGTCGCGCTCGGAGCTTGAAGAAAGAATCTACGGCTGGGGCGAGGAAGTCGAAAGCAATGCGGTGGAATTTCTCATTCACGCGCTTCGCAAGAAACTCGGAACGGCCACAATCAGGAATGTCAGGGGGGTCGGATGGCTGGTGCCAAAGGAAGATTGACCGGGTCGATCCAGGCCCGCCTGTCACTGTGGCTGTCGCTCGCCATTCTGGCAGTTGCCGTGGTGGGAGGCGTGGTCTCCTTCGCGACCGCTTTTGACGAAGCCATCGAACTTCAGGATGACCTGCTGCGGCAGGTTGCCATCTTGTTCGATGTCGAGCACTTGCCTGCTCCCCGGATGGCTGAACTTGGCAAGTTGCCGGGCATCGATGAAGAAGCGCGCGTCATCGTCGAGTACGCGGGGCCGGAAGCCGGCGGCCAGATGGCGGCACGCCCGGGCAAATCTCTTGGCGTGCCAGCCGGCGTGACCGACGGCATTCACTCGCTGACCCTCAATGCCGAACCGTTCCGTGTTCTCGTCAGAACGCTTCCCAATGGCGGGCGCGTGCTGGTTGCGCAAGAGACAGGCATGCGCGACGAGATTGCGCATGACAGCGCGTTGCGCACCGTGCTGCCGTTCCTGATCCTGGTGCCCTTGCTCTTGCTGATTGTTGCCGATCTCATTCGGAAGCTGTTCAGGCCAATGGGGGAACTGGCCGCGGAGATCAACCAGCGCCAGGAGCAGGACCTTGAACCGCTGCGTAACGAGCATCTCCCGGCTGAAGTGCGACCGTTCGTGCTTGCCATCAACCGCCTGCTTGCGCGCGTGTCGCAATCGATGGAGGTACAACGACAATTCATTGCCAACGCGGCGCATGAACTTCGCTCGCCAATGACCGCGCTTTCGCTGCAGGCCGAGCGGCTTGCCCAGGCGGATATGTCGCAGGAAGCGCGCACAAGGCTGGCACCATTGCGCCAAGGCATCGAGCGCGGCCGCCACCTGCTGGAGCAATTGCTAAGCCTTGCCCGCGTCCAGTCATCACCCTCGCAGTCGACGGCTGCAATATCCGTTCTACAGGTATTCCGTCGTGTGATCGAAGACTTGATGCCCTTGGCGGATGCGCGCCATACAGATGTTGGCGTCCTGTCGCATGTGGATGTGCAAATCGAAGTGGATGAGGTTGAACTGTTCACGCTGGTCCGCAACCTGGTGGACAACGCCATCCGATACTCACCCGAAGGTGGCGCTATCGATCTGTCGGTTTATGTGGAAGACGACCAGATTGTCTTGACCTGCGTTGACTCGGGGCCCGGCATCTCCCCCGACGAACGCGCAAAGGTTCTCACCCCTTTCTATCGGACACCGGGCACGGGTTCGCGCGGGTCGGGCCTCGGACTTTCCATTGTCAATACAATCGCGGGCCGACATGACGCCGAGATCCGGATCGATCATGCCGATCCAGGCGGATCTACAGGGACCCGGATCTCGATACGGTTCCCGCGCACGCTGGCGGAAAGCTAAAGCCTCAAAGTTTAAGTATCTGTTTACATGGCATGGCTAATGGGCTAGCATCCGACCCTGTTAATAATAAGCATTCTCACTAATTGCTTGGTGCTTGCGTCCTCCTGCCGACTTTTAGTGAATAAAAAGCTTTCAGAGCCACTTCTCTCTCCGTCTCAGTTCCACATGCTTTCCCCTCAACAATCGCGCATGCGAGTGATCGCCTATGCATGCGCCGCGTATTGCGCCGGCGTCGCTCTTCCCTCCATCTCGTACGCACAGTCCAACGCGGAATCGGTTGCCAAGTCCGCGGACACAACCCTGCCGACTGCCGTAGTGTCGGCGGACTCGCCGATGCAAACGAAGTCGCTGCCGTCGTACAAGTTCGTCGCGCCGCTGCTCGATACCCCGCGGTCGGTGACGGTCATCCCGGAAGAGGTCATCAAGCAAACCAACGCCACCACGCTCGCGGATGCGTTGAAGACAGTACCTGGTGTGACGTTCCTGGGCGGCGATGCTGCCGCCAATCCGTCCGCGGATCGCCCCGTCATTCGTGGCTTTGAATCGCGGAACTCGATTTTCGTTGACGGCATGCGCGACTCCGGCGTGCAGAACCGGGAAACGTTTGCGGTCGAGCAGATCAGCGTCATCAAGGGACCAGACTCGGTGTATGCCGGTCGCGGCGCCGTGGGCGGCAGCATCGACATCGTGACCAAGATGCCGCGCCTCGACGACTTCACGAACGCCAGCCTCGGACTCGGTACCGAATCCTACAAGCGTGCCACGGTCGACATGAATCGCCGCATCAACGACGAGACCGCGGTACGACTGAACGTCATGGGTTACGACGCCAACCAGGCGGGCCGCAACAATGTCTACAGCAAGCGCTGGGGCGTGTCGCCGTCGGTTGCGTTTGGCCTGAATACACCGACGACGGTGTACGTCAGCTATTACCACCTGAACTCCTATGACATGCCCGACTTCAGCGTGCCATTCCGGTCAACGGGGGGTACGCCTGGCGCCAACAGCGGCATTGAGCGCTCGCAGTTCTACGGCCTGAACAATCGCGACTACCGCCGCGGGCAAACCGACACCGGCGAGATCCGCGTCGAACACAAGCTGACCGAAGACTGGAAGTTGCGCAACACCACGATGTTCGGGCGCTCCACGCTCGACTACGTGGCCACCAATCCCCAGTTCCTGAATGCCACCTCGAACATCCTGCAATTGCAGGCCAAGAGCGGCAAGTACGCGACGAACAGTGTTTCGAACCAGACCGAGATTTCCGGCAAGACCACGTTGCTGGGCATGCAGCACACGCTGACGGCCGGCCTTGAGTTCAGCTGGGAGCGCAGCCTTTACGAGGGCTATCTGGTCAGCGACAGCGCCGGCAACAACATCCGCACGGGCGGCCCGTGCACCGTGGCCTACAACTGCACGGCAGTCGGTGCCTGGAATTCGGATGCACCGTGGACCGGCAACATCCTGCTCAATGGTGACAAGGGATTCCCGGGGGCGCCAACGCACACTCATACCAACACCGCATCGGCGTACCTCTTCGACAGTATCAAGCTCAGTGATCGCTGGCTGTTCAATGCCGGCACGCGCTTTGACCGCTTCGACGTATCGGCCACGCAAGCAGGCGCATCCGACCTAAACAATACGTCGAACCTGTTCAGCTACCAGTTGGGCCTGGTATTCAAGCCGGTGCAGACGGTCAGCCTCTACGCGTCGTACGGCACGTCGGCCAATCCGCCCGGCGCCAACAGCGGGCTGGGCGGTGGCACGGACCAGATCACTGCGACCAACCAGAACCTGTCGCCGGAACGTAGCCGCAATATCGAGGTTGGCGCAAAGTGGGACGTGCTCGATCGTCGCCTGTCGCTCACATCGGCACTGTTCCAGACCGACAAGACAAATGCCCGGGTGAGCGATGGCCTGGGCGGCACGGTGAACGCCGGCAGCCAGCGCGTACGCGGCACCGAGCTGGGCGTGGCAGGCAATATCACCAACAAGTGGCGCGTATTCGGCGGTTATTCGTATCTCGATGCGATCACCACCGACGGCGGACCGGCCAATGCCTCCGCGTCGGGTCTGCCAATGGTGATGGTGCCCAAGCACAACCTGACGCTGTGGACGTACTACGACGTGCTGCCGCAACTGTCGATTGGTGGCGGCGCGACGTTCTCCAGCCTGACCTATGCATCGGTCTCGGCGACCACGCGCAAATGGACGCCAGGCTATGCACGCTTCGATGCCGTGGCCACCTATCGCCTGAACAAGACGATGGACCTGCAACTGAACGTGCAGAACATCTTCGACAAGAAGTACTACTCGTCCGCCTACCCCATCTATGCAACCTGGGCACCGGGACGTTCGGCAGTGATGACGTTGAACATCCACATGTAGTCCACAGGCATGCAATATCAAACGGCGCATTCATTGCGCCGTTTTTTTTGGCTTCACCTTCGGCACCGCCGCACAGCGCACCGGGGTCAAAAATCAGGTGTCAAAAATGAGACGCGCACACACAAACCGCACAAACAGGCTGCAATCTTTAACGATAATGCTTATCATTTAGCGGAATCACGCCATCGGCCTAGTTTCTCCAATCTTCGTCGTGCCCCCATTGCCAGACAACCAGACCCTGCTGCTGACGCTGGTCCGACACTATGAGGACCTGGTCGATCACGTACGCCGCCGTTTTTCCGGGCGTTCGTTCGCTCGCGACGTGGTGCATGATCTTTGCCTGCAGTTGCTGGAGCGCCCGGGTCGCACCACGGCTCGACAGCCGCTTGCGCTGTTGCGGCGCGCATCGCTGTATCGAGCCATCGACCGGCAACGTACGGAGGCGGGCCACGCCGGCATCGCCGCGAAAGTCGAAGCGCTTTATACCGAAGCCGCCTGCACGATAGAACCACAAGAACAACTTCACTGGCGGCAGCAGTTCGATCTCATCCGACGCGCCATCGAGGATTTGCCGCCCAGGTGTCAGCAGGTTTTCCTGCTGCATCGGGTCCACGACATGCCTCAGTCGGACATCGCCGCAGCATTGGGCATCTCGAGAAACATGGTTGCCCGACACGTCATGCGCGCAATGTTCACCCTACGCCCTTTGCTGGAGTCGGGACCCGTTCAGGGCCCTGATAACGCGACCTGTACCCCGTCGACTCCGGAGCCTGTGTATGCCGCAGATGAAAAGACGTACTGATCCGCGCGGGCCGCACGCAGCGCCAGCAGACCCATTGGCGCCGTTCAAGGACGCACTCAGCGGCCATTTTCCGAGCAAGGATGAGTTGCTCAAGCAGGCGCGCGCGGAAAATGACCGCCGTCGACGGCGCGCGCTGGCAACCGCGGTCGCGGCGACATGCGTTCTGACTGCAACGCTCTGGACCGTGGATCCGGTCTGGCAATCGTCCCGCGTTGCGACGCGTATCGGCGAACGGACCACATGGACGCTGCGCGACGGCTCGACAATCGACCTCAATACCAATTCCGTCGCAGTGGTGGAGAACCATTTGCGTAGCCAGCGCGTGGTGCTGGAACACGGAGAAGCCCGTTTCACGGTATCGCACGGGTGGCGCAAGTTCATTGTGAAAGCTGGCGACACGACGGTACTGGACATTGGTACGGTGTTCAATGTGCGCCACCGGCCTGACGACCCGGCGCGCCTCGTAGACGTTGTGGTGCTTGATGGAGAGGTCGCCGTGTCAACCACCAGCGCTCCCGATCCGCTCCCATTGCTGGCAGGTCGCGCGATCGAGGTCGGCCCGGGCGGCGCCATGGCCGAGCGCACCGCAACGCCGGACATTGCCGCATGGGCCGACGGCCGGCTCGTACTGGACGGAACGCCGCTGCGCCAGTTGGTTGCCGAACTGCAGCGCTACAGGACGGCGCCGATTCGGATCCGCGACGACGATACCGGTGCACTGCGCCTGTCGGGTGATTTCGATATCAATCGCATCGAGTCTCTCATTGACACCCTGCCTGCCATGCTTCCCGTAGCCGTGACACGACTCCCCGACGGAACGGTCACGATTTCCAGGCGGTAATCCGTAGCGCGCGATTAATTTGTAACAGACATCAACACAACCGCTACCACCTTCGCCAACCCCTGAGCTACCCACGTTGGGAGCGTCAAACAATAAGCAATACAGGGGAAATCGTGATTTCAAGTATCTTCGGCGCCCGGAATATCGGGCGTGGCAGCCGCACACTCAAAATCGTGGCGGCAGCTTCCATGGCGGTTGTTTCGATCCATGCCATCGCGCAAAACCAGTCTTACGACCTCAATATTCCGGCGCAACCATTGGATCAGGCGCTGCGCGCGCTGGCGCGCCAATCGGGCGCCCAGATCGTCTTCGCAACCGACGTGACAAGGCAGCGCCAGGCGCCGGCCGTGAGCGGCAAGCTTTCTGTTGCGGACGCTCTGGACAAGCTGCTGGCAGGCACTGGCATGGCCGCTCGCAATATGGGCGGGCAATCGTTTGCGATTGGCGCACCGGAGCCCGCGTCGAGCCCGGCTCCTGCCACCAAAGGCCCGGAAACGACACTACCAACCGTGGAAGTCCAGGGCAGCCGCCCATCGCTCTTCACCAGCGCCGGCATCAACATGGGTGCGCTCGGTGAGCGCCAGCCCGAAGAGGTACCGTTTTCCGTTCAGTCCTACAACGCCGAACTGATGAACAACCAGGACGCACGGACGTTGATGGATGTCCTGAAGAATGATCCGTCGATCCAGGACGCGACGCAGGCAGGCGCATATGAAACGGTGCGGATCCGTGGCTTCTTCGTGGACTGGACCAATACTATTCGCCGTGACGGCATGTCCGTTGCGCCCTACTACGAAATTCCGCTTGAGAACATCGAGCAGGTCGACGTGCTCAAGGGGCCTTCCGGCTTCCTCTACGGCATCAACTCTCCCGGCGGCACGATCAACTACGTGATCAAGCGTCCAACGCGTGACCGCTTTGCCAGCATAAAGACCGCTATCCGGGACCATGACGGCTACTACGCCAGCGTGGATCTTGGCGGCCCGCTTGCCGATGGCCGTTTCGGCTACCGTCTGAATGTCGCCGGCGAAAAACTCGGCGACTTCGGCCACAACGGAGACACCTCGCGCGCATTCATCGCGGGCGCGTTTGATTGGGCCATCACGCCGCAAGCCCTGCTGCAACTGAACTTCGACTACCAGAACCGGAAAATCGCGGCGCAGCCCGCCATCGGCCCCTACCCCGATGGCACGCTGCCGTCGCCGGTCAACCCCCGCATCCTGCTTGGACAGCGGTGGCTGCAGTACGAGACCAAGACGTACAACATCGGCGCCGACTTCAACTACCGCTTCAATGAGAACTGGAAAGTCACCAGTCGCGTGGCCCAATCGTACAACGCGCGTGTCGCCGCGTTTCCCGATATCTATAACGTCGCACCGAACGGCAACATCCTGTCAGGCGACATCTACCTGAACCCTGACCAGAATTTCCGGGTGCTGTCCACCGATACCTACGTTACCGGCAAGTTCAGCACCGGGCCGATCGGGCACCAGTTGGTTGCGGGCTTCTCCACACGCAACTTCCAGGCCGTGGAATCCGGCTTCACGGTCCTGGACACAACCGTTGGGAACATCTACCAACCGGTCTATTCACCAGCGCCAGGCAATCTGACGTTTCCGAAGCACAATGTCTCCAGGAACTACCAGCCAAGCATCTTCGTGAGCGACGTGGTCTCGCTCACGCCGAAATGGGATGTTCTGCTCGGCCTGCGCCATATCCGCTACAAGAACGACAGCATGCCGGCATCCGGTAACAACACCGAGCAGCGCGCAAGCGTCAATGCTCCATCCTTTGCGCTAACGTTCAAGCCGCTGCCGAGCCTGTCGACCTATGTCAGCTATGCGGAAGGATTCGAACAACCGGGGCCGGCCGGATACGACACCAACAACGCAGGCGAAAACCTGCCACCGCTCAAGACCAAACAGTACGAGTTTGGTGTCAAATCGCGCATCCATGACAACCTGCTGCTGACCGGCGCAATTTTCCGTCTTGAGAAAACGCTCCAGTACGTCAACAGCGATCACTTCACGGTCCAGGGTGGCGTCCAGCGTCACCAAGGCCTGGAGCTGACGGCAAATGGCAGAATTGGCAGCGCACTGTCGATCGTCACCGGCCTCGCTTTCCTGCATACCGACGCCGACAACCCGGGAGATCCGTCTGTCGCCGGCAAGCGCATCGCGGACGTACCCAACTTCCAGGCCAGCACTTACCTTGACTACCGGATCGCCGCATTGCCCGGCCTGAGCGTGAATGGCGGCGTGTACTACGTAGGCCGTCGTGCGCTGAACGCGCAGAACACAAGCTGGATGGCTGGATACACACGGTTCGATGCCGGCGCACGCTACACGACAAGGCTTGCCAGCTATCGCACCACGTGCGCGCTGACCATCCAGAACCTGACAGACAAGCGCTACTGGGCAGCGGGCGATCCGAGCATCAACGGCGCGTGGCCCGGCCGGCCGCGCACAGTCTGGCTGTCGGCGCAGTTCGACATGTAGTCGGCCGCTTCATTTCGGCCGGCAAGGAATAGCCGCAAGGAATAGCCGCAAGGAATAGCCGGACACATTTCCGCGCGTGAGTGCATCAATGTGTGCCAAATGCGCCACTCCCCTCGTTCTTCTTGTTAGCCTCGCTTCTCATCCATGACGAGCGAGCTTTCCTTGTTTGTCACTTGACAACCCGATTGAACATCCATATCGTGGGAGGCCTGATGGGTCGCGCAAGACATCCGAAGAAAGAGGTCGAGGCCGCAGTGCAACACGCGGAACAGGAGTTCTGGCGTTGCCAGACCGGTGGCTCTCATGCCTGGGGCAAGCTCTATTGCCCCTACCACTGCGCCATCTGCCGATGCGGGGAATTCTGTGTGGTATCGGTCTGGAGCACGCCTCGCAACCCGGTTTCGCACGCGCGCTTCCTGCGTCGTGTCGTTGACCACTGCATGATCCATCTAAGCCGTAAAGCGCCCCCTGGTGTCTCGCATTGACAGGACAACATGGAATATACGTTCACTCTCAAGTATCAGTTGCCGGCGTCGGACAGCGACATCGATGATGTCGTCGAGCGGCTTGGCGCCAGCGGTTGTGACGACGCGCTGGTTGGCATCGGGCTGCCGGGCCGCGTGGCGCTGATGTTCGGTCGCGAATCCGGTTCCGCGCACGAGGCCATCGTCAGCGCCCTGGTCGATGTGCGCCGCGCCGTCCCGGATGCGACGCTTATCGAGGCAACGCCGGATTTTGTCGGATTGACCGATGTCGCCGAGGTTGTCGGCGTATCGCGGCAAAACATGCGCAAGCTGATGACCACGCATCCCGCGTCGTTTCCGGCGCCCGTGCACGAAGGCGCCGCATCGGTGTGGCATCTGGCCGACGTGTTGCGCTGGCTGGCCGAGCGCGGCAGCTATGCCGTGGAACCTTCGCTTATTGATGTCGCCGAGACCACGATGCAGGTCAACCTTGCCCGGGGAGCCAAGCGGATCGCACCGGAGATCGGGCCGCAACTGGCGCAACTGGTGGGGTGATGCCGGCCAACCCGGGCGCACCCCCTTTTGGCCGACGCGGAAGTGGCCTATCCTCTGTCGCACAACCTACACATTGACTCGACGGGTGCGGGTGCCCGTGACCACAACCATGGAAAAGACTGCATTCGTATTCGCCGGCGGTGGCAGTTTGGGCGCCATCGAGGTCGGCATGCTCAGGGAGCTTGTGAGTTGGGGCGTGGCGCCGGACATGGTGATTGGCGCTTCCGCTGGTGCCATCAATGGCGCCTACTTTGCATGCAATCCGCACGCGGATGGCATGGCCAAGCTGGAATCGCTGTGGCGCAGCATTACACGCGCCGAAGTCCTGCCGTGGTCGTGGCGCAGCATGCTCGGCATGATTATGGGTAACCGCGGGCATCTGGTGGAGTCGCGCGGGCTCAAGCAGTTGCTGAGCCGTCATTTCGGCGAAGCACGCGTCGAAGATGCCGCGTTGCCGCTGCATGTGGTGGCCACCGACATGCACACTGGCGCCGAGGTCGTACTGTCCTCGGGCAGTCTGGTCAGCGCCGTGCTGGCCAGCGCGGCGATTCCGGGCGTCTTTCCACCCGTGGAAATGGACGGCCGCAAGCTGATCGATGGCGGCGTGGCCAACAACACGCCGGTCTCCACCGCGGTAAGGCTTGGTGCCACGCGCATCATCGTGTTGCCCGCCGGCTTTGCCTGTGCCGAACGGCGGCCACCGCGCGGGGCGATGGAACACGCCTTCAATGCATTGTCGCTGCTGGTGGCGCGGCAACTGGTGCATGATCTCGAGCGCTGGGGGGACCGCGCCCATATCGCGGTAGTGCCGCCGCTTTGTCCGCTCGACATCTCTCCGTACGACTACAGCCAGTGTGGCGTACTGATCGATCGTGCAGCAGCGGCCACGGTTGCGTGGCTGCGTGCCGACGGGCTGTCCAGCCGACGCGTGCCCGGTGCGCTGACACCGCACGAGCATGATGCCGAGAATCCAAGTTGTAGTGCCGACATCGGACTACCACCGGGGGGCGCCTCCCACGCCCATCACGGACACGACCATTCCTCGCATGGCGGCGTCCACTGATACCTGCATCGCGTTGCCAGGCAAACGTGACTGGGTCCGGCGCGACGCGTCCGCGCGCCGCATGGAGCGTATCGAGGCCTACTTCGGTGGTCATGGCTACGACATGCACCGGCATGACACCTACGCGATCGGCCGGACGCTGTCTGGGGTACAGAGTTTCGCGTATCGACGCAGTACAACCCACAGCACTCCCGGCGGCACCATCGTGCTGCACCCGGACGAGCCCCACGACGGACATGCCGGCACCGATGCCGGATTTCATTACCGGATGGTCTATATCGAGCCGTCGCTGATCCAGCAAGTGCTCGGTGGCAAGCCACTGCCGTTTATCACCGGAGGCCGCTCCGACGACCCGCGCCTGTTTGTCGCGTCCGAAACCCTGCTGCAGGCGATGGATCTCGTGATCGATCCTCTCGAGGCACAAGACGCCATCTTCGATCTCGCGCATGCCCTGGCCGACGCGGCGGGCGTTCCACGCGGGCGCCAATCGATCGACTATCGTGCCGCGGAGATTGCCAGGGCCTGCCTGCTCGATAACCTCGAACACGCTATCACACTGGAAGACCTGGAACTGGCCAGCGGCCGCGACCGGTGGAGTCTTTCGCGCGACTTCCGGGTGCTGTATGGCACCAGTCCGCATCGCTACCGGATCATGCGCCGACTGGACATGGTGCGGCGCCTGGCAGCGGCCGGGCAATCGCTGGCAGATGCGGCAGCCTGGGCCGGCTTCACCGACCAGAGCCACATGACGCGCCATTTCACGCGCGCGTTCGGCCATTCGCCTGGACGTTGGCTGCGTACGCTGCGCGGCACCGCTACCTAAGGTTGCACGATCGTACAAGACGATTCGGGCCAGTACGCGCAGACTCCAGTTCCGTGCCATCCCCATATGCAAGGAGCCCGTCATGAGCGCATCTCAGATCACCGCCGCCCCCACCTATCGTTCGGTTAACTTTGCCGAGAAGCTGAATCTGTTCACCGACCAGTGGCAACCGCGCGTGATTGCTGAAATGAACGACTACCAGTTCAAGATCGTTCGCATCGAAGGTGACTTCCTGTGGCACCAGCATGCCGACACGGACGAGACGTTTGTCGTGTTGCACGGCCAGTTGCGCATCGATTTCCGCGACGGCCACGTGCTGGTCAACGCCGGCGAAATGTATGTCGTACCTAAGGGTGTCGAGCACAAGCCTTATGCACTTGAGGAAGTCCATATGCTGCTGATCGAGCCACGCGGCGTGGTGAATACTGGCGACCAGGACGGCGACCGCACGGCACGGAACGATGTCTGGATCTAACACCGCCTGTGGAAGGCTGCGCGATGTTGGCAATTGGCCAACACCTTCTGGTTGTGTGTTGGCCTTTTGACGCTTGTAAACACGGCTTCTCCGGCAATAAGTGGCGGTAACAGCCCGCTATCCGCCATTTTCATGGTGGCATGTTCTCTGCAAATAGACGTATCGAGAGCGGCGCGCATGGTCATTCCCGACCCAGAGCCAATCGCTCGATTGGAGAACCGCCATGCTGATCCCACCACGATTGCGGCCCGGCGTCACAGCCCCGCCCCACCCCGGCCATTCACGCATCATTCGCCACCGCATTCGTGGCTTCGTGCTATTGCTGCGTGTGCTGCTGCTCTGCTTCAACACCGCGGCGCACGCGGACAAGGCCTTGCCAGTCGCCCCCGCGCAAAAACCGGCATCGAACTTCCTGGAAGCCGTCGCAACCGACTACGCGCACAGCCAGCTGTTCAATACCGTTGAAGGTCTTGCGCCGGTGCGCGAACCACGTGCAGTGCGCGACGACTCGCCCCCGGCACCGCCACAAGCGCCCGGGCCCATCAACGTCATGACCCCGGCACAGGGCAATCTACGGCGAGTGAATGCGCAGTGACCTGACGGGTGCGCGGTGCAGACTTTACATGCACCTGCGCAACGCTTGCATGCGCCAATAACCGACTTGTGCGCCGCAACCCAAGGCGGTACAACGCCTGGCCGGCGCGGTACGAAAATTGCCCTGATTCCTGAATTGCCAGCAACATCGCGCGCATGTCTTTCAGCACCGCGCATGGCAAACCTGCAACCTTCAGGACATCAGGAGCGCAACATGGGCAATTTCCACACCGAGCGCTACCGCCGGGACAACCCCTGGCGAGCCAATGACAGTCGCCGCGACGACGATGACGACGATCGCGGCTCACGCTGGATGGATCAGGAAGACTGGCAGCCCGAATCTTCCGGCGATAGCTGGGACGAAGCTCGGCGCCGGCAGAGGCTGGCGCCGGGCCAACTGAGCGACGGCGGGCCTGTTCCGTCCGGCTACCGTGACGAACGGCACCAGGAACGCCATCACGGCAGCGATCTGCGCTACGGTCTCAATGGCGGATATGGCGCTTCGGCCGAAGCCGACGAAGACTGGCGCGCACGACAGCAATACCAGAGTCGCCAATATGCGAGCGAGTATGACGACTATGGTGACCTCGGCTCCAATGACGACCATCGCTGGCGTCAGGGCAGGAGTTCCCACACTTCAGGCCGAGGCAATCGCGGCTTCGGCAACGCCGATCAGGCCTGGTTGCGCGAAGCAGAACGGCGTGAGGCGCAGTACAGGCCCAATACCTATTTCAACGACCTGCGTAGCGATACCCGCTACTGGACCGAACCGCGCGATGAGTGGGGTGACAGGCGCGATGAAAGCCGCTCGCCTCACTATGCGCAAAGCTACGGGCGCGACTATCTGGGTTCGCGCGGCTACGACGAGGAACTTGGCTATGCACCATCGCGCCGCTGGTCATCGTCGGACACCGCGTGGCGCGACGATGACCACCGCGACGATTACCGTGGCGAGCATGGCGAAGAGCATGGCATGCTCTACAACCTGGGGCATCGTATTGGTCAGGCCGTTAGCGACTGGTTTGGTCCCGATGCCGTGGAACGGCGCGCGGGTCCACGCGGTTATACGCGCACCGACGAACGTATCCGCGACGAGATCTGCGAGCGGCTGACGTTTGCCGCGGGCGTCGATGTGCACGAAGTCACGGTCGACGTGGACGCGGGCAAGGTCACGCTGGGTGGCACGGTACGGATGCGCAGCCAGAAGTACGATATCGAGGATATCGCCGACAACACCTTTGGCGTGACCGACGTGGAGAACAACATTCGCGTACAGCGCCAGGAGGTGAATGACGCCGTCAGTGGCGCGGGCGGCTTTAATGGCTCGTAGCAACCACGGCTCGTAGCACCGGGCCAACCTGCAATTGCGTTAGTGCACGACTTTGGCGCCCGCCTTCGAGCGGGCGCCGGGTCATCAGGCTGCCAGCCTGAAAACGCTGACCGTCTGTTCCATCCGTTCGGCCTGCTCCTGCAGTGCCTGCGCTGCGGCAGCAGCTTCTTCCACGAGCGCGGCATTCTGCTGCGTGACCTGATCCATTTGCGTGACCGCCTGGTTCACCTGGGCAATGCCGCTGCTTTGTTCATGCGAAGCACGGCTGATCTCATCCATTACCGTAGTGACGCGATGCACGGCATTCACCACGTCGTCGATCGTCGACGCCGCTTCCGTTGCCAATGCCGTGCCGCTGGCAACCCGATCCGCCGACTGTGAAATCAGCACGCGGATCTCCTTGGCGGAATTCGCCGCTCGCTGCGCCAGCGTGCGCACTTCACCAGCCACCACGGCAAAGCCACGTCCCAGTTCACCGGCGCGCGCAGCCTCTACCGCGGCGTTCAGGGCAAGGATATTGGTCTGGAATGCAATGCTGTCGATCACGGCAATGATGTCGACGATGCGGCGCGAGTCGGACTCGATCTCGCTCATGGTGTCGCGCATGCGCACCACCGTCTTGCCACCCACCACTGCAATGTTTGCCGCATCTGTCGCGAGCGTGCTGGCCTCGGCTGCGTTGCCGGCATTCTGCTGCACGATCGACGTGAGTTCCTCCATGCTTGCCGCGGTCTGCTCCAGCGAAGACGCCTGCTCCTCGGTTCGCTGCGACAAATCGGCATTGCCCTGAGCGATCTGACCCGCCGCCACCAGCACGTTCTGCGCGCTGTCTTTGGTATCGCCGATAATGCCGCGCCATGCCTGTACCAATGCCATCAGGTGACGCTTGACGTCGCTGAGTTCGTCGCGGCCGTGCGCGTCGATATGCACGCCAAGGTCGCCGCCATTGATGCGTTCGACAAGATCCGCCACGTCCCACACATCTTCGCGCATGCCGCGACTAAACCCGGCAAACAGGTACAGCGCGCCGCCCACGGTGACGAGCGCGACCACAACCAGCAGCAGCAACTGACGCTCGGCATTGGCAACGCGTTGGTCGAGCATGGCCGCGGCCATGGCTGTGAACTCGCGGTTGACCGACGATACCGCTTCGATCGCCGCGGTACCGTCCGCAAAATATGCCTTGGCATCGATGATAATGCCGCTCGATCCGAGCATGCTGACCTTGAGCGTGCGGTAGAAATTGTCCATCGCACCAAGTTGCTTTGTGGCGGCGTCTACCCGGTCCTTGTAGGCCGGCGCACCGTGCACGACACGCGCCATGTCACGGCGAACGGCTTCCAGCCCGTCCTGGATCTGCTCGGCCAGCGCGGCAAGGTCGGCCTGCTGCGCGGCATCCGAGAACCCGCCCTGCGCAATGATGCCAGCCCCGCGGCCACGCGCCAGCGCGCCCAGTTCGGCAAGCTTTGGCATCGGGCCCACCATCAGGTTGATCAGGTAGTAGGAGCCGGCTTCCGGGTCGAGCGCCAGCGACGAATGATCGGCCACGTCGCCAATAAACAGCCGCGTTTGCTTGACCAGCGCCGTGTGCCGGTCGAACAGCGGCGCAGCGGGTGTATCAAGCCCAAGCTTGCGGATCTGCTGCCACGCTTCGTCGAGCTTCTTCGCGTCTGGCACCACATCGAACGATGTCACGGCGGCAGACTCGGACAGCAGCGTCGACAGATGCTGCGCCGCCTTGCCATCTGCGCTCTCGAAAGTCGGTTTGAAGCTGGCATTGCCAAGCAGCAGTCCATTGGCCGCGCCGCGCCGTACCTGCGTCTCGCGCATGAAGTCCAGCGCCAGCGATACCAGCCTGAGTCCGCGCGTTTCGTCTTGCGTGTCGCGGATCGATTGCACCGACTGGTTCAGCACTGCGAACAGCGCACCGCACAGCGGGATCAGGAACAACATGGACAACAGGACCAGCTTGCGCGTGATGGTCAAACGGGCCATCAACCGTACTGCGGGAGTCAAAAAAGCGGCCACGATGTTCCTTGTTTCGATGGATCTCATTGCCCGCTGTAACGGCGTCAATCCAACGAAATAAAGCCATTCTTGCCGCTATTTCCCGCTATTTTTGATGTGGCACAAATGCAGTGCGACGCGCGCACACTGCAGGTGCCATTCGCACAAAAACGGCGCGTACGAGCTGCACTTTCTTGCAGCCGCGCGCGCCGCCTGTCCGATCACCGAAGGCGTGCAACTATGCGGTGGCGCCACCATCCACGCCGATGGTCTGCCCCGAGATATAGCGTCCCGCCGGCGATGCCAGCAACACCGCAACACCGGCCACATCGACGGCTTCGGCAATGCGTCGCATCGGGATGGCTGCGGAGAGTGCCTTCTCGCGTTCGGGATCGCCCCACAGCGCATCGCGCGAGAAATCGGTACGCACCGGGCCCGGATTGATGCTGTTGACATTGATGTTGTACGGTCCGAGCGTTTGCGCAAGATTGCGCATGGCCAGGTCGGTGGCACCCTTGGAGATGCTGTACAGCGCCAGCCTGGCAGAACCGCGCCGGGCCGCAATGCTGGACATGAAGATGATGGAACCGTCCTGCCGCGCGATCATCTGCGGCGCCAGCGCATTGACGAGCACGAGGTTGCCGCGCACATTGCCGGCCATTACGTCGTCGAACTCCTCGGGCCCCTGTTCCAGCATCGATCCGGCCACGCCACTGCCTGCGGCGTTCAGCACCAGTGCATCCACGCGGCCGTACTTCGCCAGCACCTGTTCGGCAAAGGCCCGCACGCTATCGATACTGACAATGTCGCAGGCAATGCCCGCGGCATCGATGCCCTGTTCGCGCAAGCCGGCAGCCACCTTCTCCGATACCGCCGCATCGCGGCCCGATACCACTACCGTGGCGCCGGACTGCCCTAGTGCGCGCGCCATTTCCAGGCCCATGCCTTTGGTGGAACCGGTAACCACCGCGACGCGGCCGGACAGATCGAACAGTTTGAACATGACAGGTTCTCCTTGGAGATGAAGGGATTTCAACGGGTGCCTTCGCCAGATTTATTTGGATGACGAACGACATCTATTGAATAAAGTATGGTCGTCATCTAAACTCCGGTCAAGCTGGATTTTCGAAACATTGCAGCAGGAGGTTCCAGATGGCACGCGCATCACGGGCAGTCGCCGATCAGCATAGGACAGCGATTGAGGAAGCGTCGGCACGGCTGTTTCGCCAACATGGGCTGCACGGCGTTTCCGTGGCGCAGGTCATGGCTGATGCCGGGCTCACGCACGGTGGCTTCTATGGCCACTTTGCATCGAAAGACGAACTGGTTGCCGTGGCCTGTGCAAAGGCATTCGCCGATTCCAACGCGCGCTGGAGAAAGATCGCGGCCAGTGCGGGTGGCGATCGCGCCACTGCGCGCCGTCGACTCGTGGAGCCCTACCTCAGTACCGCACATCGCGATGCGGCCGGACACGGCTGCCCTGCATCGGCACTGGCCGTTGACGTGGCGCGCGAGCCAAGCGACAAACCCGTGCACCAGGCCTATCTGGATGGCGTCAAGCAATTGCTGGCGACCTGGAAGACCACCGCGCCGGATAGCGCCGCCCCGCAGGACGTGGACCGCTCCGCCCTGCTGGAACTGGCCACGCTGGTCGGAGCCGTCACGCTGGCGCGCGCTACGGCGGGCGACCCCATCTCCGACGAGATTCTCGAAGCGGCGCGCTCGCTCCTGCTCGATATTGCCCCGGCATCCATGTGATGCGCCGGCATTGGACGCTTAACCCCACCCGCACCACCCACAACACACGACACTAACTAGCCCCAGGGAAACCCATGTTCGCGCAAGCCCTATCCAGCCGGCTGGACCGGCGCGGCGTCCACTACGCGTGGATCGTCGCAGCCATTACGTTCTGCGTAATGTTGACCACTTCCGCGGCGCTCGGCCTGCCCGGCGCATTCCTGAAGCCACTGACCGCCGAAATGGGCTGGAGCACCGACCAGGTATCGTCAATCCTGGCCTTTCGCTTTGCACTGTTCGGGTTGATGGCGCCGTTCTCGGCGATCCTGATGGAGCGGTTCGGCGTTCGTAACGTGGTATGTGCGGCGCTGGCCCTGATCTCAGGAGGCATGGCGCTGGCGACGGTCTCGACCCAACTATGGCAGTTGTTCCTGGCCTGGGGCCTGATGCTCGGCGTCGGTTCGGGCCTGACCGCCATGGTGCTGGCCGCGCTGGTGGCCAACCGCTGGTTCACCGCACGGCGCGGCCTGGTCATCGGCGTGCTGACCGCCAGCTCCGCCACCGGCCAACTGGCGTTCCTGCCGGTGGCCGCCTGGCTGATCGAGCATATGGGCTGGCGCGTGGCGGTGTTTCCGGTGCTGGCCGCGTGCGGTGTGCTGGCCATGGTGGTGTTCGGCTTCATGCGCAACCGGCCCGCCGATGTGGGACTGGCGGCGTTCGGTGAAGTACCGGGCGCCGTGACTGCCGCGCCCGCACCCGCCGCGCCACTATCGTGGCGAGGACCGTTCGTGGTGCTGCGCGACGCCGCGCGTTCCCAGACGTTCTGGATCCTGGCCGGTACATTCTTTATCTGCGGCTTGTCCACCAATGGCCTGATCCAGACCCACTTCATTGCATTGTGCGCGGACTTCGGCATGTCGGCCGTGCCTGCCGCATCGGCGCTGGCGATGATGGGCGCGTTCGACTTTGTCGGCACCATCATGTCCGGCTGGCTGTCGGATCGCTATGACAGCCGCAAACTGCTGTTCTGGTACTACGCGCTGCGCGGGCTCTCGCTGTTCTGGCTGCCGCACTCGGAATTCACGCTCTACGGCCTGTCGGTATTTGCCATGTTCTATGGCCTGGACTGGATCGCAACGGTGCCGCCCACCATCAAGCTTGCCGGCAGCACGTTCGGCCGCGAGCGCGCGCCAATGGTATTCGGCTGGATCTTCGCCGCACACCAGATCGGCGCTGCCGCGGCTGCCTTTGGCGCGGGATTGTCGCGTACGCTCTGGCTGACTTATTCGCCTGCGCTCTATGTCGCGGGCAGCGCTTGCCTCGTGGCCGCGCTGCTGGCATTGATGGCCCGGCAGAAATCACCTCAAGCCACGCCGTCCCCCCAGCAGCCAGCCCAGGCTTGACCAACGCTCAGCGTTCGCGGCACTCGTCGACGAACGCGTCGATCAGTGCGGCAGCCGATGCGCGCTTGAGCGCCGACTGCCGCACCAGCACCCCGATCTCGCGGTATAACGGCATGCCCGGCATCGGCACCTCCGTGATGTTCGGGGTCTGCCGCCATGGCACCAGTGCCGATGGGATGATGGCGCAGCCAAGCCCTTCGCTCACCATCTGCAGGATCACCGCAGGCTCGTCGAGTTCCATGCCCTCGCGCACCCACAGACGGTGACGCTTCAGATACCGGTCCAGCAACTGGCCACCGGTCGAATGACGGTTGTAGCGAATGAAGGGCACCGTCTCCAGCAATGTCTTCAAGTCTCCTGGCGACCCAACGGGCGCCACCGCGACAAAGCGCTCCTTGATCAGCGGCACCCACTTGAGTTCGGGAGGAATTCCCAGCCGCGGCTTGACCAGCACCGCAATGTCGAGTTCGCGCGCGTCGACCTGCGTCAGCAATTGCGTGGACATGCCCGGGATGATGTTCACGTGGGTATCGGGGTGTGCCACGCGAAAACGTTGCATTGCCCGCGGTAGCAGGCTTGCCTGCACGGTGGAGACGGCACCAAGATCGAGCGGCGCCATGTCGCGCTGCGAGCGCGCACCCTTCATCGCGTCATAGAGCGCAACGATCCGCGTGGCATCGACCAGCATCTGCCGACCCTCTTCGCTCAATGCCACCGATTTCCCCGAACGGTCGAACAACGAGCAGCCGAGGTCCTCTTCCAGCCTGCGGATCTGGGTGCTGACGGCCGATTGCGTCAGGCCGAGCCGTGCGCCGGCCGCCGAGAACGAACTGGTCTCGGCGGCGGTAAGGAAGGTCTTGAAGTAGCGGATCAAGGTCGGATAAAGATCGAATCAACGTCAATCAAGGTCAGAAAACGAACCATTCGAGCATCTAAAATTTCGATACTCAGACAAAAAATCATTCGTTTCATATTACGAGTTTTGCTGATTACAATCAAACACGCACTTCCATAAAGACCTTTACAGAGCCCCACGCCATGAGCGCCATTCCCTTGTTTCACCTTGCTTTCCCGGTCCACGACCTTGCCACCGCGCGCCAGTTCTACGGCGAATTGCTCGGTTGCCCCGAGGGCCGCAGTTCCGATGCCTGGATCGACTTCAATTTCTATGGTCACCAAGTGGTGGCGCACCTGTCGCCGGACGAATGCGGGCACCGTGCCACCAGCGCCGTCGATGGCGACGATGTGCCCGTCAGGCATTTCGGCGCGATCCTGCCGATGGATGAATGGGAACGTCTGGCCGACAAACTGCGCGGCGCCGGTACGCAGTTCGTGATCGAACCGCACGTGCGTTTCAAGGGCCAGGTCGGCGAACAGGCCACCATGTTTTTCCTGGACCCATCGGGCAATGCGCTTGAATTCAAGGCATTCGGCGACCTGAGCCAGGTTTTCGCGAAGTAGATCGGCGAAGTCATTCCCACTTTCTGGACAACAAGGCACACCATGACCGATTTCGTGATCCAACCCGCGCCGCAGGCCAGCGTGGCAGTTGTCGGCAGCGAAGCCCGCTTTCCGATCCGCCGCGTGTTCTGCGTGGGCCGCAACTACGCCGCACATGCGCGCGAGATGGGCAAGGACCCCGACCGCGAGCCGCCGTTTTTCTTCACCAAGCCGGCTGACGCGGTAGTACCTGCAAACGGCGCCGTGCCCTATCCTCCCCTGACCGAAAACCTGCACCACGAAATCGAGCTCGTGGTGGCCATCGGCAAGCCCGGCACGAACGTCAGTCCGGAGAAGGCGCTGGACCTGGTCTGGGGCTATGGCGTTGGCGTCGACCTGACACGTCGCGACCTGCAAGACGTGGCCAAGAAGATGAGCCGCCCCTGGGACTGGTCGAAATCGTTCGATGCCTCGGGCCCTTGCGGTCCGCTTCAACCGGTATCGGCAATCGGCCATCCGTCCGCCGGTTCGATCTGGCTCAAGGTCAACGGCGAAACCCGCCAGCAAGGCGACCTGACCGAACTGATCTGGCCGGTGGCCGATGTCATCGCGTATATCTCCGAGGCCGTAACGCTGCAACCGGGCGACCTGATCTTCACGGGCACGCCAGCCGGCGTGGGAGCTTTGAACGCTGGTGACGTGGTGACGGGCGGCGTCGACGGTATCGGCGAGATCGCTTTTACCATCGGCAAGCGCTAAATCGTCACATGTGAATGGCAATGCGGCATTGCGGCCAACGCGGTCGCAATGCCGTTTCTCTTTTTAATTCAATAATTTAGGATCGACTCTCGGGCGTTTAGATCAAAACCTCCACCATGTACATCGAAATTTCTCCAAATTCCCCTTGCCTATCTATCTAGTAGTAGATAATATTCGAGCCATGGACGACGCACTGCAGCAGCAAGCAAACGAAGCAGCGCCAAGTCCAAGCATCACAAGGTTGTTTGTCAGTACCGGGAGGCGGTCTTTTTTTTAGCACCAATCATCTACCTACCAGTAGATAGCAACAGGAAAAAGACCCCTGAAACGCAGCACAGACATTGGCCCAGCGATACATCAAAGAGATCGCCCGGCCTCGAGCAAGGAGAGCATCATGAACGCCAAGACCATCCTCACCGCCGCAGCCCTCGCAGCCGCTTTTGTCACGGGCGCCGCACAAGCAGCCCCTGCCGCCCAGAAGGCCGGTGAAGTCTACGGTTACAGCTACCGAGTGACCGACCAGCGCAACGCCTTTACCGACGGTGCACGCCAGGGCAAGTTCGACGCCTTCAGCGAAGGTGCACGTGTCGGCAAGGCCGACCCGTACACGGACGGTGCCAAGCTTGGCAAGGCTGATCCGTACACCGACGGTGCACGTATCGTTGCGGGCCTCGACCGCACCGGTGTGTCGGCCAGCCCGGCCCGCAAGGTCGATCCGTACCTCGATGGCGCCAAGGTTGGCAAGTTCGACCCGTACACCGACGGCGCCAAGGCTGCTCCGTTCGACCCGTACAGCGGCGGCGCCCACACGGTTGCCGGCCTTGACCGCACCGGCGTGTCCGCCGAACCGTCGCGCAGCTTTGACGTGTACACCGACGGCGCCAACGCCTGAGGCCACAAGACGGTTGCAGCCCGCCACCGTGGCGGACTGCAACCTGAACAGACACCTGGAGTTTCATCATGACCTTGCGTGACACAGCCCTGATCCTGGGCGGCTGGGTGGTGCTCTGCGTAACCAGCGGAGCAGTCCTCCAGCTTGTTGCGCAGTCGCTCTCCGTATAAGCGGACCAGCGACCAACCCGGAGGGTCCTCGGCCATGACGCCGCGGACAGTTGCCATGAAAACGCATACCGTACGAGATCAACTGCTTGAGCACGCCTCCGTGCTGATCCGGCAACGGGGCTACAACGGTTTCAGCTACCGGGACCTCGCCGAACTGGTGGGAGTGAAGACCTCAAGCATTCACTACTATTTCCCGGCCAAGGACGATCTGGTGCTGGAGGTTGTGAGGTTGTACCGCGAACGCTCGCAGGCACGCCTCGCTGCCATCGATAGCAGCTCGCCGCTATCGGAACAGGCGCAGCGATACATTGGGCCGTTGCGCAATGACATCGAACTGAACCAGATCTGTCTGGCCGGCATGTTGTCAGCCGAAGTACTGGCCCTGCCCGATGCGATCCGCACCATGCTGCAGGCGCATTTCCAGATGCACGAATCGTGGATCGGCAACCTGCTGCGCCGTGCCGAGGTCGAGCGTGGCCAACCTTATCCGGTGCCGCCGCCGGCACTGGCCAAGGTGCTGTATGGCGCGATCCAGAACGGCATCATCACGGCGCGCATGTCGGGTTCGAGCGATCGGCTCGATGCTGCGGCCGACATGCTGCTCGGCGCCGTGGGGGGCACGCTATGTGTGACCCCGGAACCCGAGGCCGTTGCGGCCTAGCTTTTGCGGCGCCTGGCTCAGGCGCCCGACGTCCGCCGTCCTGCTCTCCCGACGGACGTCCTTGTTTTCTCCGACGCCGGGATTTTCCCGGCGGTTTTTTTTGGTGTCGCGGTCTGTCTGGCCCTGGGCTTCCCAGTCGCCACGGGCTTCCCAATTTCCACCCAGGCCGGAGCATGATCGCTGGCCCGTTCCTCTCCCCGCACCCACTTGTCGACACCCGCGTCGTGCATCTGCAAATCGGGACTCAGCAGCAGATGATCGATACGTAGGCCCGAATTGGTCTGCCAGTGCTGTCGGAAATAGTCCCAGAACGTGTAGATCCGCTCGTCGGGATAACGTGCGCGTAGCGCGTCGGTCCATCCCTGTTCCAGCAGACGCCGATAGCATTCACGGCTTTCCGGTTGCAGCAGCGCATCCTTGAGCCATGAGCGCGTGTTGTAGATGTCCTCGTCGGTGGGCACGACATTGAAGTCTCCGGCAATCACCACCGGATGACCGCTGTCGAGCAGCCCCTGCGCATGCTGAATCAGCCGCTCGAACCATGCGAGCTTGTAGTCGAACTTGGGACCCGGTTGCGGATTGCCATTGGGCAGGTACAGACAGGCAATCAGCACGCCCTCGACCGCCGCTTCCAGATAGCGGCTCTGCAGGTCTTCCTCGCCGCCCGGCAGGCCGCGCCGGACTTCCACCGGATCGGCGCCCCTGGCCAGTATCGCCACACCGTTCCAGGACTTCTGGCCATGCCAGATCGCACCATAACCCGCCGCACGGATCTCATCGATCGGAAAGCCCTCGTCCACCGTCTTCAGCTCCTGCAGGCAGGCCACGTCTGGAGCTTCCCGTTCCAGCCAACCCAGCAATGCCGCCAGCCGTGTGCGGACACCGTTGATATTGAAGGTGGCGATCTTGAGTGAAGCCATTTGCTGTCCTCCTCCAAAGAATGCCCTTCATCTTAGATTGCGGCGCGCAGGTTTCCTGCCAGGCCCGGATAACTGTATATTTATACAGTCCTGCGAAATTCCCAGCCCTTTGCGTCTTGCCCGTCACCTCGAACCCTTCTGATCCGCCTCGTTATACCGTTGCCGTTCGCACGCTGTGCGAGTTCACGGCCAAGGCGGGCGACCTCGACCTGCGCTTTACGCCGTCTCCCACCGGTCAGGAAGGAATGGCAGGCCACAGCCTGGCAACGAGCCGGCGTGGCTCGGGTTATGAAACCGAAGTCTCCGTGTCGGGCGATTTCGAAGGTCTGCACGTGCGTGGCCGGGCCGATGGCTACGATCCGGTGGCCAACCGGGTCGAGGAAATCAAGACCGTGCGCGGCGAGAAGGTGGAGATTCCGCAGAACCACCAGGCCCTGCATTGGGCGCAGGCCAAGATCTATGGCTGGTTGCTGTGCCAAGCGCGCAACCTGGCGAAGATCGATGTCGCATTGGTCTACTTCGATATCGTCAGCCAGCGCGAGCGCATGCTGAAAGAACGCTTCGACGCGTCGGAGCTTCGCGCGTTCTTCGAAGACAGTTGCCGCCGCTTCAAGGCATGGGCAGAACAGGAAGTCGCACATCGCGCGCACCGAGACGCCGGCCTGCAGGCGCTGCAGTTTCCGCATGGCACGTTCCGCGAAGGGCAGCGCCTGCTGGCGGAGTCGGTCTACAAGGCCAACGCCACATCGCGCACGCTGCTGGCGCAAGCGCCAACCGGCATCGGCAAATCGGTAGGTACGGTATTCCCCACGCTCAAGGCCATGCCGACCCAGCGCATCGAAAAGCTGTTCTTTCTCTCGGCGCGTTCCACGGGCCGCGCGGTGGCTTTGCATGCGACCGAGCAACTACGCGGCAATGCCGACGGTGCACCGCTACGCGTGCTCGAACTGCTGGCACGCGACAAAGTCTGCGAACACCCCGAGCTAGCCTGCCACGGTGAATCCTGCCCGCTGGCGCAAGGCTTCTACGATCGCCTGCCGGCCGCGCGCGACGCTGCAAGCCGCGCGCCGCTACTCGATCGCAACACCACGCGCGATATCGCCCGCACGCACCGGATCTGCCCCTATTACCTGGCGCAGGAAATGATCCGCTGGAGCGATATGGTCGTGGCCGACTACAACTACTATTTCGATCGCAGCGCGATGCTGCATGCGCTGACCAGCCTGAACGAATGGCGCGTCAGCGTACTGGTCGACGAAGCCCACAACCTCGTGGAGCGCGGCCGCGCGATGTACTCGGCCACGCTTGACCACGCAGCGTTCCGCGCCGTGCGGCAGTCAGCGCCCGGCGTGCTGAAACGGCCCATGGACCGCGTCTATCGCCAATGGAATGCACTGGCCAAATCGAGCGATGCCCCGTACGAGATCCAAGACCAGGAACCGGCCGCCTTTGTGGAAGCGCTGGTGCAGTTATGCAGCGCGATCATCGACGACATGAGCGAGCATCCGCAGCGGCACGACGCCACGCTGGAACGCTTCTATTTCGATGCCATGCATTTCCTGCGCCTGGCCGAGCAGATGACAGAGTATGGTGGCAAGCATTCGCTGTTCGATATCACGCGTACACCACGCACGCGGGCCGGAGTGGATGCCGCACTCTGTGTGCGTAACCTGCTGCCGGCACCGTATCTGGCAACACGCTTCGCGGGCGCGCATTCGACCACGCTGTTTTCAGCGACATTGCAGCCGGCCGACTACTATCAAAACCTGCTCGGGTTGCCGGCCAGCACCGTATGTATCGAAGTGCCATCGCCATTCCAGGCAGAACAGCTCGATGTACACGTGGCGCGCCATATATCGACGCGCTATGCGCAGCGACAGCGCTCGCTGCCTGCGATCGTGCAATTGATGGCCGAGCAGTTCGTGCGTCGGCCCGGCAATTACCTGGCCTTCTTCAGCAGCCACGACTACCTGCAGCAGGCCGCCGCGTTGCTGGCCGAACGACATCCCGACATACCGGCGTGGTCGCAGGCACGCGGGATGAACGAGGCCGGGCAAGCGGCGTTTCTCGACATGTTCGCGCCCGGCGGGCAAGGTATCGGCTTTGCGGTCCTGGGTGGTGTGTTCTCGGAAGGAGTGGATCTGCCCGGCGATCGCCTGATCGGTGCCTTCGTGGCAACGCTTGGATTACCGCAGGTGAATCCGGTCAACGAGCAGTTGCGCGAGCGCATGGAAGCGATGTTCGGCCAGGGCTATGACTACGCGTACCTGTACCCGGGCTTGCGCAAGGTGGTGCAGGCAGCCGGCCGCGTGATCCGCACCCAGCAGGACCGCGGCGTGGTCTGGTTGATCGATGACCGCTATGCGCGTGCGGAAGTACGCGAGCTCTTGCCCGCATGGTGGGAAATTTCAGCGAGCTCCCCCGGCTCATTCGGTTCCCCTCTCCCGCCGGGCGGGAGAGGGGTGTGGTGGTCTAATTTCCTCAGACAGGTCGATAGGTGGAAAATCACGATCGACGA
>NZ_DBHKYV010000040.1:0-78645 GCF_057315035.1 Cupriavidus sp. | reverse complement strand
CCGCGCTATCCATCCCCGGACTGAAGTCCGAGGTTTCCCGCGCAGCATGATGAAGCACGTCACGCTGCCCGACGGCGAGCGCATTCCCGCGCTGGGCATGGGCACCTGGAATATCGGCGATGACCGCAACACGCGCGACGAGGAAATTGCCACGCTGCAGACGGGCCTGGACATGGGCCTGCGCCTGATCGACACGGCTGAAATGTATGGCGAAGGGCTATCGGAATCGCTGATCGGCGAAGCACTGGCCGGGCGCCGCGACGATGCCTTCCTGGTCAGCAAGGTCTACCCGCACAATGCCAGCCGCAAGGGCACCGTGGCCGCCTGCGAACGCAGCCTGCGCCGGCTGGGCACCGATCGACTGGACCTGTACCTGTTGCACTGGCGTGGCGACGTGCCGTTCGAGGAAACCATCGAGGCATTCCTGGCGCTGCAGCGAGCAGGCAAGATCCGCCATTTCGGCGTCAGCAATCTGGATCTGGCCGATATGGAGGAATTCTGGGACGTACCGGGTGGCGACGCCACGACCGTGAATCAGTTGCTCTACAACCTGAGCCGTCGCGGCATCGAATACGACCTGCTGCCGTGGATGCGCGAGCGCAATGTGCCGGTGATGGCTTACTCGCCGATCGAGCAGGCGCGACTGTTGCGCAATCCGGGGCTACAGCGTTTTGCACAGCAACACGGCATGACCAGCGCGCAGGCGGCGCTGGCATGGTTGCTGACATTTGACGACATCATCGCGATTCCGAAGACCCGACACCGCGACCGTCTGCGTGAAAACCTGCGCGCGCTGGACATGACGCTGACGCCGGAACAACTGTCCGAACTGGACAAGCTGTTCCCGCCACCGCGCCATGCGCAGCCGCTTGCCATGCTGTGAAGGGCTGTCCGGCCCGAGCGCTTCGCTCAATCAGCGCTGGCCAGCCTTGTAACGCTCCACCTCGACGTAACGCGTCAGGTAGGTGCGCGCTTTCTCGCGGGTATCGGTGGTAACGCGGTCCGCTGCCTGGCGCGCACTGGACTGGCCGTGGGCCGAGCTCATCTGGGCGGAAAGGTAGGACTGGAAGGCATCGTGCATGACCTTCAATTGGTCCTTGCAGGCATCGATGGCCCCCGCGGCAACTTCCTTGGACGTGCCTTTGCCCTTGGCACCGTCACCCGCCTTGTCCTGGACGCAATCCATGTACTTGGCACGTTCGGCCTGCCAGCCGGAATTCATTTGCGCGACTTCCTGCTGGGCCTCTGGCGTCTGGACGGATGGCTGAGACGAGCATGCGGCCAGCAGCAGCGCCGTCAGCGGTACGGCGAACGCAGCAACGCGGCCTGCCGGGCGCATGCGCCGATGTTGCATCGCGCCATTCTCTGCGAGTTGGGATTGAGGAGCGGCGTGGCCGGCGGACTTGGTGGGGACGATTGACGTATGCATGCTTCAAAGACACGGTCGACTTATTCGGGTTCCGGAATAAGTTCCAACGATTTGCAAGAAAGTATGACTATGTCATGTCAGAGGCCCACCACCCCTGTGTCAGACAACATCGCATTGGCGGATGTGCTCTGCCCGCCTATGCTGTAGAGGCGGTTGCAACACACGACCCCTCCTGGAGGAAATAATGAAACGTCGAACCTTCCTGTCCGCCGGCAGTGCTGGTCTTGTCGGCCTCACTGGTCTGTCACTGGGCGCCATGTCGCTCACAGGTTGTAGCTTTACGGGACCGAAAGATTCAGGCGATGCAGCGTCCAAGCGTCGCGAGATCGATACTGGCGCCACCGATACCCTGAACCGGCTCTATTCCACGACCAATAGTGCGCGGGACCTCGGCGCCAAGGCCAAGGGCATCCTGATTTTCCCGAAACTGCTGTCGGCAGGGTTTATCGTCGGTGGCGAATATGGGGACGGCGTGCTGCGCTCGGGCGGTGCCAACCGTGGCTACTACCGCGCCATTTCCGGCTCCGTCGGCTGGCAGATCGGGGCCCAGTCGAAGGCGTTCATCCTGATGTTCATGACGCAGGAAGCCTACGACAAGTTCGTGCGTAGCAGTGGCTGGCAGGTCGGCGCCGACGCCACCGTGGCATTGGCCACAATCGGTGCGAACGGCCAGATCGACACCAATACGGCGCAGCAGCCGATCATTGGCTTTGCCATGACCAACGCAGGCCTGATGGCCGGGCTAAGCCTCGAAGGCACCAAGATCTCGAAGCTCGATATCTGATAGCGTGCGCCGGCGACATGCCGGCGCGGACCTGCAAACGTCCATCGTGCGGCATCCGGCATGCTGCGCGATGGACGTTTTTTCTTTACATCATCTCCGGCTGCGCACCGGCTCCGAACCGTTAGAATTCGTCCCTTGCCAATTTTCCAACCCGTACGCGAGGCCGAATTCTCATGTGGTTCAAGAATCTCCAGATTCATCGTTTTTCCGCCCCGTGGACGCTGAGCGCCGAGGACGTCGAGGCCGGCCTGGCCAAGCACGCGTTCTACCCGGGCACCAGCCTCGAGATGCAGACCCAGGGCTGGGCATCGCCGCGCGACAACGACCAGCTTGTGCACTGCGTCAACAAACAGATGTTGCTGGTGCTGCGCACCGAAAAGAAGCTGCTGCCGGCTACCGTGGTCAACCAGGTGACCAAGGCACGCGCCGCCGAACTCGAAGAACAACAAGGCTTCAAGCCGGGACGCAAGCAGCTCAAGGAACTCAAGGAACAGATCACCGAGGAACTGCTGCCGCGCGCGTTCAGCATTCGCCGTGATACCCGCGTCTGGATCGACCCCGTGAATGGCTGGCTGGCCATCGATGCCGCCGGCACCGCCAAGGCCGACGAAGTGCGCGGCATGCTGTTCAAGGCCATCGACCCGTTGCCCGTGGTCGGCCTGCAGGTCAACCTGTCGCCCGTGGCCGCCATGACGGAATGGCTCGCCACCGACACCGCACCGGCCGGCTTCACGGTCGACCAGGAAATCGAACTGCAGTCGAGCAGCGAAACCAAGGCAACCGTACGCTACGTGCGCCATCCGCTCGACCCCGAAGACCTGGCCCGTCATATTGCCGCGGGCAAGCGTTGCACCCGGCTGGCCATGACGTGGAACGACCGTGTGTCGTTCGTGCTGACCGACGCACTGGCCGTGAAGCGCGTGAACCCGCTCGACGTCATCAAGGAACAGGCCGATGCCTCGCTCCATGACGAAGACGAACGCTTCGACGCCGATTTCGCGCTGATGGCCGGTGAACTGGCGGGCCTGCTGACCGACCTGACCGAGGCACTGGGTGGCGAACGCAAGGCCGAAGGCATGGCTACCCCCGCCGAAGAGCGCAAGGCGGCCTGAGCCGCCGTCGACTGCGAGCCGGGTCGAGCCGGGGCGGCCTGAATCGAACCTAGTCGAGCGTCAGCACGATACGACGCTCGGGCTCGCCGGTCTGCCGCCACGCAGTGGCCACGTCGGCCATTGGCACCTGCTCGGTTTCGAGCACCAGATGGCCACTGCGCATGCAGGCCAGGATCTCTTCGACCAGCAGCATCAGGCCTTCGGCCGGAGGATGATTGGCCGGCCCGCATCCCATCAGCACCGCGCGCGAGTCCCGCAATGCGGTGGGCGCGATCATCACGCTGCCCGCCGCACGATCCACCACGGACACCACACGGATGCCACGGTACTCGGACAATGCCGGCGAGCCCGGCGTCTCGATCAGTGCCGAGAGCAGCAACTCCAGCGTTTCCCCCCAGACGAAATCGAGTACCACATCGATGCCATCGGCGGCACATGAGGCAAACGCGTGCTGCAGCACGCTGGGCGCCTGCCCGAGATCGATCAGCCCGTCGGCCCCAAGCGGCGTCAGCAGGTCGATGCGATGGCCTGCCGCGATCACGCGCCCCGCGCCCTGCAGGCGCGCGGCCTGCACCGCCAGGCGCCCCACCACGCCCGAAGCGCCGAGCACCAGCACCGTCTCGCCGGGCTCCAGGTCCGCGCGCACCGCCAGTGGCATCCACGCCGTCAACGCAGGGCCAACCAGCGCCGCGGCCTGCGCCGTGTCCACACCGTCAGGAACCGGTACGACCCACTCCGCCGGCACGTACTCGGCCATCGCACCGAACGGACTGCGGCTCGCCCGAAAATAGACGCGTTGCCCGCCGGCGAGATAGCCAATCCCGTCGTGCCCGCAGATATAAGGCAACTGCAACGGCATGCGCGGATGCTCGCCGCGCGATATGGCGATGTCCACCGGACGGAGCACTGCGGCACCAACGCGCACCAGAACTTCCCCATCGCGGGGCTCGGGATCATGAAACGTGGTGAAGCGTGGTGCCTCACCCAGATTGTGTAAAACAACGGCTCGCATCGTGGCTCTCCTTGGTGATGTCTGCCGACGATCGTAGGCACACCACCCGCACAAGTCTGTGAGCCGATTCTGAAAACGACGCGGGGCGTAGAATCTCGTCAAATAACAAAGACGCCACGGAAAGAAACGTCATCGGCAACCCACCCAGTTGAGGAGAGAAACTTGAAGTCGTCGCACCGCCCCGCCAGCTTGTCGCTGGCCGCCCTGCTGCTGGCCGTCGCCAGCACCGCCCACGCCGCCTGGCCCGAGCGCCCGATCAAGCTGATCGTGCCGTTTCCGCCAGGACAAGCCACCGATATCTTTGCGCGCGCGCTGGCCGAGAAGCTCGGCAAGCAACTCGGCCAGTCCGTGATCGTGGAAAACCGCGCGGGCGCCGGCGGCAATATCGGCATGGAGGTCGCCGCCAAGGCACCGGCCGACGGCTACACGATCGTGATGGCCGGCAGCGCAATGGCCATCAACCAGACACTGTACAAAAAGCTCAACTACGACCCGCGCCAGGACTTCGCACCGGTGTCCGGCGTATTCTCGGTGCCGCTGATCTTCCTGGCCACGCCGCAGTCCGGCTTTACATCATTGCGTGACCTGATTGCCAAGGCCAAGGCCGCGCCGGGCAAGTACAGCTACGCCAGCGCCGGCATCGGCGGCACGCAGCATCTGTCCGCCGAAATGCTCAAGGCGCAGACCGGCACGTTCATGGTCCATATCCCGTACAAGGGCAGCGGCCCCGCGCAGGCCGACTTCCTCGGCAACCAGATTCCGCTGATGGTGGACTCGGTGACCGCCGCGCTGCCGCTGATCCAGAGCGGCAAGGCCGTGCCGCTGGCCGTCACGACTGCGAAGCGCGTGCCGCAACTGCCCGCGGTACCCAGCGTGCGTGAGCAAGGCGTGCCCGGATTCGAGGCGCTTGGCTGGGCCGTGATGCTGGCACCGGCAGGCACTCCACCGGCAATCGTCAGCCAGCTCAATTCGGAAACCGTCAAGGCGCTGCAATCGCCCGAACTGCAGAAGTTCATCACGGACCGCGGCTCCGAACCCATGCCCATGACACCGGCCGAAACCGGCAAGTTCGTGGATAGCGAAATCAGGAAGTGGGCGCCGGTAGTGAAACGGTCGGGCGCGACGGCGGATTGAGATCCGGGAAACCGTAGCGGGCCCGGCATTCTCAGCCTGCCGGACCTGCAAAAGAAAAACGGACACCGGGCTCCCGCCCGATGTCCGCTCTTCACCCGTTCTGGCTGCTTTTTGCAGCCGACCCTTCAACCTTCTTGAATCAATCTACTACGTCAATCAATCCCAGGACAAGGCGCCGCCGGTCTGATACTCGATCACGCGGGTTTCGAAGAAGTTGCGTTCCTTCTTCAGGTCGATCATCTCGCTCATCCACGGGAACGGGTTTTCCTCGTTCGGGAACAGCTGATCCAGGCCGATCTGCTGGCAGCGGCGGTTGCAGATGAAGCGCAGGTAGCCCTTGAACATCGGCGCGTTCAGGCCCAGCACGCCGCGCGGCATGGTGTCCTCGGCGTAGCGGTATTCCAGGTCCACGGCCTTCTTGAACAGTTCGGTGATCTCGGCCTTGAACTCGGCGGTCCACAGGTGCGGGTTCTCGAGCTTGATCTGGTTGATCAGGTCGATACCGAAATTGCAGTGCAGCGATTCGTCGCGCAGGATGTACTGGTACTGCTCGGCGGCACCGGTCATCTTGTTCTGGCGGCCCATGGCCAGGATCTGCGTGAAGCCCACGTAGAAGAACAGGCCTTCCATGATGCAGGCAAACACGATCAGGCTCTTGAGCAGCTTCTGGTCGTTCTCGGGCGTGCCGGTCTTGAACGACGGATCGGTCAGCGTGTCGATGAACGGAATCAGGAACTCGTCCTTGTCGCGGATCGACTGCACTTCATGGTACGCGTTGAAGATCTCGGCTTCGTTCAGGCCGAGCGATTCCACGATGTACTGGTAGGCATGCGTGTGGATGGCCTCTTCGAAGGCCTGGCGCAGCAGGTACTGACGGCATTCCGGCGCCGTGATCTGGCGGTAGGTGCCCAGCACGATGTTGTTGGCGGCCAGCGAGTCGGCCGTCACGAAGAAGCCCAGGTTGCGCTTGATGATGCGGCGCTCGTCCTCGGTCAGCCCGTTCGGGTCTTTCCACAGGGCGATGTCGCGCGACATGTTGATTTCCTGCGGCATCCAGTGGTTGGCGCAACCGGCCAGGTACTTTTCCCACGCCCACTTGTACTTGAACGGCACCAGCTGGTTCACGTCGGTGGCACCGTTGATCACGCGCTTGTCGGCGGCGTTCACACGGCGCGAGCTTTGCGCGGCGGCGGCGTTCGGATTGTTGCCGAGGATGCCCGACGGCGCGGTGGCCGCCGGCGGCAGTACACCTTGCTGGTCGGCGGTAGCGGCCGGGACGGCAGGTTGCAGGGCAGGCTGCGGTGCGGCCTGCGGGGTGGCTTGAACGTCGTCGTCCCAGCTCAGCATGTTGTTTCTCCGGATATTCGATATAGGGGCGGCTTCGGGCGCGCCTGAGGCAACTTCCGGCGCCGGCCCTCTCCCCCGGCCCCTCTCCCGCATGGGCGGGAGAGGGGAGCAGACCGAGGGTGATTCAATAAGTTACTGGCAGGCTTCGCACTCTTCGAAACCAGGGTCGCCCGGGCGCATCGTGCAGACCGCGCCTTCGGCTTCCGGCATGGCCGGGGCCGATGCGGCGGCCGCATCGATACCCGACTGGCCGTCGGCACCCGACGACACCGCATTCAGCGAACCGCGCGACACGGTGGACTTCTCCACGTGCGTGGCGGCCATGGTACGCAGGTAGTACGTGGTCTTCAGGCCGCGCAGCCATGCCAGCTTGTAGGTGTCGTCGAGCTTCTTGCCCGATGCACCAGCCATGTAAATGTTCAGCGACTGGGCCTGGTCGATCCACTTCTGGCGGCGGCTTGCAGCCTCCACGAGCCAGGACGGTTCCACTTCGAACGCGGTGGCGTAGATATCGCGCAGGTCTTGCGGAATGCGGTCGATACGGGCCAGCGAACCGTCGAAGTACTTCAGGTCGGCGACCATCACTTCGTCCCACAGGCCGCGCGACTTCAGGTCACGCACCAGGAAGTCATTCACCACCGTGAACTCGCCCGACAGGTTCGACTTCACGTACAGGTTCTGGAACGTCGGTTCGATGCAGGCGGACACGCCGATGATGTTCGAGATGGTCGCGGTCGGTGCGATCGCGATGCAGTTCGAATTGCGCATGCCGTGCTGCTTGATGCGTCCGCGCAGCGAATCCCAGTCCATCGTCGACGACGAATCCACTTCCAGGTAGCCACCGCGCTCTTCGGCGAGCAGCTTCAGCGAATCCTGCGGCAGGATGCCTCGGTCCCACAGCGAACCCTCATACGTGCTGTAGCGGCCGCGCTCTTCGGCCAGTTCGGTCGAGGCGTGGTAGGCGTAGTAGCAGACCGCTTCCATCGACGTGTCGGCGAACTTCACAGCGGCGTCGCTGGCGTACGGCGTGCGCAGTACGTGCAGGCAATCCTGGAAGCCCATGATGCCCATGCCTACCGGGCGGTGGCGCAGGTTCGAATTGCGAGCCTTCTCCACTGCGTAGTAGTTGATGTCGATCACGTTGTCGAGCATGCGCATCGCGGTACGGATCGTCTTCTGCAGCTTGGCGTGGTCGAGCACATGGGTGCCATCGGCCTGCTGCTTCAGGTGTGCCAGCAGGTTCACCGAACCCAGGTTGCACACGGCGATCTCGCTGTCGTTCGTGTTCAGCGTGATTTCCGTGCACAGGTTCGAGCTGTGGACCACGCCGATGTGCTGCTGCGGGCTGCGGATGTTGCACGGATCCTTGAACGTGATCCACGGGTGGCCGGTCTCGAACAGCATGCCCAGCATCTTGCGCCACAGTTGTTGCGCCGGCACCTTCTTGAACAGCTTCAGTTCGCCATTGGCGGCCTTGGCCTCGTAGCCCAGGTAGGCCTGCTCGAAAGCCTTGCCCACCTTGTCGTGCAGGTCCGGGCAGGAAGCCGGCGAGAACAGCGTCCATTCGCCGCCTTCCATCACGCGCTTCATGAACAGGTCCGGAATCCAGTTGGCCGTGTTCATGTCATGCGTGCGGCGACGGTCGTCGCCGGTGTTCTTGCGCAGCTCGAGGAATTCCTCGATGTCCAGGTGCCACGTTTCCAGGTACGCGCAGACCGCGCCCTTGCGCTTGCCGCCCTGGTTCACGGCCACGGCCGTGTCGTTGACCACCTTCAGGAACGGCACCACGCCTTGCGACTTGCCGTTGGTGCCCTTGATGTGCGAACCCAGCGCGCGCACATTGGTCCAGTCGTTGCCCAGGCCGCCGGCAAACTTCGACAGCAGCGCGTTTTCCTTCAGCGCTTCGTAGATGCCTTCCAGGTCGTCAGATACCGTGGTCAGGTAGCACGACGACAGCTGCGAACGGCGCGTACCCGAGTTGAACAGCGTCGGCGTGGACGACATGAAGTCGAACGACGACAGCAGTTGGTAGAACTCGATGGCACGGGCTTCACGGTCGGCCTCTTCCAGCGCCAGGCCCATGGCCACGCGCATGAAGAATGCCTGCGGCATTTCGATGCGCACTTCATCGACGTGCAGGAAGTAACGGTCGTACAGCGTCTGCAGGCCCAGGTAGTTGAACTGGAAGTCGCGCGAGGCGTCCAGCGCGGCGCCCAGGCGGGCCAGGTCGTACGTGGCCAGCTTCTCGTCGAGCAGCTCGGCTTCGATACCGCGGGCGATGAACTTCGGGAAGTACTCTGCGTACTTCGTCGACATTTCGGCCTGGGTCACTTCGGTGCCCAGGATTTCCTTGCGGATCGTGTGCAGCAGGATACGGGCGGTCACCTGGCTGTAGGCCGGGTCTTTCTCGATCAGCGTACGCGCGGCCAGGATGGCCGAGTCGTAGACCTGCGTCATCGGCACGCCGTCGTACAGGTTCTTGAGCGTTTCCTTCAGGATCGGCTCGGCGCTCACGGCGTCGCCCAGGCCACCGCAGGCGTTGTCGATCAGCGCATGCAGCGCCACCAGGTCCAGCGGATGGGTGGTGCCGTTGTCGGTCACATTGAACGACACACCGCTCTGTTGCACACGCGCCACGGCCTGTGCATTGGCTTGCGCGCGTTCCTGCGTACGCTTTTCACGGTACAGCACGTAGGCGCGGGCTACCTCATGTTCGCCCGAGCGCATCAGCGCCAGTTCCGCGTGATCCTGCACGTCTTCGATATGGAACGTGCCGCCGCTCGGACGGCTGCGCACCAGTGCGCGCACCACGTTCTGGGTCAGTTGCTCGACGATCTCGCGCACGCGCGCGGATGCCGCACCCTGGCCACCGTTGACGGCCAGGAACGCCTTGGTCATGGCCACGGCAATCTTGTTCGGCTCGAACGCCACCACCGCGCCGTTGCGACGGATCAGCTTGTAGTCCTGATAGGAAACGCCTGCAGCGGCGGGGATCTGCTGCGAAGTGCCGCCGGCTGCGCCGGCAATGCCAGTTGCGCCAGCCACGCCAGTGTTTTGTTCGTTTTGGGCCGTTTGCATGAGGTAACTCCTGTTTTAACCCTTGTATTGAAGACTTGTAATGAAGATGACAAAGTCCCTAGCAAAATGCGCTTCAGAAGACACTCGATGCAGGCAACGCCAAACGAGAACTGAACTTCACGTGCGATCACTTTGCTAGGGACTCTAGGTACTGCTCCAGCCCCTTAACCAATATGAGGTAGACAACGCATATTGCTGCGCCGCCCACTCCACATCGGGGCCGGTTCCCCGGTCAGACCACTAAATGTAGTGGTCCTTCTCAAAATCAGGGCTAAGTATAGTGAAAAGAGACTGCATGACCAGTCTTGACAAGCGCCAATGCGACAACCGGGCCGGCAGTGCGGCAGCGCCACATTCCCGCAAAGCGCACTGCCTCAAGGGTTCGCGGCAGCACGTTCGGTGGCGCACAAAATTTCGAAAATTTTTTAATGGGAATGGATCACCGATAGCGTGACTCAGGATGGGGACGCAGGGGGCGCGATTGTACCGGCATTGCGCCGGAATGAGGCAAGGTGCACGAAATCGTCGTCGCGCTAGCGCCAGTTCGTCACGCGGGGTTTTCTGCGATTTCTTGATGAAGCCATGAAGCAGGCAAGTCATGCTAGAGACGACCACCGGGTCTGGATATGAGACAAGGATGATTCTGGAGGCGACGAATGAGAATCCGCGCTCGGTTGTGCCGCTCAGTTGTTCCGATACGGCAGCAGGGTCGCCGGCAACTGCGCCAGCGTGGCGAGGCGGTCCCAGTCGAAGTGTGGACCGGGGTCGGTCTTGCGGCCTGGGGCGATGTCGCTATGGCCAGCGATGCCCTGGATCGGATAGGCGGTGCGTAGCCCGGCCACCAAGGCCGCGGCGGTGTCGTACTGGGCTAGCGTGAAGGGCTGGTCGTCGGCGCCTTCGATCTCGATGCCGATCGAGAAATCGTTGCAGCGCTGCCGGCCGCAATAGTCCGACTGGCCGGCGTGCCACGCGCGTTGCGTACAGGCAACGAACTGCACGAGTTCGCCGTCTCGCATGATCACGAAGTGGGCGGAGACGCGCACGTCGTGGATCGTTTCGAAGAACGGGTGGCGCGATGCATCGAGGCGGTTCTGGAAGAACGCTTCGATGTCGCCGGTACCGAACTGGCCGGGCGGCAGGCTGATGTTGTGGATCACCACCACATCCAGCGGCATGCCGGCGGGACGCGCATCGAAATTCGGCGATGGCGCGCGCCGCGCGGCCGGCACCCAGCCTTCGCCATCGGGCAGGAAATCGTGCGCGGCCACCCGGTCAGGCATCGCGGCCCTCGGCAAGCGTTTCACTCTCGTCGCTGATGTCGCTACCGTCTGCACTCTCGCCACGGCCCTCGCGCTCGTCACGGATTCCAAGCTGCTGGATGCGATAGCGCAACTGGCGGAAGTTCAGGCCCAGCAGCGGCGCAGCGGCAGTGCGGTTGAAACCTGTCTGCCGCAATGCGCGCAGGATCAACTCGCGCTCCACCGCCTCGAGTCGCGCCGGAAGATCGATCGGGAAATCGAGATCGGCCAGCGCGGCAGCCAACGAATCGTTGCCGGTGACGCTGGCCTGCAGCGGTACCGGTTCCGGCGCCAGTTCGGCGGGCGACACTGCCGGTATTCCCGCTGCCCCCGCAACGCCCGCAGGCCACGTGGCCGCACTACCCCATGGCTGATAGGCAGCCGCTGGCGGCACTGGCGCCGGAGCTGGCACCGGCGCCAGATGCGGCATGCCGGCCTGCAGCAGGCTGGCCCGCTCCATGCCCGCGTCAAGCGGACCGAGGTCGCCCACTTCGATTTCTTCGGTTTCGGCGAACGCATAGGCGCGTTCGAGCAGGTTTTCGAGCTCGCGCACATTGCCCGGGAACGGATAGGACGTCAGCCGTTCCAGCGCGGCGCGCGACAGACGCTTGGGGTGCGCATCGCCATAGCGCACCGCCAGGTGTTCCAGGATCGCGCGCGCCAGCACCGGCACGTCCTCGACGCGCTCGCGCAGCGTGGGCATGCGCAGTTCGAGCACATTGAGCCGGTAATACAAATCCTGCCGGAACGATCCGGCCGCCACCATAGCCGCCAGGTCCTTGTGGCTCGCGCACATCACGCGCACATCGACAATGTCTTCCTTGCTGGCGCCAATCTTGCGCACGCGGCGTTCCTGCAAGGCGCGCAGCAGCTTCACCTGCATGGCCAGCGGCAGGTCGGCCACTTCATCGAGCATCAGCGTGCCACCATGGGCGGCCTGGAAAAAGCCGCCACGCTCGGCGTCGGCTCCCGTGAACGCGCCTTTTACATGGCCAAAGAACTCCGCCTCCATCAGCGTCTCGGGAATCGCCCCGCAGTTCACGGCCACGAACGGGTGCGCCGAGCGGGCACTGATGGCATGGATGGCGCGTGCGGCGCGCTCCTTGCCGCTGCCGGACTCCCCGCTGATCACCACGGGTGCCATGCTGCGCGCCAGACGCGACAGTGAACGGCGCACTTCGTGGATTGCCGCCGACAACCCCGGCAGCAGCCCTGCCGCGCGATCGCCAACGTCACCCGGCTCGGCCGCGCCCGTGCCGTCGGCATCGGCCGGGGCACGTTGCTGGCGGCCCAGCGCGTTCAGGATCAACGTGCGCAACTGTTCCAGCGACACCGGCTTGGCGATGTAGTCGAACGCGCCGGCCTTGAGCGCGTCCACCGCATTGTCGGCACTGCCGTAAGCCGTGATCACCGCCACCGGCGTTCGCTCGGGCGAAGCCGACAACTGCCGCACGATCTCGATGCCAAGCCCATCGCCCAGGCGCATGTCGGTCAGCACCAGGCTGTAGCGGCGCTCGGCCAGGCGCACCCGCGCCTCGGCCAGCGATCCGGCCATCACCACGTCATGCCCCATGCGGCGCAGCGAAATATCGAGCAGCTCGCGCAGGTCGGCCTCGTCGTCGATGACGAGGATCGGATCGGGAGCAGACGGTCTGGCAGGCATGGGCGGACGGTGGTCAGTAGTGATGCAACGTGGATCAGGCGGCAACGACGTCAGGTGTTTCGATACGCATCGTCAGAACGAAGGCTTTGGCCGGAAGTGTATCGCGAGCCCCGCCAACCAGCATTCCGGTACGATCCAGCAGCGCATCGAGCGCGATCGTGCCGTAGCGCACCTGGGCATCATTGGCGCCGCACAGCTCACGCGCCATGAACAGGCCCAGCCCGGTGCCCTGCGGGTTGCTCGTGAAAAACGGCTCGAACAGGCTGCGCTGTTGCTCGCGCGTGACTTCGGCGCCGTCGTTCCAGACAATCAGTTCGGCATGGTGCTGGTCCAGCGCATGCGCCAACAGGCGGATCGAGCCGGGCAAACGGCTGCAATACCGCCACGCGTTGTCGAGCAGGTTGCCCAGCACTTGCTGCAATTGCGGCGTATCGAAAATCACGGGACGCTGCAGGTCCACGACCACCCGGATCGCATTGGCGTTGAATTCGGCGCGGGCGCCGGCGCGCGCGCGCATTTCCAGCCGCCAGCGGTCTACGATCTCTGGCAGCGCCTGGGCCAGGTCCATCGCACTATGGCCCGTCTTTGGGCGGCGCGACAACTGCAGCACGTCCGAAATCACCTGGTCCAGCCGGCGTACGTTGTCGCTGATGATGCGCAGCAGCCGCGCATCGATATTGCCCTCGCCACCGCCCGAGTCGGCCAGCAGCTCGTTGGCCTGGCTGATGGCGGCCAGCGGATTGCGGATCTGGTGTGCCACGCTGGCCACCAGCCGGCCCATCGCGGCCAGCTTCTCCTGCTGAACCTGCTCGGCGATGCGCTCCCAGCTTTCGATATGGACCAGCACGGTATCGCGCATCTCGCTGCGCAGCAGCGTCTCGTCTTCCGGACTCCACGCCATGGCCTCGTTCTGCGCAATGGCCAGCCGCAGCCGCGCGGCACCCTCGGCGGACATATCGTTCCAGCCGGCGGTATCGAGGCCTGCGGTGGATGTCAGCGTGCCGCCCAGCGTCGAGCGCAGTCCGGCCAGACCCGGCAGCACGAAACGCAGGCGCAGGCGTGTATGCAACATCGGATTGCGGGCCGGCGTGGGGCGCGACGGCAGCGGCAGCAGTTGCAGGATGCGCGGCACATCATCCTTGCGGCCGATCCAGTCGCGCAGCATTTCCATCAATGGCTGCAGGCGCGGAATGCGGCGCAGGTCGAACAACGCGTTGTCGCGTTCGCCCGCGCGCACCTGCCCTTCCTGGATACGTTCGTGCGGCTGCACGCCCAGCAGCACATAGGCCGCGGGATTGGCTGCCACCACCACGCCATTGGCGCGCACCAGCATCACGCCATCCTGCATGTCGTTGACCATCAGCCGATTCACCAGCTGCTGCAGCCGCAGTTCCTGCTCACGAGCCAGCGCCAGCTGCTCCTGTGCGATCTGGCGATTGGCCAGCATATACATCACCAGCGCCGCAATCATGAACACCAGCCCGAACAGGCCCGAGCCCAGCAGGTTGGCATCGGCCTGGCGCGCCAGCAGCGTCTGCAGGAACGGATTGGCCATCACCAGCATCGCCGATACGGCGGCGGTGAACAGCGCGAACAGCAGGCTGGTAAGCGCCCCGGCCTCGAGTGCGGGCAGCAGGAAGATCATCGCCAGCCCTTCGCCGTGATTGCCATTGCGCCCCAATACAACATAGACGGCAGACAGCAACACCAGGTCGACGATGACCTGGGCGCGCACACGGACATGGAAATAGCGCCGCCAAGTCGTGCCGAGCAGCGTCACCACGGCGATGCACAGGTACGGGATTACCGCCGGAATCGCCGCGGCCGTGCGCGCATTGGCGGCCATACTGACGACGGCCACCCCCGCGGCGGCACGCTCGAGCGGCAGCCAGGCATAGCCGACGAGCAGCAGCGCCACCGCCAGGCGCGTCCAGCAGAAATAGCGCAACAGGCGCCAGTGGAACTCGGGCGGCTCGGGCTGGCGCCAGAGATCGACCAGCATGCGCCAGCCGCTCAGCGTGGACCAGGCCGATGCCCGCCGCGTCATGCGCCGCCCTCGCCCGGCGTATCAGGAAGATGGCTGCGGCGGCAGTAATGCAGGCCATGCCATGCAATGGCATCGGCGCGCGGCAGATGCACGCCACATTGCGCACACTGGACCATCGGTTCGATGGCATCCCCGGCGCCGGCCGCCTGGCGGCCCGACGCCTGCCGGCGCTGCGACGATTGGTCTGCCTGACGTGCGCTGGCGCGCTCGCGCAGCCACCAGAAGATGACCAGCACGACAGCCAGCAGAAGAAAGATTCTTGCCATGGATCGGGAATTCGGATGAGCGTTCGGCCCGGGACAGCGGCCTGGAAATCAGGTGATCCGGTGCAGCACCACTTCAATCACGAAGCGGCTGCCTACATACGCGAGCAGCAGGATGCCGAACGATGCGATCACCCAGCGCAGTGCGGCGCGCCCGCGCCAGCCGCGGAAGTGCCGCCCGATCAGGATGCCGCCGAACATCATCCAGGAAATGATCGCGAAGACCGTCTTGTGGTCCACGCGGAACGCACGCGCAAACAGTTGCTCGGAGAACAGGAAGCCCGACACGATCGTCAGCGTCAGCAGCACGAAGCCCGCCGCGATCAGCCGGAACAACAGCTTTTCGAGTGTCAGCAGTGGCGGCAGCAGGTCGAGCCAGCGGCCCAGCCACTGGCCCTGACCGTCTTCGCCACCGGCCGGCCGCTTGAAGCCATGCAGGCGGCGCTCGGCCAGCAACATCAGGAATGCATGGAATGCCGCCAGCGTGAACAGGCCATAGGCCACGTTGGCGATCACGAAATGGAGCTTGAACAGCGGTCGCGCGGCGTAGCCCAGGATCTGCGCGCCGGGGAAGGCCAGCGGTATCAGGCTGGCCAGCATTGCCACCGGAAACACGATCAGCCCGAGGCCAGCCAGCGAGAAAAAGAAGCTCTCGATCCAGTAGATGCCCACGCCCAGCCACAGCATGGCCGACAGCGCGAAGGCGAAGCCGAACATCATGTGGTCCGCCGGGAAGATGGTCTCGTGCAACAGCACGCCATGGCTGACCAGCGCGGCCAGCACCAGCGCATGCCACCAGGCAGGCTGGCCCTCGGCGCGCACGCCATTGCCACCAGGCGGCATCAGCACAGCCGTGGCCGCGGCGCCGGCGCGTCCCGGCTGGCCAACCGGAGCCCCACCGGCGGTCGCCAGTTGCGGATTGCGCGTTGCCCAGCCGTGAAAGGCCAGGCCGCCGTAGAGAATTGCCGTCAAGGCATACAGTACAATGGCCATTTGCGCAGTTTACCTTAGTGCTACCACGGGTGGTTCTGGCGATGGATTCCCGCCACAGCGCCCTTGCGAAGCCGGCTGCGTCCCGCATTCAAGCCGAATTTCTCCCCCTTTCCTGCCATGCTGGATAACCTCACTCAACGCCTGGCGCGGGTCGTCAAGACCATGCGCGGCGAGGCCCGACTGACCGAGGCCAACACTGCCGAGATGCTGCGCGAAGTGCGCCTTGCCATGCTCGAAGCCGACGTGGCGCTGCCGGTCGTGCGCGATTTCGTTAGCCGCGTCAAGGAAAAGGCGCTTGGCGAGGATGTCGTGAGCAGCCTCACGCCGGGCCAGGCCCTGGTGGGCGTGGTGCAGCGTGAACTGACCGCGGTCATCGGCGGCGACGAAGCGCTGGCCGACCCGAAGGTCAACGAGCTCAATCTCAATGTCCAGCCGCCCGCCGTGATCCTGATGGCCGGCCTGCAGGGTGCTGGCAAGACCACCACCTCGGGCAAGCTGGCCAAGTGGCTCAAGGAAAACCGCAAGAAGAAGGTGCTGACGGTATCGTGCGACGTGTATCGTCCCGCCGCTATCGCCCAGCTCAAGACCGTGTCCGAGCAGGTGGGCGCGGACTTCTTCCCGTCGCAACCTGACCAGAAGCCCCTGGACATTGCCCGCGCGGCGCTGGACTGGGCGCGCAAGCACTATCACGATGTGCTGATCGTCGACACGGCCGGCCGTCTCGGTATCGACGAAGCGATGATGCAGGAAATCAGCGCGCTGCACACCGAGCTCAAACCTGCCGAAACGCTGTTCGTGGTCGATGCGATGCTCGGCCAGGACGCCGTGAACACCGCGAAGGCGTTCAACGACGCGCTGCCGCTGACCGGCGTGGTGCTGACAAAGCTGGACGGCGATGCGCGCGGTGGCGCCGCGTTGTCGGTACGCCACATCACGGGACGTCCGATCAAGTTCGTCGGGGTTGGCGAAAAGCTCGACGGCCTGGAGCCGTTCCATGCCGACCGCATGGCCCAGCGGATCCTGGGCATGGGCGACATCCTCGCGCTGGTGGAGGAAGCCCAGCGCGGCGTGGACATGGAAGCCGCCGAGAAGCTGGCCAAGAAGATCAAGAAGACGGGCGGCTTCGACCTGGAAGACTTCAAGGCGCAAATTGGCCAGATGAAGAAGATGGGCGGCTTGGGCAGCCTGGTCGACAAGCTGCCGGCCCAGTTCGCCCAGCAGGCGCAGGGTGCCAACATGGACCAGGCCGAAAAGCAGGTGGGCCGCATGGAAGGCATCATCAACAGCATGACGCCCGCCGAGCGCGCCAAGCCCGAACTGATCAAGGCCAGCCGCAAGCGCCGCATCGCGGCAGGTGCCGGCGTGCCGGTGCAGGAGGTGAACCGCCTGCTGAACCAGTTCGACCAGATGCAAGGCATGATGAAGAAGCTCAAGGGCGGCGGCATGATGAAGATGATGCGCCAGATGGGCGCCATGAAGGGCGGCATGAAGGGCCTGTTCAACCGCTGACCAGCTGTCCCGGTAACCCGCCGCCCCAACCCTTCCCGCAAAGACACGTAACAGGACACCGATCATGATGACCGTCGAACAGGCCCGCGAACTCTGGGCCAGCTCCGAGGAAATCGTCAGCGCCCAGGAGGTGCAGGACTCGCTGGACCGCATGGCCAGCGACATTACCGACAAGATGGGCGATGCGTTTCCGCTGGTGCTGTCCGTGATGGGCGGCGCCGTGGTCTTTACCGGCATGCTGCTGCCCAAGCTGCAGTTTCCGCTGGAATTCGACTACATCCACCTTTCGCGCTACAACAACAAGACCGTCGGCGGCGAGATGCAATGGCGCGTGGCGCCGCGCGAATCGGTCAAGGACCGCGTGGTGCTGGTGCTCGACGACATCCTCGATGAAGGCGAGACCATGGCGGCAATCCGCGAGCGCATCATGGACATGGGCGCAAAGGAATTCCACGCCGCCGTGCTGTGCGAAAAGACGCTGACCAAGGTCAAGCCGATGCACCCGGACTTCTGCGGCTTCCAGGTGCCGGACCGCTATGTCTTTGGCTGCGGCATGGACGTCAAGGGCTACTGGCGCAACCTCGGCGCGATCCGCGCGCTGGTCTGACGGGCTGAAGCCACAAGGGCGCCCGGTGCCATCCGGGTCCCTTGCCGGTTCACGCCCGGCTCAGTGCTGGACCACCCGCATCGAAACAGGCTTCGAGAAATCCAGCATCTCGCCACTATAGGCCTGGGCTTTCCTGAGTTCCGCATTGCCGACGTTGCCGACAAACTGGGCAACCCTGTTCTCGGCCAGATTCTTGACATCCGAAAGCATCACGGCCGCGCCGGTCTCCGCCTCGACGATCACGTCGTGGCCCTTGATCCAGGCGGGCAGTTCCGCTGTGGTGAGCCCTGGCGGCAGGCAGTACTTGTCCGCTGAATCCAGGCTCACGATGCAGCCAAGTGGCACGCTGTTGTGCGTCACTGCCATCGATTCTGGCCGCCTGAATACGCCTCCGGCGCGAACTCCCCTTCTTACCACGAGCTTGTCGCCCTCCGCCGTGCCCATGAACGTGGCCAGGCGATTGCCACGCCCGGAGAGTTCGACCGACACGCCGCTGTCGGCCTGAACGTAGATGCCCTGTCTTGCCACCCACTCGGGAAGCACTGCCGCGCGTTGCCCCGGCTCAATGCAATACGTCTGTCCCGTGCGCAAGCCGACGATGCACCCCTGGCTTTTTACCGTCGAAAGGAATCGCGCGCCCGGATACACAGACCGGATCCAGCCCACCCATTTCGAGACGGGTACGCCGTTGGACTCGCGGCCACCGTTGGAAGTACCCACCGCCACGATGACCGGGCGCTTGCCCCGGATCTGCCACATCGGCGCACCGGCGTCGCCTTGTGCCAGACGCGCCCAGCGCTCCGACTGGCTGCCCGGCACGTAGCCGGCCCGGACCATGCGGCCGCCAAGCATCGACACGTCAAGGACACTGCGTCCGTACAGGCGTCGCGCACCTGACTGCGGATCATGATAGAGAAACGACCGTGAATCGTAGAGCGGCCGCTGCCCGGATGGCAGTGCCGGCCCAGCGCTGCCTTCAGGTGGCACCTGCGGGCTCGGCAGATCAGGGCTTCGGCTTTCGCCGGCGCCCCAGCCGCCATAGCCGATGAAGATAACCGGCTTGCCGGTTTCGACCGGGGAGTCGTCGAGGATTGGCGGGTCCAGCGGAATACCCGATTTGTCCACCATCTGCCGCTGCCGTGGCAGCTTGAGCAAGGCGATATCTGCCGCGGGGCTGCGGCCTGCGGCCAGCGGTTCCTCGCCGGCGATGTAGGCGAAGCCGGCACCTGTGGCGACCACTCGATTGTTCCAGGCCGTGAATTTGCCTCTGAATTCACCTGTGGCGCCAACGCGTGGGACGCAACGCGCGGCAGTAAGGAAATAGCTCCAGGTGTCGTCGTCACCAATCCACGTCGCGGTACAACTGCGGAATTTTCCTACCGCCAGCCACGCCTTTGCATAACTTTGCTCGCGCAAGGTCTCGTTGGCTTGGGTGATGGTCCCGGGAATATTCCCAAGGTCGCCGCCGTTCTTCGTAAACGGCGCCTCTGCAATGACCAGTGCGTGGGCCGTGGATGAAGCAAAGAGCAGTGCAATCGGAATCGTCTTAAGCATGTTCCACCTCCGAGTCAGATGGCGTAACGCCAGTGATGGGAGGGACAGGCTATCGTTCAGACGATTCTGACCAGCTTGCGATATGTCAATGTTGCAACGACATCGTGGCAATTTCGGAGGAGCGCCATTAGTGGCTTACCCTGCGTGCGGGTGGATAGCAAGAATTGGCCATAGCGAGGCCAGCAGCAGCAAGGCCATGACAATATTGAATACGCGCAGCACGCGCGGATTTGCCAGCCAGCGCCGCAGCGCTGCACCGAATACCGCCCAGGTGGCAACGCTGGGCAGGTTGACTACGGCGAATACCACCGCCATGGCCAGCGCATTGAGCCAGATGTTGGGATGCAGCACATAGGCACTGCACGCGCCCACCGCCATCACCCATGCTTTCGGATTGACCCACTGGAACGCCGCGGCACGCAGGAACGTCATTGGCCGTGCCACCTCGCGATCCTGCACGCCGCCCGCGGTGGCGAGCTTCCATGCCAGCCATGCCAGATAGGCCGTGGCACCCACCCGCAACACATTCCACGTCCACGGCAGCGCAGTGAATACCGAGCCGAGGCCCAATCCCACCAGTCCCACCATGAAGGCAAAGCCCAGGCTCACACCCAGCAGGTGCGGCACCGTGCGCAGCAGGCCGAAATTGACACCCGATGCCAGCAGCATCGTATTGTTGGGACCGGGCGTGATCGATGAAACCAGCGCAAACGCGGCAAGCGCGAGCAGCATGCCGGAGCCGGCCAGGTCGGAAAGCAGGGAAAGTGTCATGACGGCACGCGCAAAGGGCTATACGGCTGCCCAGTCTAAGCACGCCCGCCTATACAGTACCGATACACTTGATCAAATAACTACCGGTACGGGAATGGGAACTGGTCGAACCGGCAGCGCTTTAGCCGCGGCTGCGATACGGCAGTTCGCGCAGCCATTTGGTGGCAATCCACTTCTCGCCCGACTGTACCGGCAGGCCCGCATGCAGCGTGCGCTCGTCAAGCGAGCCATCCGGCAGCTTGTAGCTGAAGAACACCGCATTGCCCTTTACCGGGGCTACCTCCAGCCCCAGCCGTGGGAACGCCGTGGCGCCGCCGGCGGGCGGACTGTTCAGGTAGATCACGAGCGTGGCCACGCGCTGGCCGCCGACACGCAACTGGCGCGCTTCGCCGGGACGCTGCGGATTGAAGAAATCGAAATGCGGCTGATACTCGCCGCCGGGCTTGTAGTTCAGGATCTGCAGCCCTTCGCCATGATCGACCGGAAATCCCGTCACGGCGGCGATACGGGCCTCGATGCGCTGGATCAACGCATGCTCGCCCACCTGGAACATCGCGCCCATGCTGGTGCGCGCATCGATCAGGTTCTCGTCGCCAGTATCGGGATTGACCACCGGCGAGCGCTGCAGCCGGTCGCGCGCCAGCGACACCAACGCATCGCATTCGGTGCCGTCGAGCAGGTTCTGCAGCAGCTGGATGCGTGGCGCCTCGAGCGAGAACAGGATCGGTATCTCGCGCCCCTCATGGCGACAAACGTTGGTGCCTGAGGCCGCCGCGGCGACGGTTGGCTCGACGGGCTTGCGTGCCACCTGCCGTGCAGGCGCGGGCTTCTGCCGTGTCGGAGGACGATGACCCAGTGCCGCGTTGACCGTATCGCGCGCAAACGTGGCGTCGTAGCCCGAGCGCAGCATCGACAGCACCAGCGACTCGGCATCGAAACCCTGCTCGATATGCCGGGCGAGCCATTGCTCCAGTTCCGGCGACGAAGCGCAATAGCCTGCGCGAGGGTCACGCGTCATGACGGATTGGCCAGACGCTGCGGCGAGAACGGGTTGCGAGCAGGTGATTCCGGCGGCAACGTGCGGCGCGCCGGGGCAGTCGCGGCCGGTGCACCGCCATCGGGATCGCCGGCAATCGTCACCGTAGCCTCGGAGTACTGCCAGCGCTTCCACGCTGCCAGTACCGCATTGGGATACTCGGGACGCCCCCGGCTGCCGTTGTAACGGCCCAGTGCCAGGAACAGGTCGCCGTTTTCGCGATCGAGGTAGTGGCGCAGGATCGTGCAGCCATAGCGCAGGTTGCTCTGCAGATGGAACAGCTTGCGCGTGTCGTTATCGCCAATGGCGCGTACCCAGAACGGCATCACCTGCATCAGCCCACGGGCATCGGCCGAGCTGATCGCGTACTTGCGAAAGCCACTCTCGACCTGCACCAGGCCCAATACCAGGGACGGCTCCAGGCCAGCCCGCTTGGCCTCGTAGTAGACCGTCTCGATCAGTTCCACGCGCACCTGTGGGTCGGGCAGCTTCGCTTCGAGCCGCCGCGACATCTCGCCCAGCCATTTCAGGTAGCCAAGCTTCTCGGAGCCCGACACAAAGCTCGGGCGCACTGGCCGGTTGTCGGCAATGGCCGCGGCCAGCGCGCCGCGTACGGAATCGGCCAGGGCTTCTTCCTTTTGCGCGCCGGCGTGCGCCGCCGTAACCAGCACGGTACACAGCAGCCCGCCGGCCAGCGCCGACCGGCAATTGAAGCCGCGCGAGCGGCGGGAGGTCGGCAAGCCGGCAGCCATGGCGTTCAACGGACGGTCAGTTGGCCAGCAGGCCGCGCACGTGCGCAACCACGTCGGCCACGGCCACCGGGGTGGCCTGGGCATCGCGACGGCCCTGGTATTCGACCTTGCCTTCCTTGAGGCCACGATCGCCAACCACCACCCGGTGCGGCACGCCGATCAGTTCCCAGTCGGCAAACATCACGCCGGGGCGCTCGCCACGGTCGTCCAGCATCACATCGACACCAGCGGCCAGCAGTTCGGCATGGATCCGGTCCGCCTCGGCCTTCACGGCCTCGTTGCGGTCATAGCCGACCGGGCACACCACCACCGCGAACGGCGCAATGGCGGCCGGCCAGATGATGCCGCGCTCGTCGTAGTTCTGCTCGATCGCGGCGCCCAGGATCCGGGTCACGCCGATACCGTAGCAACCCATCTGCATGGGCTGGGTCTTGCCGTTTTCATCGAGGAACGTGGAGTTCATCGATTGCGAATAGCGGGTGCCGAGCATGAACACATGGCCCACTTCGATGCCGCGGCAGATTTCCAGCGTGCCCTTGCCGTCCGGCGACACATCGCCGGCCACCACATTGCGCAGGTCGGCCACCTCGGGCTCGGGCAGGTCGCGCCCCCAGTTCACGCCGGTGTAGTGGTAGTCGCGCAGGTTGGCGCCGCAGCAGAAGTCGCTCATATTGGCGACGGTACGGTCCGCCACCACCTTGACCGGCTTTTTCGTGCCGATCGGGCCCAGGTAGCCCGGGGGCGAGCCGAATGCATCGACGATCTCGTTTTCGGTGGCAAAGCGGAAATCGGCCAGGCCGGCCACCTTCGACGCCTTGACCTCGTTGAGCTCGTGGTCGCCACGGATCAGCAGCAGCCAGATCTGCGTGCCGGCGTCGCCGTCGGTAGCCAGCACGATCGACTTCACCGTACGTGCCAGCGGAATGTTCAGGAATTCGGCGACGTGCTCGCACTTGGCCTTCTCGGGCGTCGACGTCTGCTTGAGTTCCTCGGCCGGCGCGGCGCGTTGCGCCAGCAGCGGCAACGCTTCGGCAGCCTCCATGTTGGCCGCGTAGTCCGACGTGGGGCAGTAGACGATGGCGTCTTCGCCGGTATCGGCGATCACGTGGAACTCGTGCGAGCCCGAACCGCCGATGGCGCCGTTGTCAGCCGCCACGGCACGGAACTCCAGGCCGAAACGCTCGAAAATGCGCACGTAGGCGTCGTACATGTTCTGGTACGACTGCTTCAGGCCGTCGGTATCGCGGTCGAACGAGTACGCGTCCTTCATGGTGAATTCACGGCCACGCATGATGCCAAAGCGGGGACGGCGCTCGTCACGGAACTTGGTCTGGATCTGGTAGAAGTTGACCGGCAGCTGCTTGTAGCTGCGGATATCGCTGCGGGCAATGTCCGTCACCACTTCCTCGGACGTGGGCTGCATCGCGAAATCGCGCTCATGGCGATCCTTGAAGCGCAACAGCTCCGGGCCCATCTTGTCCCAGCGGCCGGTTTCCTGCCACAGCTCGGCGGGCTGGACCACCGGCATCAGCAGTTCCACGGCGCCGGCGCGGTTCATTTCCTCGCGAACGATGTTCTCCACCTTGCGGATCACGCGCAGCCCGATCGGCATGTAGCTGTAGATGCCGGCGCCAAGCTTCTTGATCATGCCGGCGCGCATCATCAGTTTGTGCGACACGATTTCCGCGTCGGCGGGAGCTTCCTTGAGGGTGGAAATGAAGAATTGCGAGGCTTTCATCCGTTGCTTTCTCGTAAGGCCGGGCGCGGCGGGTCGTTCCGACCACACCACGCACGCAGCTGCCATGGGCTTCCATTGGGTAGGACGCGCCTGAAACTGCCCATTTGCTCGGGAAAACCAGCATCCCCGCTGACAGGCCGACGCGCGCGCATCCTTTATAATCGACGTAATTCTAAAGGATTCGAGGTGCAGTCATGCTCGATCGTGAAGGCTTTCGCCCGAACGTCGGCATCATCCTCATCAACGCACGTAACGAGGTTTTCTGGGGCAAGCGAATCGGCGAACACTCCTGGCAGTTTCCGCAAGGTGGCATCAAGTACGGCGAAACGCCGGAACAGGCCATGTTCCGTGAGCTGCAAGAAGAAGTCGGCCTGCTTCCGGAGCACGTCAGGATTGTCGGTCGCACACGCGACTGGCTGCGTTATGAGGTGCCGGACAAGTTCATCCGCCGCGAGATCCGCGGCCATTACAAAGGCCAGAAGCAGATCTGGTTCCTGCTGCGCATGGTCTGTCGCGACTGCGACATCCACCTGCGCGCCTCGGACCACCCCGAGTTCGATGCCTGGCGCTGGAGCGAGTACTGGGTGCCGCTGGACGCGGTCATCGAGTTCAAGCGCGATGTCTACCAGCTGGCGCTGACCGAACTGTCGCGCTTCCTGAACCGCACGCGAGTGCCGCTGAGCCCGTACGGCCACCACCATGGCGGGCATGGCCGGCACGGTGACGGCGTGCGAGCGCCGTCGCCACAGCCCGCGGTTGCCACCGCGGAAACGACCGACGCATACGCGGCATCGGCTACCATGCAGGCGGCCGCGCCGGAAGCGACGGCCACATCGCCTGCTTCGCCGGCCTGTCCGGCAACCACCGAACGGAGTTCTGATGACTAGTTTCAGCGGCCGGGGCATTCGCGCCGGCCTGTTGTTGGCAATGGCCTGCCTGACGCTTGCCGGATGCAAGACCACCGGCAAGGGCATGCCCGTGGAAGAGGAAAAGGCCGACAGCGCCTGGCTCAACCCGTTCGAGGACAAGCCTTTCAAGGAAGGCGAGATGACGCTGCCGGCGTTTCCGCGCGACGAAGACCTGATTCCGTTCACGGTCAACGATTCCGCGAATTTCCGGTTTGCAGTGGATCCCAAGTCGATTTCGGTTGGTGCCGACAACGTCGTGCGCTATACCGTGGTCATCACCAGCGATGGCGGCGGCCGCAACGTCAGCTACGAAGGGATGCGCTGCGATGCGTTCGAACGACGGATCTATGCAACCCTGCCGAAGGGCGCCTCGGCCTGGGTACCGAACCTGGGCGAGGACCGCGATCTGTGGCAACGCATGCCGACCCGCGCCCGCAATGCCTACGCGGCAACGCTGGCGACGGACTACTTCTGCGACGGTCGCACCGTGGCGGGCAAGCCGGCAAAGCTGATCTACGATCTCAAGGCGTACGCGCCGAGCCGCTGACCTGATGAACTGATCGTCTGATGATCTGATGGCCAGCCGATACGGCATCGGCAAATAAAAACGGCGAGTTTCCCAAGGGAACTCGCCGTTTTTGCTTCCTCATGCCTGATACGTCAGACCAGCACCAGATTGTCGCGGTGGATCAGTTCGGGCTCGTTCAGATGCCCCAGCACCGATTCGATCTCCGACGAAGGCTTGCGGGCAATCAGCCGTGCCTCCGCGCTCGAATAGTTGGTAATGCCACGCGCCACTTCGCGTCCGGCGTCATCGACACAGGCAACCACTTCGCCGCGCGCGAACTCGCCCTGCACTTCCGTGACGCCGATCGGCAACAGCGACTTGCCGCCACCAGTCAGCTTCTCCACGGCGCCGGCGTCGATCACCACCCGGCCACGCAGCTGCAGATGGTCAGCCATCCATTGCTTGCGCGCGGTTAGCCGGCCCGTGGGCGCCAGCAACTGCGTGCCGATGGCCTCGCCGTTAGCCAGGCGACCCAGCACATCCTGCTCACGCCCGGAAGCGATGGTGGTATGCGCGCCAGACTTTGCCGCGCGCTTGGCCGCCAGGATCTTGGTCAGCATGCCGCCACGGCCAATGGACGAGCCTGCGCCGCCGGCCATCGCCTCGAGCGCGGGCGTACCGGCCAGCGCCTCGTGCACGAATTCGGCGTTGGGATCCTTGCGCGGGTCGGCGGTGTACAGGCCACGCTGGTCAGTCAGGATCACCAGCGCGTCGCCTTCGATCAGGTTCGTGACCAACGCGCCAAGCGTATCGTTGTCACCAAACTTGATTTCGTCGGTGACCACGGTGTCGTTCTCGTTGATGATCGGCACCACGCCCAGCGACAGCAACGTCAGCAGCGTGGAGCGGGCATTGAGGTAGCGTTCGCGATCCGCCAGGTCGGCGTGCGTCAGCAGCACCTGCGCGGTGCGGATACCGTAGCGGCCGAACTGGCTCTCGTACACCTGCGCCAGCCCCATCTGGCCGACAGCCGCGGCGGCCTGCAGCTCGTGGATTTCCTTCGGCCGGCGCGCCCAGCCCAGCCGCTGCATGCCTTCGGCAATCGCGCCGGAACTTACCAGCACCACTTCCTTGCCCGTGCCGCGCAGCTTGGCAATCTGGGCGGCCCAGCGCGCAATGGCGTCGTGGTCCAGCCCCTTGCCGTCGTTGGTAACCAGGCTCGAACCCACTTTGACGACAATACGTTTTGCCTGGGCGATGACCGATTGCATGGCGAGTTTCCTGTCTCCGGGAGCCGTGGTTATTGTGCGGAATTATGTCTGGGCTACGCCTGGGTATCGTCCCGATCGACGTTGTGCAGGCGGTCGTCCAGGCGGATATCGGGCTCGGCCAGCGCGGCGGCCTCTTCAGCCTTGAGCGCGGCCAGGTGGTCCTTGATCGCGTAGATCAGTTCGCGGCAGCCCTCGCCGGTCAGCGCCGAGATATGGAACACCGGCCCCTTCCACTTGTAGCGCTTGATGAAATCCTTCACCCGGGCGGCACGCTCGTCATCGGGCACCATGTCGAGCTTGTTCAGCACGAGCCAGCGCGGTTTGTCGTAGAGCGTCTCGTCGTACTTCTTCAGTTCGTTGACGATGGCCTTGGCCTCCGCCACCGGATCCACGTTTTCGTCGAACGGCGCCAGATCCACGATATGCAGCAGCAGCCCGGTGCGCTGCAGGTGACGCAGGAACTGGTGACCCAGGCCGGCGCCTTCGGCCGCGCCTTCGATCAGGCCGGGAATGTCGGCAATCACGAACGATTGCTCATGGTCGACGCGGACCACGCCCAGGTTTGGATGCAGCGTGGTGAACGGATAATCGGCCACCTTGGGTCGCGCGTTCGATACGTGCGAGATGAACGTGGACTTGCCCGCGTTGGGCATGCCCAGCAGGCCCACGTCCGCCAGCACCTTGAGTTCGAGCTTGATCATGCGGCGCTCGCCCGGCTTGCCGTCGACCTGCTGGCGCGGCGCGCGGTTGGTACTGGACTTGAAATGGAGATTGCCCCAGCCGCCCATGCCGCCTTCGGCCAGGCACACGACCTGGCCGTGTTCGGTCAGGTCGGCGATGATTTCGCCGGTATCCATGTCGGCAATCAGCGTGCCCACCGGCATGCGCAGCGTGATGTCCTCGCCGCCGGCGCCGTAGCAGTCGGCGCCACGGCCGTTTTCGCCGTTCTTGGCCACGTGCTTCTTGGCGTAGCGGAAGTCGATCAGCGTATTGATATTGCGGTCGGCCTGCGCGAACACGCTGCCGCCGCGGCCGCCGTCACCGCCGTCGGGGCCACCGAAGGGCACAAATTTCTCGCGCCGCATTGAAGCGCTTCCGTTGCCGCCGTTGCCGGCGATCGCCTCGATACGGGCTTCGTCAATGAACTTCATGTTGGTTTTCCGTGGTGATTTCGGCAAGCCCGGGGCTGACCGAAAACGCTACCAGAACGAGGCAAGGCTGCTCTGGACAGGCGTGCGGGCCGGTGACAGTACGAATGGTACGGCAAGGCCGCGCAACGATGCCAGCATCGTTTTGGTAGCGTTTTCAAATGAAAAAAGCCCCGCATGCGTATGCGGGGCCTTCATGCTGCAAAGGCTGTTATCAGGCCGCCGGAACGACGCTGACTTGCTGCTTCTTGGCAGCGCCCTTGACGGCGAACTGCACGTGGCCGTCCACCAGAGCGAACAGCGTGTGGTCCTTGCCGATACCCACGTTGTCGCCAGCGTGAACGCGCGTGCCGCGTTGACGAACGATGATGCCGCCGGCGTTGATGGCCTGGCCACCGTACACCTTCACACCCAGACGCTTCGATTCCGAATCACGGCCGTTCCGCGTGGAACCGCCGCCCTTTTTCTGTGCCATGTCTTACTCCTGTTGACCTATTGCGTTAAAAGCCTGTATCCGAGCAATGCTCAGGCAACGATGGCTTCGATGCGCAGTTCGGTGTAATTCTGACGATGGCCCTGACGCTTCTGGTAGTGCTTGCGACGGCGCATCTTGAAGATCTTCACCTTGTCGTGACGACCTTGGGCGATAACGGTAGCCTTGACGGAAGCCCCGCTAACCAGCGGCGTACCAAATTTGATTTGGTCGCCGGCGCCCACTGCGAGCACCTGGTCCAGCGTGATTTCTGCGCCAATGTCAGCCGGTATCTGTTCTACTTTAAGTTTTTCGCCAGCAGCAACCTTGTATTGCTTGCCGCCGGTTTTTACGACCGCGTACATTGTCGAACCTCTCGATGTATTGATTGAAACGATGAATGCTGCCCCGGAAACCCGGAGCCGGCGCCGTTTCATGCGCCGCAGACGGTGCGCATAGAGAACGCGACCGAAAGAACCGGCGATTATAGACCGGTTTACGGAAAATCGCAAAGGAAACAACAAGATACCTGCCGAAGGCAGCGCTGCGGCGGGTAACGCACCCAGCGGTGCGCGAAGCTCAGGTCAAGTCGGCCAGCAGGAACCCGGCCAGGGCGGCAAAAGCCACCCACAGGGCGGTGCGGCGGACATGCCGGCGAGATACGGTGGGCTTGTCCATGCCCGCATTATAGGTGTGCCGCCGCATGCCCCGAAACCCAGAGTTTCCCTTCCAACCGCGCTTGCCGACCGTCATACGCGCACGCGCATCGCATATAATCCTCCGGTTTTGCGAAACGGTGATCTGATCTTGTCCCAGTCTTCCGCCACTGCCTTGCTTGCCCCGGTCGCTGCCGACATGCGCGCCGTTGACGCTGTCATTCGCCGACGCCTGTCGTCGGAAGTCCCGTTGGTCGAGCAGATCGGCGAGTACATCATCGGCGCCGGCGGCAAGCGCCTGCGCCCGGTGATCCTGCTGCTGTCCGCTCGCGCATTCGGCTATGAGGGACATCGCCATCACGAACTGGCCGCGGTGGTGGAGTTCATCCACACCGCCACGCTGCTGCATGATGACGTGGTCGATGAATCGGAACTGCGCCGCGGCCGGCAGACCGCCAACGCGGTGTTCGGCAATGCGGCAAGCGTGCTGGTGGGCGACTTCCTGTATTCGCGCGCCTTCCAGATGATGGTGGAAGCCGGCAGCATGCGCATCATGGAGATTCTCTCCAACGCCACCAACGTGATTGCCGAAGGTGAAGTGCTGCAGCTGCTGAACATGCACGACCCTGACGTCACCGTGGAGCGTTACCTGCAGGTGATCCGCTACAAGACTGCCAAGCTGTTCGAGGCCTCGTCGCAACTCGGCGCCGTCCTGGCCGGCGCCGACGCCACCATGGAAGAAGCCGCCGCCGAATATGGCCGCCGCATCGGCACCGCGTTCCAGCTGATCGACGACATGCTCGACTACACGGCCAGCGCCGAGCAGATGGGCAAGAATGCCGGCGACGACCTGCGCGAAGGCAAGCCCACACTGCCGCTGCTGCACCTGATGGAGCATGGCACGCGCGAGCAGCGCGAACTGGCGCGCGATGCCATCGTGCAAGGCGGCACCGAGCATTTCGACGCGGTGTTCTCGGCAATCCACGCCAGCGGCGCGCTCGATGTGACATTCGCCGCCGCACAACGCGAAGCCGAAGCCGCCGAGAAGGCCGCGATGCAATTCCCGGATTCACCGCTCAAGAACACGCTGATCGAACTGTGCGAGTTCTCGCTGCAACGCCAGAGCTGACGAAGAAGCTGGCCAAGTGCGACGGCACCGCATGCATTTTCTTGAGGCAGGCCTTCCCATCCGCTGGAAACGCTGTTAAACTTTTCTTCTTTGCTGCTGACGAAGCTTAATCAGGCAGCGAGAGAAATCGGGGTGTAGCTTAGCCTGGTAGAGCGCTACGTTCGGGACGTAGAGGCCGGAGGTTCGAATCCTCTCACCCCGACCAGATTTCAGAAAAGCCGAATCAAGGAAACTTGATTCGGCTTTTTGCTTTGGGGCGGCGCATTGCGAATGTCCTTTCTCTTTCGCCCCCCTCCTCGCACCCAGAACACCCATCGCCTAGCACCGGAACCCCGCCCCCGCGCAAGTAGGGTTGCAGCCGTGTCGCGCAAACGCCAACGCGCGCGCGGGCTGGCTTTACAAAAAGTGACCCCGGCGGCAAACTGCCTCGATCCGGGACCCTCGCCCCGCACGATCCCGCCGCAGTCAACCGCGCCGCCCGCCGTTGTTGTCACCCCACCGGCAGCCTGCGCACCTTGCACAGTATTTCGCCATGACACTAGGCCTCGCGCTTGCCCAGAGCCGCCGGATCGCGCCAGCGCTGCTTGCCCAGCTGGAACAATCTGCGCGGGAAAAGAAGACTCAGCTGATCGACGAAATCATCGGCAGTGGCACGATGTCCGCGCACGACGTGGCGATCTTCGCCGCCGACAAGTACCAGTTGCCGCTGCTCGACCTGTCCGAATACAACCTCAACCGCGTGCCGCCTGCGCTGGCGGGCAATCGCGAGTTCCACGCGCATCGGTTGCTGCCGCTGGGCCGGCGTGAAAACCGGCTGCTCGTCGCCATGTCCGATCCGGCCAACCAGGCCGGTGTCGAGGTCATCCGCCAGAAGTTCAACCTGCCGGTGGAAACGGTGGTGGTCGAGCACGACAAGCTCATGAAGCATGTACGGTCCGCTGGCGAAGCGATCGGCACGCTCAAGAACGTGTCGCCGGTCACCCCTACCGCGCAGAAAATGATCGAGTACGACCCGAGCGCCGCTGCCGCGGCACGCAAGGGTCCGGGCAACGAGATCGACGACGCGCCCGTGGTGCGCTTCCTGCAAAAGTTGCTGAACGAAGCGTTCAATCGTGGCGCCTCGGACCTTCACTTCGAGCCGTTCGAGTTCTTCTATCGCATCCGCTTCCGCGTAGATGGCGTGCTGCAGGAGGTTGCCCGCCCGCCGCTCGACATCCGCGACAAGGTCGCCACCCGCATCAAGGTGCTGTCGCGCCTGGACATCTCTGAGAAGCGCGTCCCGCAGGACGGTCGCATGAAGCTGCTGATCTCGGTCCCCAAGGACAAGGACAGCAAGGAAACGATCGACAAGGCCATCGATTTCCGCGTCTCGACACTGCCCACGCTGTTTGGCGAGAAGATCGTGATGCGGATTCTCGATTCGTCGACCGACAAGCTCGATATCGACCAGCTTGGCTACGAGCCCGAGCAGAAGGCATTGCTGCTCGAAGTCATCAAGCGCCCCTACGGGATGGTGCTGGTGACCGGCCCGACCGGCAGCGGCAAGACCGTGTCGCTCTATACGTTCCTGAACATGCTGAACCAGGGCGACATCAATATTTCCACGGCCGAAGACCCGGCGGAAATCCAGTTGCCGGGCATCAACCAGGTCAACGTCAACGACAAGGCGGGCCTGACCTTCGCGGCGGCGCTCAAGTCGTTCCTGCGGCAGGATCCGGACATCATCATGGTCGGCGAAATCCGCGACCTGGAAACCGCGGACATCTCGATCAAGGCCGCGCAGACCGGCCACCTTGTACTGTCCACACTCCACACCAACGATGCGCCTACCACGCTGACCCGCCTGATGAACATGGGCGTGGCACCGTTCAATATCGCGTCGTCAGTGCTGATGATCACGGCACAGCGGCTGGCGCGCCGGCTCTGCACCTGCAAGCGCGCGGGCGAGCTGGCGCCGCAGGTGCTGATCGACGCGGGCTTCACGGAGGCCGATACCGATGGAAGCTGGCAGCCTTACCACCCGGTGGGCTGCGAGCGCTGCAACGGCAGCGGGTACAAGGGCCGCTGCGGTATCTACCAGGTCATGCCGATCACGGAAGCCATGCAACAGATCATCCTGTCGCACGGTACCGCACTGCAGATTGCCGAACAGGCCCGCAAGGATGGCGTACTATCGTTGCGCGAAGCCGGCCTGAAGAAGGTCAAGCAGGGCGTCACGTCGCTGGAAGAGGTATTGGCGACTACGAATAACTAGCGCAACAGGCAACACGCAACACGCAACAGGCAATACAGAAGACGGTTTGAAACGGGACTGACCAGGCGCGCGGCCGGGCCAGTACTGCGAACGGGAAGGCCGCGCGAACGGCGCCAGCATCGACATGCCGGCGACGCAAAAACAATAGTCATAAATTGTCATAGTCGGGGGTCATATCATGGCGACGCGCGCACCAGCGGCGAGCGCCCGGACGGCAGCGCCGTCACGGGCCAAATCAGGGCGGAAAGCGCCCACGCAATACATCTTCGAGTGGGAAGCCAAGGACCGCAAGGGCAAGGCGTTCAAGGGCGAGCAGCGCGCCGAGAGCCAGGCCGAGGTCACGGCCACCTTGCGCAAGCAGGGCCTGACCGTCGTCAAGATGAAGAAGCGCAAGGCGGCGCGCGGCAAGAAGATTACCGAGAAGGACATTGCGTATTTCACGCGCCAGTTGTCGACCATGCTCAAGGCGGGCATTCCGCTGCTGCAGTCGATCGACATCATCGCGCGCGGCCACGCCAACCCGAATTTCACGCAGCTGCTCAATGACATCCGCTTCGATATCGAGGCCGGCAGCAGCATGGCCACGGCGTTCCGGCGCCAGCCCAAGTACTTCGACACGCTGTACTGCAACCTGATCGACGCCGGCGAGCAAGGCGGTATTCTCGATGCGCTGCTAGAGCGGCTGTCGCTCTATATGGAAAAGAGCATCGCGCTGAAGAGCCAGATCAAGTCCGCGATGATCTACCCGATCGCGGTGCTGACCGTGGCCTTCGCGGTGACCGTGGTGCTGATGATCTTCGTGATCCCGGCCTTCAAGGGCGTGTTCTCGAGCTTTGGCGCCGCCCTGCCCGCGCCAACCCAGGTCGTGATCGGCATGTCGGACTTCTTTGTCGAGTACTGGTACCTGATCATCGGCATCCCGGTCTTCTCAATCATCGGTTACTTCCGCGCGCGCAAGACATCGGAGAAAGTGCAGCGCTGGCATGACAAGGCACTGCTGAAGATGCCGATTTTCGGCAGCCTGTTCCGCAAGGCCGTGATCGCGCGCTGGACCCGTACCCTGGCCACCATGTTCGCGGCGGGCACGCCGCTGGTGGAGTCGATGGAATCGGTGGCCGGTGCTGCTGGCAACTGGCTCTACTATGACGCGACCCGCGAAATCGAACAGGCCGTGCGCATCGGTACCAGCCTGACCAACGCCATGCAGGCCACGCACGTGTTCGACAACATGGTGCTGCAGATGACCCAGATCGGTGAGGAATCCGGTGCGCTGGACAACATGCTGCTCAAGGTGGCCGAGTTCTACGAGCGCGAGGTGGACGATGCCGTGGCGGCCATTTCGAGCCTGATCGAGCCGCTGATCATCGTGATCCTGGGGGTGCTGATCGGTGGCATGGTGGTGGCCATGTACCTGCCGATCTTCAAGCTGGGCCAGGTGGTCTAACGACGGATGGTGTGACGCATGCAAGCTGTATTCGGACCAGGTGGCGCCGCCACCCTGGCAACGCTGGCGGCCCTGCCGCCGGCTTTCCTGGTAGCGGCGGCCGGCCTGGTGGGCCTGCTGGTGGGTAGTTTCCTCAATGTGGTGATCCATCGCCTGCCGAAGATGATGGATTACGACGAGGCCAACTACATTGCCGAAGTCCGCGGCGAGCCATTGCCGCATCCCGCGCGCTACAACCTCATGGTGCCCCGCTCGGCGTGCCCGCACTGCGGGCACCGGATTGCCAGCTGGGAAAACATTCCAGTCATCAGCTATCTGTTCCTGCGCGGCAAGTGCTCGTCGTGCAAGGCGCCGATCTCGATTCGGTACCCGCTCGTGGAAGCCGTGACGGGCGTGCTCAGCGCGCTGGCAATGTGGCACTTCGGCCCGACCGTCCAGGCGCTGGCGGCGATTGCCATGATCTGGGCGCTGGTGGCACTGTTCATGATCGATGCCGATACGCAGTTGCTGCCAGACCAGATCACATTGCCGCTGTTGTGGCTGGGCTTGCTGCTGAACCTGCAGGGGTGGTTTGCGCCGCTGGCCGACGCCGTGATCGGTGCGGCGGCCGGCTACCTGGTGCTGTGGAGTGTCTACTGGGTCTTCAAGCTCGTGCGCGGCCGCGAAGGCATGGGCTACGGCGATTTCAAGCTGATGGGCGCGCTGGGGGCCTGGTTCGGCTGGCAGGCGTTGCCGGCGCTGATCCTGATGTCGTCGATCGTGGGCGCCGTGATCGGCGGCGCAATGTTGCTCGTCCAGCGCAAGGGCAGCGAGACCACGTTCCCGTTTGGCCCGTATATTGCCGGCGCGGGCCTGCTGGTGCTGTTCTTCGGCCCGGACGTCCTACCGCTGGGACTGGTGGCCGGCCACTAGCCAGCGCTAGCCAGCACTAGCCAGGTCCACACGCGCGCCGACCGGCGGCGCAAAGCTGGTATCGTTGGCGGCATTCGCCAATGGAACGACTGTTGCCCCATGCTGGAAATCGGCCTTACTGGTGGTATCGGCTCAGGCAAGACGCGCGTCGCGGACATGTTTGCCGCGCACGGCGCCGCGCTGATCGATACCGATCTGCTTGCCCATGAAATCACCGCGCCCGGCGGCGCCGCGATCGAGCCGCTCGTACAGGCGTTTGGCAGCGGTTGCCTGCGGCCCGATGGCGCGATGGACCGTGACGCGATGCGCGCGCTGGTGTTTTCCGATCCGTCGGCCAAATCCAGGCTCGAAGGCATCACCCATCCGCTGATCCGCCAGCTGACCGAATCCCGCGCGGCCGCGATTCGCGCCGCAGGGCAACATCCCTATCTGATCTACGTCGTGCCGCTGCTGGTGGAATCGGGCAGCTGGCGCGCGCGTGTTGGCCGCGTGCTGGTGGTTGATTGCCACGAGGAGACCCAGGTGGCGCGCGTGATGTCACGCAACGGGTTCACGCGCGAGCAGGTTCAGGCCATCATGCAGAAGCAGGCCACGCGCGCCGCGCGGCTGGCCGTGGCCGACGATGTGATCGACAACGATGGTCCACCCGACGCGTTGGCACCACAAGTGGCGCGGCTCGATGTGCAGTATCGCAAGCTGTCGGCCGCACAGACCGGCGCATAGGCGTTGCGGGCGCATCCGTTCGCATGCGTGACGCCCCGCGTACGCCGCTCGGGGCAGATTCGATTTGTCCTCAGGGCCCGACTCGCATAGAATGCGCTGAAACATGCCGGCAAATGCAAATGTGCAACGCGTGATGATGTTCGGCCCTTGCGCCGCGACTCGAACGCGACCATTGCACAGAGGAAACCGGCACCGGGCCGCACAAGCGCCCTTGCCCGAAATGAACCGCCGCCACGGCGCGCAGCACCGGATACCGACTTGATCCTGTACGAATATCCTTTCAACGAACGCATCAGGACGCTCCTGCGCCTGGAAGACCTGTTCGATCGGCTGGATTATTTCCTCGGGCAGGAACATCCGCTACAGCACCACGTTGCCATCACCACGATCTTCGAGATCATCGATGTGGCCGGGCGTGCCGATCTCAAGACCGACCTGATCAAGGAACTCGAGCGCCAGCGCCAGGCCCTGGCCCCGCTGCGCGCGAATCCGCAGATCGACCAGGATGCGCTGGTCAGCGTCATCACCGAGATCGAGCAAGGCATCGCCGCGCTGAACCAGACCGTTGGCAAGGCCGGCCAGTTGCTGACCGACAACGAGTGGCTGACCAGCATCCGCAGCCGCGCCATCATTCCCGGCGGCACTTGCGAATTCGATCTTCCCGCCTACTTTGCCTGGCAACATCGGCCCGCCGACGATCGGCGCGCCGATATCCTCAAGTGGGCGCGACCGCTGGCCTCGCTGCGCATGGGCGCGATGATCGTGCTGCGCCTGCTGCGCGAATCTGGCCAAAGCGGCAAGGTGATCGCAACGGGCGGCAGCTATCAGCAAATGCTCTCGGGCCGCAGCTATCAGCTGATGCAGGTCTACCTGGACGAGTCGCTGCTGGCGTTTATCCCCGAGATGAGCGCCAACAAGTACATGCTCTGGGTCCGCTTTACCCAGCAGGACGGCGACATGCGACCGCGCTCCGTCGACGCCGACATTCCGTTCCTGCTCAAGCTCTGTAATTTCTGAAGTCCCAGATGCCCGCCGTCGTCAAATGTCCCACCTGTGGCAAGGATGTAGCCTGGGTGCCGGAAAACAAGTTCCGCCCGTTCTGCTCCGATCGCTGCAAGCAGATCGATCTCGGCGCATGGGCCGCCGAAAAATACGTGATTGGCGGCAAGCCGGACGAAACCCCATCGCCGGATTTGCCGGCGGATGAAGACGACTAGCTGAGGATTTTCTCCCAAACACATAGTCACCGCGCCGCCAGCACGCGGCGGCAGAATCCGATACACACGGCAATAAAAGCAGCCAGACCCAGCCATTGGGCCGTGACGGCAAACCCTTCTCCGGCCAGCGCCAGCGGTGCCTCCTTGCCCGACAGGCCGATCACCGCGGCCAATGCCACGCCAACCAGGCTTTCCCCGACGATCAGCCCCGACGCAAGCAGTGTGCCGCGCCGTTCGGCGTGATCGAGCACGGTCCTCACGTCGTCGCCACGTGCTTCGGCGCGTCGCCGTTCCATGCGCAACAGCCACCACGACAACACCGCCCCCACCACCAGCGCCGAACTGATCGTCGGCGGCAGGTAGATACCAATACCCACGGCCAGCACCGGCAGGCGCGCCGTCCCGCCGCGCCTGCGCAGCATCTCGTCGATCGAGATCAGCACCACGCCCAGGGCGACGCCGATCAGGATCATGGTCCAGTTAAGCTGATGCGTGAAAATGCCGGTCGCAATCGCGGTCATCAGCGTGGCTTGCGGTGCCGCGAGTGCCTGGTTGGGATCCATGTCCGCGCGCGGCAATGCGCCGGCAAAACCATAGGCGTTGTAGAGCAGTTCAAGCACTGGCGGAATCACCGCCGCGCCGACCACACAGCCAATCAGCAAGGCAACCTGCTGGCGCCACGGCGTGGCGCCCACCAGCCAGCCCGTCTTCAGGTCCTGCAGGTTGTCGTTCGAGATCGACGCCACGGCCACCACGGCCGACGTGGTGAAAATCGCCAGCGCGATCGCAAACTTGCCGCCGGCAGGCGTATCGAGCAGGCCATCGAGCGTGCCCAGGCCCAGGATCAGCAGCGAGACCAGAATCACGGCAATGATGCCAATCCCCGAAATCGGACTGGCCGACGAGCCGACCAGCCCGGCCATGTAACCGCACGCGGCAGCCACCAGGAAGCCGAACACGAATGCGAACAGCACCGCGCAAGCGACAAGCCTCCACTGCGCGCTGGCTTTGAGCGGCGCAGGTGCGAGGAAATGGGCAAATGTCAGCGCCAGCACTACCAGCAGCACCAGCGTGATGACGCCGATCCATAGCGCCGGCATGTCACGCTGCGTACGCGGCATCTGACCGCCCGGGCCAGCCGCACCGCCGCGCAGGGCTCCCATCGAGGCCCGCACGCCCTGCACCATCGGCTTGAACAACGTGCCAAGCGTCCAGATCGCCGCGATGCCAATCGTGCCAGCGCCAATAAAGCGTGCCTGCGAGCTCCAGACCGACGTGCCGAAGCTCTGCAACGTCGCGCCCGACGGCATGGGAGTCACCGCGGTCAGCCACGGCACCGCGATGCCCCAGGTCAGCACCAGTCCAAGCAACATGGCCAGCCCGCCGACAATGCCGACCAGATAGCCCGCCCCCACCAGCGCCAGCGAAAATCCCATCGACAGCCGTACCACCGATGCGCCCACCGCGAACCACGCGTTCGCGCCTTCAGCCAGTACGCGCAGGCCGCCCGCCGCAAAGCTGAACAGGCCCGCAGCCACCCCACCGGCCAGCAGGTCGGCCATGCCGGTTGCCTGCTGCTTGCCCGTGGCATCCTGGCCGGCGCTGCCCACGCGCAGGATCTCGGCTGCCGCCACGCCTTCGGGGTATGGCAGATCGCTCTGCACCACCATCGCATGGCGCAGCGGAATGCTGAAGATCACGCCCAGCATGCCCCCGGCCGCGCAGATCGCCAGCGTCTGCCAGAATGGAAACCCCTGCCAGTGCCCCAGCATGACCAGGCCCGGCAGGATAAAGATGATCGACGACAAGGTGCCGGCAGCCGATGCCTGCGTCTGCACCATATTGTTCTCAAGGATGTTCGCGCGCGGGAACAGTCGCAGCACGGCCATCGAGATCACGGCGGCCGGGATCGCCGACGAGAACGTGAGCCCGACCTTGAGGCCAAGATAGATATTGGAAGCGGTGAAGACCACCGTGATCAAGGCACCAAGGATGATGCCCCGTAGCGTCAGTTCGGGCAGCGAAACGGCGTCATCGATACGATCGACACGTTGCATTGAGCCTCCTGATTCGTGTTGGTTGGCTGGTTGGTTGCAAAAAAAAAGCCCGGCCAAAGCCGGGCTTTTCTTACTACATTCAGCTGCCGCGCGATTCCTCGGCCAGCCAGTCGACGACCGGGATCGTCGCCGGTAGCAGCGGCCCCACATCCACGGGCACCGCCTGCCACGCAAACGCCTGGCCTTCGCGGCCGACCGGGTCGCCGCGCCAGTCGGTGATCTTGCAGAAATACAGCCGCACATAGGCATGCGGATAGTCATGTTCCAGCGTGTGCCAGCGTTCGCTGTGCACGATATCGAGCCCGAGCTCCTCGTGCAGCTCGCGCGCCAGCGCGGCCTCCACGGACTCCCCCGGCTCCAGCTTGCCGCCCGGGAATTCCCAGTAACCTTCGTACGGCTTGCCCGCCGGGCGCTGTGCCAGCAGGAAACGGCCGTCGGGCTGGATCATTACGCCAACCGCCACTTCGGTGACCTTGCGCGTCTGCCCGTCGGCCGTTGTCACGGTTTCCACCTGACCAGTCATGCCCGATTATTCCTTGTCCGCAATGAACGGCTTGCCATGCTTGCCACCCCAGTCGCGCGCAAATTGCCACGCCACGCGACCCGAGCGCGATCCGCGCTCCAGGGCCCACACCAGTGCATCACCGCGCGCCGCCTCGATATCGGTCGGCGTGCAACCGAAATGCGAGAGCCAGTGGCCCACGATGGCCAGGTACTCATCCTGCTTCGGCGGATAAAACGACAGCCACAGGCCAAAGCGCTCCGACAGCGAGATCTTCTCTTCCACCACCTCGCCCGGATGGATCTCGCCATCGGCCGTGTGGTGGTAGGTCTCGTTGTCCTTCATGTACTCGGGCAACAAATGGCGCCGGTTCGACGTGGCATAGATCAGCACGTTGTCCGATTGCGCCGCCACCGAGCCGTCGAGCGCCGATTTCAGCGACTTGTAGCCCGATTCGCCTTCCTCGAACGACAGGTCATCGCAGAAAACCACGAAGCGTTCCGGACGCGATGCAAGTTTTTCAACGATATCGCCGAGGTCGCCCAGATCGTCCTTGTCGACTTCCACCAGACGCAAGCCATCCTGCACGAATTCGTTCAGGATCGCCTTGATCAGGGACGACTTGCCGGTGCCACGCGCGCCGGTCAGCAGCACGTTGTTGGCGGGCAGGTTCTTCACGAACTGCCGCGTATTGGCCACGATCGAATCCTTCTGTCGATCAATGTTCTTCAGATCGTTCAGATGGATCGGCGGCAACTGGCGAATTGCCTGCAGATAGCCGATATTGCCAAACAGGCTTTGCCGCTTGCGCCAGCGAAACGCTACCGCCTCCTTCCAGTCCGCGTCGGTCAATTCCGGCGGCAGCCATTGTTCAAGACGGGCAAGGAAACCATCGAGGCGGGTAGCAAGATCGGACATGGGGCGCTTCTTTTCGAATTACGAACGGTAGTCGGCGTTGATCGACACGTAGTCGTGCGAGAGGTCGCAGGTCCACACGGTGGCCTCGGCATTGCCACGGCCCAGGGCGATACGGACGGTGATCTCGGCCTGCTTCATCACGCGCTGGCCGTCTTCTTCACGATACTCGGGGTTGCGGCCGCCATCGCGTGCCACCCAGACGTCGTCGAGCCACAGGTTCACGCGGTCGACATCGAGGTCGTTCACACCGGCATAGCCGATTGCCGCCAGGATGCGGCCAAGATTGGGGTCCGACGCATAGAACGCAGTCTTGACCAGCGGGGAATGCGCCACGGCATAGGCGATCTGGCGGCACTCGGCCACATCCTTGCCGCCTTCGACGCGGATCGTCATCAGCTTGGTGGCGCCTTCGCCATCGCGCACGATCATCTGCGCCAGCTCCTGGGCCAGTGCGGTCACCGCATCGCGCAGCGCTTCGAACGCCGGACCTTCGGCGGTGCTGACATTGGCACCCGACTTGCCCGAGGCAATCAGCACGAACGAGTCATTGGTCGACGTATCGCCATCGATCGTGATGCTGTTGAACGAGTGGTCGGCCGCATGCGCCACCAGCTTCTGCAGCACCGGCTGGGCCACGGCGGCGTCCATGGCGATAAAGCCGAGCATCGTTGCCATGTTCGGGCGGATCATGCCGGCACCCTTGCTGATACCCGACAGCGTCACGGTCTTGCCGTCGATCTGCACCGTGCGCGATGCCGCCTTGGGCTGCGTATCGGTGGTCATGATCGATTCGGCGGCGGCCAGCCAGTTATCGGCGCGCGCATTGGCGATTGCCGCCGGCAGCGCGGCGGTCAGGCGATCCACCGGCAATTGCTCCAGGATCACGCCCGTCGAAAACGGCAAGACCTGGTTCGCGGCAATACCGAGCTGCTTCGCCAGCGCTTCGCAGGTGGCGCGCGCCGCGGCCAGGCCCGGCTCACCGGTACCCGCATTGGCATTGCCCGTGTTGACCACGAGTGCGCGGATGCCTGCGCCCGCGGCCAGATGCTCGCGGCAGACCTGGACCGGTGCCGCGCAAAAACGGTTCTGCGTGAACACGCCAGCCGCCGTGCTGCCCTCGGCCACCTTCACCACGAGCACGTCCTTGCGATTGGCCTTGCGGATGCCACCCTCGGCCCAGCCGAGTTCGACTCCAGCGACGGATTTCAGGTTTTCTGCCTGGGGCAGTGGCAGGTTCACGGGCATGTTCGTTTCCTCGAATTCTCTGATCGTCTCTGATCTCTGGTGCATCTGACGAACATGCCCGCTTGATACACAGATCAAGCGGGCATGTCCTGGTACATGGTCGGTGTCGTGCGTCACATCCGCACGCTCACCGGCAGTTGCGGCTTGCGTTCAGCTCAGCTTGCCGTGGCACTGCTTGAACTTCTTGCCCGATCCGCACGGGCACGGATCGTTGCGGCCAACCTTGGGCATGCCGGCGAATTCCACATCGCCGCCGCCCATGGCCGCCATCGCGGCGGCTGCCGTGCTGCTGCGCGGCGACGCGCGCTCCACGGGTTCGGCACCTTCGGCAAACTCGTCATGCTTGTACTGCACGTTCTCTAGGTGCGAAAGACCTTCCTCGATCTGCTCGGACGCCTGTTCAAGCTGCTCCGGCGACTGGATCTGCACGTTGAACACCACGCGCGTGACTTCGCTCTTGATCACGTCGAGCAGGCGCGCAAACAGTTCGAACGACTCGCGCTTGTATTCCTGCTTCGGATCCTTCTGCGCGTAGCCGCGCAGATGAATGCCCTGGCGCAGGTGATCGAGCGCGGCCAGGTGTTCACGCCAATGGGTGTCGATGCTTTGCAGCATCACCGAGCGCTCGAAGCCGGCAAACGACTCGCGGCCTACCTGGCCTACCTTGGCGTCGTAGGTCTCACGCGCCGTCGACAGGATCAGGTTCAGCAGTTCATCGTCCTCGATGCTCTGCGCGCCCTCGATGGTCTTGGCCAGCGGTACTTCCAGGCTCCAGTCGTCACGCAGGCGCTGCTCCAGGCCGACGATATCCCACTGCTCTTCCATGCTCTCCGCAGGCACATGGTCGCGGAACAGTTCGATGATTACGCTCTCACGCAGGTTGGCCACCATGTCGCCAACATCCTGGGCTTCGAGCACGTCGTTACGAAGCTTGTAGATTTCCTTGCGCTGGTCGTTGGACACATCGTCGTACTGCAGCAGCTGCTTGCGGATATCGAAGTTGCGGCCTTCCACCTTGCGCTGCGCCGATTCGATCGAGCGCGTCACGATACCGGCCTCGATCGGCTCGCCCTCTGGCATCTTCAGGCGTTCCATGATCGCGCGCACGCGGTCGCCGGCAAAGATACGCAGCAACTGGTCGTCCAGCGACAAGTAGAAGCGCGACGAACCCGGGTCACCCTGGCGGCCGGCACGGCCGCGCAGCTGGTTGTCGATCCGGCGCGATTCATGACGCTCGGTACCCACGATATGCAGGCCACCGGCCGCCTTGACCTGCTCGTGCAGGGACTGCCATTCGTTCTTGAGATGGTCGATCTTCGCGGCCTTCTCGGCATCCGACAGGCCCGCGTCGGCTTCGATAAAGCCCGACTGCTTCTCGACATTGCCGCCAAGCACGATGTCGGTACCACGGCCGGCCATGTTGGTGGCGATCGTGATCATCTTCGGACGGCCTGCCTGGGCCACGATTTCGGCTTCGCGCTCATGCTGCTTGGCGTTCAGCACCTGGTGCGGCAGCTTTTCCTTGTTCAGCAGGTCCGACAGGTATTCGGAAGTCTCGATCGACGTGGTACCCACCAGCACCGGCTGGCCGCGCTCGAAGCAGTCGCGGATATCGCGTACCACGGCGTCGTAGCGCTCCTTCGACGTCTTGTAGATCTGGTCCTGCAGGTCCTTGCGCTGGGCCTGGCGGTTGGTCGGGATCACCACCACTTCCAGGCCGTAGATTTCCTGGAATTCGTAGGCTTCGGTGTCGGCTGTACCGGTCATGCCGGCCAGCTTCTCGTACATGCGGAAGTAGTTCTGGAACGTGATCGTGGCCAGCGTCTGGTTTTCCTGCTGGATCGTCACGCCTTCCTTGGCTTCCACGGCCTGGTGCAGGCCGTCGGACCAGCGGCGGCCCGTCATCAGGCGGCCCGTGAATTCATCGACGATCACCACTTCGTCGTTCTGCACCACATAGTGCTGGTCGCGATGGAACAGGCTTTGCGCACGCAGGGCAGCGTACAGATGATGCATCAGCGTGATGTTCTGCGGCGCGTAGAGCGACTCGCCCTCGCTGATCAGGCCCTGGGCGGCCAGGATCTGCTCGGCCTTCTCGTGGCCGGCCTCGGTCAGGTAGACCTGATGGCCCTTCTCGTCGACGTAGTAGTCGCCCGGCTTCTCGACGCCGGTGCCGTCCGCCTTTTCCTCGCCGATCTGGCGCTCCAGCAGCTTCGGAATGCCGTTCATGCGCTGGTAGAGGTCGGTCTGGTTCTCGGCCTGACCCGAGATGATCAGCGGCGTACGCGCTTCATCGACCAGGATCGAGTCCACTTCGTCGACGATCGCGTAGTGCAGCGGCCGCTGCACGCGCTGCGACGGGTCGTAGACCATGTTGTCGCGCAGATAGTCGAAGCCGAACTCGTTATTGGTGCCGTAGGTGATGTCCGAGTTGTAGGCCACCTGCTTCTGGTCATGCGGCATCTGCGACAGGTTCACACCCACCGACAGGCCCAGGAAGTTGTACAGGCGCCCCATCCACTCGGCATCGCGCTGGGCCAGGTAGTCGTTCACCGTCACCACGTGCACGCCCTTGCCGGTCAATGCATTGAGGTACACGGCCAGCGTGGCGGTCAGCGTCTTGCCTTCGCCGGTGCGCATTTCGGCGATCTTGTTGTCGTTCAGCACCATGCCGCCGATCATCTGGACGTCGAAATGGCGCATCTTCATGACGCGCTTGCTGGCCTCGCGGCAGACGGCAAAGGCCTCGGGAAGCAGCGCTTCAAGCGATTCGCCGCCCGCGTGGCGCTGACGGAACGTCTCGGTCATGCCACGCAGCTCGTCGTCCGAAAGCGCTTCGAACTTCGGCTCCAACGCGTTGATCTGCACGACCGTGCGAAGATATTGTTTGATCAGCCGTTCGTTGCGGCTGCCGAAGACTTTCTTGAGAAGGCCCGTGATCATCGAGTGCTTTCACCTGCGCTGACGCCCTGCCTGGGCAGGACCAGCACGAGGTATGGGTAGATTGGCGCGAAACGCCGAGTTTATCATGTGCCGATGTCCTGACCGGGCGTGTTGCCAGCACAGATTCTGCACATGTGCAACATGCCTGGTCCAGTTGCCTGGCGGCGTGCTCAGCAGGTTGGGACAGCCGGGCCAGCTTCAATGTTCCGCATTGCCCCCATGTGTGGGGTTCAGCGAATCGCCGAGCGGTCCGTGGGTACCGGCGCGGCCGCCAGCGGTGCCTGGGCGGGCGCAGGCGCCGCCGCGCTCAGGAATGCGCCCGGGTTGCGCGGTATGCCGTTCACATGCACCTCGAAATGCAGGTGTGCGCCCGTGGACCTGCCGGTACTGCCCACTCGCCCGATCAGCTGGCCCGGGCGCACCAGGTCACCTGCCTTTACCAGCGCTTTCGACGCATGCGCGTAACGTGTCTTGAGCCCGTCGCCGTGATCGATATCGATCATGTTGCCGTACTCGGGATGCCATTCGGATGCCACCACCACGCCACCCGCTGCAGCCAGGATCGGTGTGCCGGATGGCGCGACAAAGTCCACGCCTTCGTGCCGGGTGCGCCGGCCAGTGAACGGGTCGAGACGCGTGCCGAAGCCCGATCCGTCGTAGCCCGCTGCCACCGGCATCACGCTGGGCTGGCGGCGTTCGCGTAGTAGCCGGTCCATCAGTGCGGTCTCGATGACATCGAAATAGTCGGCGCGATGGTCGGCCTGCTCGCCCAGCCGCGCAAGTTCGTCGCGCAGTTCGGGCAGCGTCAGGTCGCTGGACAACGCCGGGCTGGCCGGGCCGCCGCGTGCCGGGCGATGGCGGAAATCGAACTCCTGGGGCGCGATCCCGACCATGCCGGAGACCCGTTCGCCGAGTGCGTCGAGTCGCACCATGCGGGCCTGCAGCTCGCCCAGGTGGGCAGCCATCACGGCAAGGTTCTCACGCAGGTAAGTATTGTCGCGTGCCTGGCGCGACAGTTCGGGCGCCGCCTGGTTGCGCGCCACCAGCCACGTCAGTCCCGACGAAGCGGCCGCCACCAACAGGCAAAGCGCAATGGCGAGCAGCGTCACGCGCACGCGTGTCAACTGAAAACGGAATACCCGCGGCTCGCGCGGATGCAGCACGATGATTTGCATGACCTTCCCATCCCCAAGACGGAGCCACACGGCTCCGGTGTGCATGCAGGCATCGCATCCCGGCTCTCGGACGGGCAGGGATTGCGCGCTAGAATGCGTGCATGCGCTTGTTCACCCACCACGCTTTCCAGACACCTTCAGCCAAGCCACTCAACGACTGGCTGGCCAAGGCCGGGCCGGTTTCTGCACTGATGCAGACGGCACGGCAACTGGCGTCACTGGAAGCGGAAGTCTTTGCGCTGCTGCCACCAGCAATGCGGGCCGGGATTGCCGTTGCCGGTATCAAGACCGACGGCCGGGGACCGCAAACGGAGCAGACGCTGCTGTTGCTGGCCGCCCATGGCGCGGCGGCGGCGCGGGTTCGACAGGTGGTGCCGACACTACTTTCCCGGTTGCAACAACGTGGCTCGAAGGTTACTGCAATCCGTGTGCGGGTACAACCCGAGGTAGGCCGCGCAGACTGGGACACCGGTCCGGTTGAGCGCAAGCCGCGTGGTGCGAACATCCCTGCCAACGGACTGCAAAGCATGGATGAGCTTGCCCACAACCTCGAGGCATCGCCATTGCGGGATGCGGTGGAGGCCTTGCTGGCCCGGCATCGGTAGATCGGTAGGGTGTGTTGATTTGCTCCCCTCGCCCGCAACGCGGGAGAGGGGCCGGGGGAGAGGGCCAGCGCATCAAGATGCGTTGGTCGCATTTTGAACCGCTTTGCCCTCTCCCCCACCCCTCTCCCACTGCGTGGGCGAGGGGTGCGCATAACAACGGCTACAAGTACCAGACTAAAAAACCCCGCGCTCTTGCGAGTCGCGGGGTTTTTGCTTGATGCTTGACGTCGATCAGGCGAAGGCTGGCTGCACCTGCGGCAGGAAAGCCACCGGGGCTTCCTCGACCTTGTCGAAGGTTACGAATTCGTAGGCTTCCTGGTCCGCCAGCAGCGCACGCAGCAGCTGGTTGTTCAGGCCATGGCCCGACTTGTGGGCGATGTACGAGCCGATCAGCGGATGGCCCACCACGTACAGGTCGCCGATGGCGTCGAGAATCTTGTGGCGCACGAACTCATCGCCATAGCGCAGTTCCTCGTTGTTCAGCATGCGGTGCTCGTCGAGCACGATCGCATTGTCGAGGCTACCGCCACGGGCCAGGCCCATTTCGCGCAGCGCTTCCACTTCATGGGCAAAACCGAACGTACGGGCACGGGCAATCTCGCGCACGTAGCTGGTGTCGGCAAAATCGATCGAGAACGTCTGGCCGGTCTTGTCGACAGCCGGATGGCGGAAGTCGATCGTGAACGCGAGCTTGAAACCGAAGAACGGCTCGAGCCGGGCCAGCTTGTCGCCCTCGCGCACTTCGACGGCCTTCTTTACGCGAATGAAGCGCTTGGCCGCCGGTTGCTCTTCAATACCGGCCGACTGCAGCAGGAACACGAACGACGCGGCGCTGCCGTCCATGATCGGAATTTCCTCGGCGTCCACATCGACATAGAGATTGTCGATACCGAGACCGGCGCAAGCCGACATCAAGTGCTCGACCGTGGAAACGCGCGCGCCGTTCTTCTGCAGCACCGAAGCCAGGCGCGTATCGCCGATGGCCGAGGCGGCGGCGGGAATCTCCACCGGTTCCGGCAGGTCGACGCGGGTGAAGACGATGCCGGCATCGGCGGGAGCGGGCCTCAGCGACAGCGTCACCTTGCGACCCGAGTGCAAACCAATGCCGACCGTCTTCACCAGGGATTTGATAGTGCGCTGTTTGAGCATGACGGCCTCAACTATTATTAAAAGCTATTGGGCTTAAAAACCAATAACGCGATACTACCACCACTCGGTGTATTGCGCTGCACCACTTTGTGTCGGGGTGTTAGGCATTGTTAATGGAGAGCCCAATAAGCCACTTAACAGACACGCTTCGTGTCAGGCGCGCAACGCTTCCAATACAGCTTCGGCGCTGCTGACCTTGAATTCGCCCGGCTCCTCGACAAACAGGTGCGAGACCACACCGTCGTCGATCACCATGGCATAGCGCTTGGCCCGTACACCAAGTCCGCGCTGGCTCAAGTCCTGGTCCAGACCGAGGCCCTTGGCCCATTGCGCCGCGCCATCGGCCATCATGCGCACCTTGCCGCCGGCCTTCTGCTCACGGCCCCAGGCCCCCATCACGAACGCGTCGTTGACCGAGTGGCACCAGACTTCGTCCACACCAGCGGCGCGCAGCGCGTCGTTGAGCTTCAGGTAGCCGGGCACGTGCTTGGCCGAGCAGGTCGGCGTGAACGCACCGGGCAGTCCGAACACGACGATCTTCTTGCCCTTGACCAGTTCGGCAACCGGGAACGCATTGGGACCCAGCGAGCATCCGCCGGCTTCGGTTTCAAAGAACTCGTACAACGTGGCGTCCGGGACGCGCTGGCCAACTGCGATCATGGAAATCTGTCCTCTCAGGAAAAACCCTGCATGCATCATAGGGGCGGATGCCGTCGCAACCAAGCGGGACGGATCGCAGGTGCAGCAGGAAATACCTTGCCTTGGAAACGCCACGCGGCGCGTCTGGATAGACGCGCCGCGCGGACGGAGACATCCCGCAACCGGGGGGGCGGGAAACCAGTCCGGGGAGGCGGCCGATGGCCTGCCTACCCCGGCAACGGGATGCGATGGACTACGTATGGCACGGGCACAGCACAGCCGGGCACGCTGACGGGTTGCGTCAGTCCAGGCGTTGGCCGAGCGGATAGGGAGCGCTCGGGCGACGCGGATCGGACCTTGAACAACCTGCCAGGCGCGCGACTGTTGCCGCTGCCCTGCCGGCGCCCACTCAGTCTGCCTGCTTGCGCAGGAAGGCCGGGATGTCGTACGTGTCCACACCCTTCTCCTGCAGCGCCGCCACGTGGGCCGATGCCGACTCACGCGAACTGCGCCACACTGCCGGGGTATCCAGGTTGCTGTAGTCCGGCGCGGCATGCGACGGGGCAGCGGTCAGGCCTGCCATCATCTGCACCGGGATGTTGTCCGTGCCGGTCTTCAGCAGCGTCATCGGCTGCTGCTTCTTGGCCGAACGGCCCAGGCCCGTGGCCACCACGGTCACGCGCAGCGCGTCGCTCATCGAATCGTCGTACACCGTACCGAAGATCACGGTCGCATCCTCCGCGGCATAGCTGCGGATCGTGTTCATGACTTCCTTGGTTTCCGACAGCTTCAGCGAACGGCTGGCCGTGATGTTGACCAGCACGCCACGCGCGCCGGACAGGTCCACGCCTTCCAGCAGCGGGCTGGCCACGGCCTGCTCGGCCGCCAGGCGGGCGCGGTCCACGCCGGACACGGTCGCCGTGCCCATCATGGCCTTGCCCTGCTCGCCCATCACCGTCTTCACGTCTTCGAAGTCGACGTTCACGAGACCGTCGACATTGATGATTTCGGCAATGCCGGCCACGGCGTTATGCAGCACGTCGTCGGCGCACTGGAAGCACTTGTCCATCTCGGCGTCGTCGCCCATGACTTCGAACAGCTTCTCGTTGAGCACAACGATCAGCGAATCCACCGACGACTCCAGCTCGCTCGAACCATGTTCGGCCACCTTGGCGCGACGCGCACCTTCGAACTCGAACGGCTTGCTGACCACGCCCACGGTCAGGATGCCCATTTCCTTGGCCACCTGCGCCACGATCGGCGCGGCACCGGTACCGGTACCGCCGCCCATGCCGGCAGTGATGAAGACCATGTGCGCACCGCGCAGGGAATCGGCAATCTGCTCGCGCGCCGTTTCAGCGCAGTTGCGACCCACTTCCGGCTTGGCGCCGGCACCCAGACCCGAATTGCCGAGCTGCAGGACGCGCGACGCCGTCGAGCGCTTCAGTGCCTGGGCGTCGGTGTTCATGCAAATGAATTCCACGCCCTGCACACCACGGCTGATCATGTGCTGCACGGCGTTGCCGCCCGCGCCACCCACGCCCACCACCTTGATGATGGTGCCGTCCTGAATCTCCGTTTCGATCATGTCAAAGTCCATCACTGCCTCCGAGAAGAATCAGTCCCCAAACGCTGCAGCCTCCCCGCCGCAACCCTTGGTTTCTGAACAAAAAACCATCAAAGAACTACTAGCCAATAAAACCGTTTGAAATACGTTGCGCCAAACCTAGCTGACACATTCCGGCATCAGAAGTTGCCGACAAACCATTCCTTCATGCGGGTCCATACCTGCTTGACCTGCCCGCTCTGCACGGCCACCTTGCGGCCACGCATGCGTTGCACGCAGCCTTCCTGCAGCAAACCCATCACCGTGGAATAGCGCGGGCTCTTCACCACCTCGTGCAGGTTGCCGCGATACTCGGGCACACCCACTCGCACGGGCTTCAGGAAGATGTCCTCACCCAGTTCCACCATGCCCGGCATCATCGCCGTACCGCCGGTAATCACCACGCCCGACGACAGCAATTCCTCGTAACCCGATTCGCGCACCACCTGGTGCACCAGCGAATAGAGTTCCTCGATACGCGGCTCGATCACCGCGGCCAGCGCCTGGCGGCTCAGCGTGCGCGTGCCGCGGTCGCCTACGCCAGGCACCTCGATCATGTCTTCCGGATCGGCGATCGCCTGCTTGGCGATGCCGTACTGCATCTTGATATCCTCGGCGTCCGGCGTCGGCGTGCGCAGTGCCATGGCGATATCGTTGGTGATCTGGTCGCCGGCAATGGGGATCACCGCCGTATGGCGGATCGCACCTTCGCTGAAGATGGCGATGTCGGTGGTGCCGCCGCCGATATCGACCAGCACCACGCCCAGTTCCTTCTCGTCCTCAGTCAGCACGGCCAGGCTCGATGCCAGCGGCTGCAGGATCAGGTCGTGCACTTCCAGGCCGCAGCGGCGCACGCACTTGACGATGTTCTGGGCCGCGCTGACCGCGCCAGTGACGATATGCACCTTCACTTCCAGGCGGATGCCGCTCATGCCGATGGGCTCGCGCACATCTTCCTGGCCGTCGATGATGAATTCCTGCGTCAGGATGTGCAGGATCTGCTGGTCGGTCGGGATATTCACCGCCTTGGCGGTTTCGATCACGCGGGCCACGTCGGTCTGCGTGACTTCCTTGTCCTTGATTGCCACCATGCCGCTGGAATTGAAGCTGCGGATGTGGCTGCCGGCGATGCCCGTGAACACCTCGGCAATCTTGCAGTCGGCCATCAGTTCGGCCTCCTCCAGCGCACGCTGGATCGACTGCACGGTGGCCTCGATGTTGACCACGACCCCCTTCTTCAGACCCTTGGACTCGGACTGGCCCATCCCGATGACCTCATAGCTGCCGTCGGGGCGCAGTTCCGCCACCACGGCCGCCACCTTCGAGGTGCCGATATCGAGACCGACCAGTAGGTCCTTGTATTCCTTGCTCATCGAGTTTTCTCCGCGTTCTTACTCTTGAGTCGCGTCGGATTGTTGTTGGTGTTACCGGCCGAAGCCGCCTGTGGGGTTGCCGCGCCCGCCGCCTTGGCCGCGGCCTTGGCTGCGGCGGCTGCCTGCGCATCGGTCAGGAAGCGCACGCTGGCCGTGCGGATCGCGAAACCGTTCGGGTAGCGCAGATCGGCATACTCGATCTGCTTGCCCCATTGCTCCGTCAGCTGCGGCCACGACGCCACGAAGCGCTTGACCCGCGCTTCCATCGCCGTCCGGTCCTCGTCGGTCTGCTCGCGCCCGAACTCGATCACCATGCCGTTGGACAACCTGGCGCGCCACGCATAGCGCCCCGACAACGCCACCGCCAGCGGTTCGACCTTGATCGGCTTGAACCACTCACGCATGATCTCGAGCTTCCCGACCACGTCTTCCTCGCTGTCCGGCGGCCCGTCCAGCGCCAGCAGCTGGGCATCCTCTTCGGCCTCGGCGGTATTGGCCACGAACACCTCGCCATAGGTGTTGATCAGCCTGCCGCTGTCCGCGCCGCCCCAGGTGCCAAGGGCTTCGTGCTCTTCCACCTGCACCGCGAGGCCGTTCGGCCATTCGCGCCGCACGCTGGCATGGCGCACCCACGGCACCGATTCAAAAGCCTGGCGCGCGGCGTTGAGATCCAGCGTGAAGAAATTGCCCGACAGCTTGCCCAGCGCATTGGCGCGTACGCTCGGCGCATTCACGTGCCGCAACTGACCGCCACCCATCGATGTCAGTTCCACATGGGTGATGGCGAACACAGGCCGTTGCGCCAGCCACAGCAGGCCGGCGCCGAGCGCCATGAGCGCCACCAGCGCGTATAGCGCTGAGGCGATCAGGTTAAGCAGGCGCGCGTTTTGCCACATGTTCGTCAGTCAGGCGTATTGCCGGTTGTCTTGCGGTTACTCGGGTTTCCAGTGTTCGTTCGGATGCAGGTCGAGCGTGGCCAGGGCCAGCACCTGCATCGCGAAGTCCTCGTAGCTGATGCCCTGCGCACGCGCCGCCATCGGCACGAGCGAATGGCTGGTCATGCCCGGGGACGTATTCATTTCAAGCAGGTACGGCTTGCCATCGCGTGTCAGCATTACGTCGGCACGGGCCCAGCCACGGCAGCCCAATACGCGGAATGCTTCGACCGCCAGGGCGCGCACTTCGTTCTCGAGCGCCTCAGGCAAAGTTGAGGGGCACAGGTATTGGGTAACGTCAGTAAAGTACTTATTTTGATAGTCGTAGTTCGACTCGGGCGCGACAATCTTGATTACCGGCAGTGCTTCGGCTGTCGAACCCTCGCCCACGACCGGGCAAGTCAGCTCGGCGCCGTCGATGAACGTCTCGGCAATGACGTCGGCATCGAGCCCTGCCGCTTTCTCGAATGCGTCGCGCATCTGGTCCGCGGCTGTGACCTTGGTCAGGCCGATCGACGAGCCTTCGCGGGCCGGCTTGACGATCAGCGGCAGGCCAAGATCCCTGACCACTGCGTCGAAATCGGTGTCGGCGTGCAGCATCGCAAAGCGCGGGGTGGCCAGGCCGTGCGTCATCCACAACCGCTTGGTTGCCTGCTTGTCCATGGACAACGCCGAAGCCAGCACGCCGCTACCCGTATAGGGCACGCCCAGCTGTTCGAGCAGGCCCTGCATCGTGCCGTCCTCGCCGTAACGGCCGTGCAGCGCGATGAAAACGCGGTCGAACTTTGCCGCGGCCAGTTCGGCCACCGACTGCAGCGCCGGGTCGAACGGATGGGCATCCACGCCGCGCGCCTGCAGCGCCGCCAGCACGCCGTTGCCGGACATCAGCGAGATCTCGCGCTCGGCCGAGCGTCCGCCCAGCAGCACGCCAACCTTGCCCAGCGATTTCGGATCGATATTGGGATTGGCCACGAAGCTCATTGCTGGCCTCCGGTCTGGTGCGAGACCAGTTGTCCCGGTACGGCGCCGATCGAACCGGCGCCCATCGTCACGACCACATCGCCAGGTCGCACGGCATTCAGGATCGACTGCGGCATGTCTTCAATCTGTTCGACAAAAACGGGTTCCACCTTGTTGGCCACCCGCAGCGCGCGGGTCATGGCGCGCCCGTCGGCCGCCACGATCGGCGCCTCGCCGGCGGCGTAGACCTCGCCCAGCAGCAGTGCGTCGACGGTACCAAGCACCTTTACGAAATCCTCGAAGCAGTCGCGCGTCCGCGTGAAGCGATGCGGCTGGAACGCCAGCACCAGGCGGCGGCCAGGGAACGCGCCGCGCGCGGCGGCCAGCGTGGCGGCCATTTCCACCGGATGGTGACCATAGTCATCAACCAGCGTGAAGGTGCCGGCGCCGTCGGGCGTGGCCACCTCGCCGTAGCGCTGGAAGCGGCGGCCCACGCCGTGGAATTCACGCAGCGCCTTCACGATGGCGGCATCCGGTACTTCCAGTTCCGTGGCAATCGCGATCGCGGCCAGCGCGTTCTGCACGTTGTGGTCGCCGGGCAGGTTCAGCACAATGTCCAGCGGCGGCTCGGCGTGGCCATTCAGCTGGCGCAGCACGGTGAAATGCATCTGGCCATCGACGGCCCGCGCATTGATCGCGCGGATCTGGGCATCCTCGGCAAAGCCGTAGCGCACCACGGGCTTGGACACGAACGGCAGGATCTCGCGCACGTTCGGATCATCGACGCACAGCACCGCGATGCCATAGAACGGCAGGCGCTGCGTGAACTCCACGAACGCCTGCTTGAGCCGGGCAAAGTCGTGCCCGTAGGTGTCCATGTGGTCGGCGTCGATATTGGTGATGACTTCCATCACCGGGAACAGGTTCAGGAACGACGCATCGGATTCATCGGCCTCGGCCACGATGAAGTCGCCGGTACCCAGGCGTGCATTCGCGCCAGCCGAATTGAGGCGGCCGCCGATCACGAACGTGGGATCGAGCCCGCCTTCGGCCAGCACCGAAGCCACCAGGCTCGTGGTGGTGGTCTTGCCATGCGTGCCGGCAATCGCGACGCCCTGCTTCAGGCGCATCAGCTCGGCCAGCATCACGGCGCGCGGCACCACGGGAATGCGCTTGGCCCGTGCAGCCAGTACTTCGGGGTTGTCATTGCTCACCGCGGTGGATACCACCACGGCATTGGCGCCTTCCACGTTGGCGGCATCGTGGCCGTGGCAAACGCGTGCGCCGAGCGAGGCCAGGCGCCGCGTGGCAGCATTGCTGCCCATGTCGGAGCCGGAGACCTTGTAGCCCAGGTTCAGCAGGACCTCGGCGATGCCGCTCATGCCGACCCCGCCGATACCTACGAAATGGATGTTCTTGACGATATGCTTCATTGAATCGGTTTCACTTGTCACCCGCCATCTGGCGGCAGATCTCGGCGACGCGCCGGGTTGCCTCCGGTTTGGCCAGGCTGCGCGCAGCGCGCGCCATGTCCTTCAGTTGAACGCGGTCCAGGCCGGCGATCGTTTGTGCCAGCCCTTGCGCGGTCAATTCGTTCTGTTGCACCAGCAACGCGGCGCCCTGCTTCGACAGGAACTTCGCATTGGTGGTCTGATGGTCGTCCACCGCGTGCGGGAACGGCACGAACAGCGCGGCCACACCGGCGGCCGCCACTTCCGAAACCGTCATCGCACCGGCACGGCAGATGACCAGGTCGGCGTCGGCATAGGCCGCCGCCATGTCGTCGATAAATGGCACGGTCTCGCCGGCCACGCCCGCCGCCGCGTAGTTCGCGCGCAGCTGGTCGATCTGCTTGGCCCCGGCCTGGTGCTTCACCACCGGCCGTCCAGCCTCGGGCAGCAACGCCAACGCCTTCGGTACCACGTCGTTCAACGCCGCCGCGCCAAGGCTGCCGCCCACCACCAGGATGCGCAGCGGGCCGGTGCGATGGTCGTAGCGCGACTCGGGCGCCGGAATCGTTGCCAGTTCGGCCCGTACCGGATTGCCAGTCCATTCGCTGTCCGGCAGCGCATCCGGGAACGCGCACAGTACGCGATCGGCGACCTTGGCCAACACCTTGTTGGCCAGTCCGGCAATCGAGTTCTGCTCGTGCAGCACCAGCGGACGGCCCAGCAGCGAGGCCATCATGCCGGCCGGGAACGTGATATAGCCGCCCATGCCAAGCACCACGTCGGGCTTCACCCGGCGCAGCGCGCCCATGCTTTGCCAGAATGCGCGCAGCAGGTTCAGCGGCAGCAGCAACTTGGTCACCAGGCCCTTGCCGCGCAGTCCACCGAACTGGATGTACTCCATCGGAATATCGTGCTTCGGCACCAGCGTGGCTTCCATGCCCGCGCGATTGCCAAGCCAGACCACGCGCCAGCCCTCGTCGCGCAGCGCGTGCGCGACCGCCAGCCCCGGGAACACGTGGCCCCCGGTGCCGCCAGCCATGACGAGCAACGTACGCGCGGTCATACCTTGCCTCCGCGCATCATCACCCGGTTCTCATAGTCGATCCGCAGCACGATCGCCAGTGCCACGCAGTTCATCAGGATGCCCGAGCCACCGTAGCTGACCAGCGGCAAAGTCAGTCCCTTGGTCGGCAGCAGGCCCAGGTTCACACCCATGTTGATGAAGGTCTGCCAGCCGATCCACACGCCCATGCCCTTGGCCACGAGGCCGGCGAACGTGCGGTCGAGCTGCAGCGCGGTGCGCCCGATATTGAAGCAGCGGCGCACCAGCCAGTAGAACAGCACGATCATCACCAGCACGCCGATAAAGCCGAATTCCTCGCCAATCACGGCCAGGATGAAGTCGGTATGCGCTTCGGGCAGGTAGTGCAGCTTCTCGATGCTGCCGCCCAGGCCCACGCCGGTCCATTCGCCACGGCCGAAGGCAATCAGCGAGTGCGTGAGCTGGTAGGCCTTGCCCAGTGCGTTGGCTTCTTCCCACGGATTCAGGTATGCGAAGATCCGTTCGCGCCGCCAGGGCGACGCCGTGATCAGCAGGCCGAACGCGCCCACCGCCACGCCGACCAGTCCCGCAAACAGCTTGCCATTGATGCCGCCCAGGAACAGGATGCCCATGGCCACGGCCGCGATCACCAGGAACGCGCCCATGTCCGGTTCCAGCAGCAGCAGCATGCCCACCACCACCACGGCCACGCCCATCGGCAGGAAGCCCTTGGACACGTTCTGCATCCATTCCTGCTTGCGCACCGTGTAGTTGGCGGCGTAGAGCACCACCGCCAGCTTCATCAGTTCCGACGGCTGGAAGTTCATGACCCCGAGCGGAATCCAGCGCCGCGCGCCGTTCACGCCCTTGCCGACAAATGGCACCAACACGAGCACCAGCAGCACCAGCGCGATGATGAACAGCTTCGGGGCGTACTTGTCCCAGACCTTGACCGGGATCTGGAACGCCACCAGGCCCATCGACAGGCCGATAAACAGTGCGAATGCGTGGCGCACCAGGAAGTGGGCCTCGCGGTAGTTGGCGTAGCGCGGCGAGTCGGGCAGCGCAATCGATGCCGAATAGACCATCACCAGGCCAAACGTCAGCAGCACGATCGCCACCCACAGCAGCGGCTGGTCGTACTCCATCATGCGGGAACGGGTCGGCTTGACGCCCGACACCGCGTCACGCAGGCCACCCCAGGCATTGCCGATGGTGGCGCCGATGAATCCGCTACGCTTGACCTGCGAGTCGCTCATGGCATGATCCCCCGGGACAAAGCCAGTTCTTCCACGGCGCCGCGGAACACCTGCGCGCGATGGACGTAGTTGCGGAACATGTCCAGGCTGGCACAGGCCGGCGACAGCAATACGACATCACCGGACTCGGCCAGGCGGGCCGACTGCTCGACCGCCTCCTCGAGCGAGCCCGCATCGATGAGCTGCGTACCGGTGGCAGCCAGCGCCTCGCGCAGCGCGCCGGCATCCTTGCCGATCAGCACCACGGCACGCGCGTACTGGGCCACCGGCGTGGCCAGCGGCGAAAAGTCCTGACCCTTGCCCTCGCCACCGGCGATCAGCACCACGCGCTTGTCCAGCCCGTTCAGCGCAGCCACCGTGGCACCCACATTGGTACCCTTGCTGTCGTCGAAGTACTCGACCTCGTCGATCGTGGCCACCCACTCCACGCGGTGCGGCTCGCCGCGGTACTCGCGCAGTCCGTGCAGCAACGCGCTCATCGGCAGGTCGATCGCGCGGCACAGCGCCAGCGCGGCCATCGCGTTGGTGGCGTTGTGCATGCCGCGGATATGCAGCGCATCGGCCGGCATCAGGCGCTTGTGGCGCACCGGCACGGCCTGGTCCACCACTTCATCTTTCTTGCGGCGGCGCGGCTTCTGCTCGGCATCGGCCTCGCTGTCCGGTTCGGCCAGTACCAGCCAAGGCATGCCGCCTTCGCGCAGCACCCCAAAGCTGCCCGGCGTTTCAGGCAGGTCGGTACCGAAGGTCATCGATGCAGCACCCTGGCGCGCCATGGCCATCGTCATGCCGTCCTGGCGGTTCAGCACCTGCACGCAGCCCTTGTCGGCCGGGCCGAAGATGCGCGCCTTGGCTGCCGCATAGGCCTCCATGCCGCCGTGCCAGTCCAGATGGTCCTGTGTGATGTTCAGCACAGTCGCCGCGTGCGGCGCCAGGGAGAATGTGTACTCAAGCTGGAAGCTCGACAGTTCCAGCACCCAGACATCGGGCAACGTGGCGCTGGCAATGCATGCCGAGAGCTTGTCCAGCGCCGACGGGCTGATGTTGCCGGCCACGCCGACGGTCTTGCCCGCGCGCTCGACCAGGCGGCCGGTCAATGCGGTAGTAGTGGTCTTGCCGTTGGTGCCGGTAATGGCCAGCACCCGCGGGGCATAACCCGAGGTCGCCTCGAGGTAGCCAAGCGCCTGCGCGAACAGTTCGATCTCTCCCCAGACCGGAATGTCGCGTGCTTGCGCTGCCTCGAGTAGCGCCTTGGTATCAGGTTCCAGCGGCGACAGGCCGGGGCTGATCGCCACCAGCCCGATACCGTCGAGCAGGCCTGGCGCAAACGGACCGCCAACAAATTGCGCCGCGGCATGCTCGCCTTGCAGCAAGCCAAGATTGGCGGGTGCCTCGCGCGTGTCGGCCACACGCAGGCGGCAGCCGTTCAGGCCGCACCAGCGTGCCATGGCCAGCCCCGATTCGCCGAGGCCAAGTACCAGCACATGAGGTTTCTGCAACGCGCCAAACACTTCGATTACCTGCCTGTAGAGTCCGTCAGTTATTCAATTGAGCTTCAGTCGTTCAGCCCGGGTCAGCGCAGCTTCAGCGATGACAGGCCAATCAGTACCAGCAGCATCGTGATGATCCAGAACCGCACCGTGACCTGGGTTTCCTTCCAGCCACCGAGCTCGAAATGGTGATGCAGCGGCGCCATGCGGAACAGGCGACGGCCTTCGCCATAACGCTTCTTCGTAAACTTGAACCACGTGACCTGCAGCATCACCGACAGCGTTTCCACCACGAAGATGCCGCCCATCACGAACAGCACGATCTCCTGGCGCACGATCACCGCGATCGTGCCCAGCGCGCCGCCCAGCGCCAGCGCGCCCACGTCGCCCATGAACACGCGCGCCGGGTGTGCGTTGAACCAGAGGAACGCCAGCCCCGCCCCGGCCATCGCCGAGCAGAAGATCAGCAGTTCGCCGGCGCCCGGAATATGCGGGAACAGCAGGTACTTGCTGTACACCGAGCTGCCCATCACGTACGCAAACACGCCCAGTCCGCCACCCACCAGCACCACCGGCATGATGACCAGCCCGTCCAGGCCATCGGTCAGGTTCACGGCGTTGCTCGATCCCACGATCACCAGGTAGGTCAGCACGATGAAGCCGGTCACGCCCAGCGGGTAGCTGATTTCCTTGAAGAACGGGACAATCAGGTTGGTCTTGTAAGGCACGTCGGCAAACATGCCGCCTTCGATCCAGCTCAGGAACAGGCTCCACACACGCACGTTGCTGGCCTCGGAAACCGAGAACGCCAGATACACCGCGGCCACCAGCCCGATCAAGGTTTGCCAGAAAAACTTCTCGCGGCTCGACATGCCGCGCGGATCGCGATACACGACCTTGCGATAGTCGTCGACCCAGCCGATCGCGCCATAGCCAAGCGTGACCAGCAACACCACCCAGATAAAGCGGTTGCCCCAGTCACACCAGAGCAACGTGGAAATCGCGATCGAGATCAACACCAGCACGCCGCCCATGGTTGGCGTGCCTGACTTCACGAGGTGCGTCTGCGGACCGATCGTGCGCACAGCCTGTCCGATCTTCAGTTCGGCCAGGCGACGAATCACCCACGGCCCGAAACCGAGGCCGATCACAAGCGCGGTGAGGTTGGCCATCACCGCGCGGAAAGTCAGGTAGTTGACGACCCGCAGGAAGCTGTAATCGTTTTGCAGCCACTGGGCCAGAGCCAATAACATCTTTTGTCTTTTCTTTAATGAGCGGAAGGTGATGCGACCAGCGCATCGACCATACGTTCCATGCGCATGAAGCGCGATCCCTTCACGAGCACGGCAGCCGCACCAGCCACCACGCCCTCCCTGTCTTGCTGCAGCGCCTGCGCAAGGTCTTCGCCCTGCGCAAAATGATGCGCGCCATTGCCAAAGGCCTGCACCGCATGCGGCGCCAGTTCCCCGATTGCCCACAGCGTCTCGATGCCACGCTCGCGTGCGTAGGCGCCGATCTCGGCGTGGAACGCCGGCCCCTGGTTGCCCACCTCGCCCATGTCGCCGAGCACCAGCAGGCGCGGCGCGGCAAAGCCGGCCAGTACGTCGATGGCGGCGCGCATGGAATCCGGATTGGCGTTGTAGGTGTCGTCGATCACCACCGTGCCAGCCGCGGTGTGCTTGACCTGCAGGCGGCCCTTCACCGCCGTGAAGCCAGCCAGGCCGCGCTGGATCGCGTCGACCGCGACCCCTGCCGCCAACGCACAGGCCGTGGCGGCCAACGCATTGCGTACGTTGTGCGTGCCCAGCAGTTGCAGGCGCACATCGAACGTCTGGCCCGGGGCCGTAACGTGCAACACCTGCACGCCGTCGTCGAGCGATACCGTGGCGCGTACGTCGGCCGATTCATCGGTACCGAACGCCAGCACGCGCCGTGCGCCGGCCGCATTGCGCCAGATCGCGGCATGTTCGCCGCCGCTCTCGGCATCGAGCGGGAACACCGCCACGCCATCGGCCGGCAGCGCGGCAAGCGCGCTTGCATGCTCATGCGCCACCGCCTCGACGCTGACCATGAACTCCTGGTGCTCGCGCTGGGCGTTGGTGATCACGGACACGGTCGGCTGGGCGATAGCGGCCAGGTAGACCGTTTCGCCCGGATGATTCATGCCCAGTTCCAGCACCGCCAGCTTGTGGTGCGCGCGCAGGCGCAGCACGGTCAGCGGCAGGCCGATGTCGTTGTTCAGGTTGCCGCCGGTGGCCAGGCGATTGCTCTCCCCTGCCGCCGCGGCAAAGATGGCCGCGATCATTTCCTTGACCGTGGTCTTGCCATTGCTGCCGGTCACGGCCACCGTCGGTGGCGTGAACTGGCGGCGCCATGCCGCGGCCAGCTCGCCGAGCCCGATACGGGTATCGGGCACGATCAGCGCCGGCACGTCGAGGTCAATGTCGCGGCTCACCAGCACGGCGGCGGCGCCGCGCGCCACCACATCGGCCAGGAAATCGTGCGCATCGAACCGCTCGCCCTTGAGCGCCACGAACAGGTCGCCCGGTTCCACGGTACGGCTATCGGTATGCACGCGCGAGAAAACCCGCGAGGCATCGCCGGAAATACGTGCGCCGGCCATCCAGCCGGCGGCTTGCTGCAAATTCGTCATCTGGTGTCCGTTCATGCCGACACCCCTCGCGTGCCCAGGGTCAGGCGCACATGTTCGCGGTCCGAGAATGGACGCTTGCGGCCCTGGATTTCCTGCGTGGATTCATGGCCCTTGCCGGCCACGAGCACCACGTCGGCCGGGGCGGCGTGCTTGATTGCATAAAGAATGGCGGCAGCGCGATCCTCGATCAGGCGGACACGACTGCGGTCCTGCATGCCGTCGGCAATCTGTTCGAGAATGTCGCGCGGATCCTCGCTGCGCGGGTTGTCGCTGGTCAGCACCACTTCATCGGCCAGCCGCTCGGCCACCTCGCCCATCAGCGGGCGCTTGGTGGCGTCACGGTCGCCGCCACAGCCGAACACGCACCACAGCCTGCCCTGGCGGGCGGCGGTAACCGGGCGCAGCGCGTTCAGCGTCTGCACCAGTGCGTCGGGCGTGTGGGCGTAGTCGACCACGGCCAAAGGCGCGTCGTGGCCGCCGAACAGCTCCATGCGGCCATCGACCGGCGCCAGCGTGCGCAGTGCCGCGATTGCGGCATTCCAGGCCACGCCTTGCGCCAGCGCGGCGCCGAGCACGGCCAGCAGGTTGCTCACGTTGAACGTGCCGATCATTGCCGTCATCACATCGGCGCTGCCAAAGCTGCCGTCGACATGGAATGCGGTGCCGGTCGCGGTGGCGCGGACATCGGTGGCGCGCAGCCACTGGCCTCGCGCGGCCGAAGCACCGGCGCGGCCGTCGATGCCGTATTCAATGACCTGCGATGCGCTTACCGCAGTAGCGTTGCCGGCCAGCAGCCGCGCACCCATCGCATCGTCGCGGTTGATCACGGCGGCGCGCAAGCCATCCCACTGGAACAGCAGCGCCTTGGCGGCCTCGTACTCGGCCATCGTGCCGTGGTAGTCGAGGTGATCCTGCGTCAGGTTGGTCAGTACGGCCACGGCAAACCCGGTACCGGCGACGCGACCCTGCTCCAGGCCGTGCGACGACACTTCCATGGCAACGGCCTGCGCGCCGGCATCGTTGAGCTCGGCCAGGCTGGCCTGCAACTGCACCGCGTCGGGCGTGGTAAAGCCGGTGGCCTTGAGCGCGTCCGGGAAGCCCGTTCCGAGCGTGCCGATCGTGGCGCAGCGCGTGCCAGTGGCCTGCAGCAAACGCGCCAGCCATTGCGCGCACGAAGTCTTGCCATTGGTGCCGGTGATGCCGGTCACCACCAGCGGCCGTGCGCCGATGCCGTACCAGCCGGCCGCGATCGGGCCGGCCAATGCGTGCAACTGCGCCACGCCCAGGTGGGGCACCGCCTCGCCGTGCGGCCAGTCGAAGCCATCGGCTTCGTAGATCACGGCCGATGCGCCGGCGGCAAGCGCCTTGTCGATATGCGGGCGACCATCGGTGGCCAGGCGTTCGTTGCCCAGCACGTACGCAAAGAACACATCGCCCGGTTGCAGGCGGCGCGTATCGCCGGTCAGCTTCGCGCCGGCCGGGGCGTGCGTACGCAGCCAGGCCAGCGCGTTGCTGGCCTGGGCGGAGACTTCGAGCGGGAGCAGCGGCTTGGCCGTCATGGCGAGGCGCTCCATGGTTCGCTCTCTGGCACCTTGTCGGTCACCATCAGTTGCCGGATCGGCGAATCGGGCTGCACATTCAGCGAGCGCAGCGCGCCGCCGGTGATCGCCGAGAACACCGGACCGGCAACCGCGCCACCGTAGTGGCTGCCGGCGGTGGGTTCGTCGACGCTGACCGCCACGATCACGCGCGGATTCGACATCGGCGCCAGGCCGATAAACGACGCACGGTATTTGCTGCGGTCGTAGCCGCGGCCCACGTGCTTGTAGGCGGTACCGGTCTTGCCACCCACGCGATAGCCCATCACCTGGGCCTCCGGCGCGGTGCCGCCGGGCGCGGTCACCGTTTCCAGCATGCCGCGCACTTCGCGTGCCACCTGCGGCGACAGGATGCGCTCGCCGCTTACCGGACCGTTGGTCTTGAACATCGACACCGGGATCAACTCGCCGTCATGGGCGAAGATCGTATAGGCGTGAGCCACCTGGAACAGCGACACCGACAGGCCGTAGCCATAGGACATGGTGGCCTGTTCGATCGGGCGCCAGCTCTTGAAAGGACGCACGCGGCCAGCCACCGCGCCCGGGAAACCGATCTTGGGCGCCTGGCCCAGGCCGACGCTGGTGAACATGTCCCACATTTCCTGCGGCTTCATCATCATCGCGATCTTGGTCGTGCCGATATTGCTCGACTTCTGGATCACGCCGCCCACGGTGAGCGTGCCGTAGTTGTGGGTATCGGAGATCGTGGCGCCTTCGAAATTGAACTTGCCCGTGGTGACGACCGTGGTCGCCGGGGTCACGCGGCCCAGCTGCAGCGCCAGGCCAATCGTGATCGGCTTCATCATCGAGCCGGGCTCGAAGGTGTCGGTCAGCACGCGGTTGCGCAGCTGTTCGCCCGACAGGCGGCTGCGGTCGTTGGGGTTGTACGTTGGCCAGTTGGCGAGTGCCAGCACCTCGCCGGTCTGCGCATCGAGCACCACCGCGCTGGCGGCCTTGGCCTTGTTGCGCTCGACCACGGCCTTGACCTCGTTGTAGGCCAGGTACTGGATCTTGGCGTCGATCGACAGCTGCATGTCCTCGCCGTCGCGCGGCGTCTTCAGGATGCCGACGTCCTCGACCACGCGGCCCAGGCGGTCCTTGATCACCTGCCGCGCGCCCGGACGGCCGGCCAGCACGCCTTCGCGCGCCAGTTCCACGCCTTCCTGGCCCTTGTCCTCGACATTGGTAAAGCCGACGATGTGCGCCATCGCCTCGCCTTCCGGATAGAAGCGCTTGTATTCACGCGTCTGGTGGACGCCCTCCACCTTGAGCGCCGCGATCTTGTCCGCCGCGTCGGGCAACACCTGCCGCTTCAGGTAAACAAAGCTCTTGTCCTCGTTGAGCTTGGCGCGCAGTTCCTTCTCCGACATGTCGAGCAGCTTGGCCAGCTGCCGCATGCGCTGCGGATCGAGATCGTTCGGCACGTCTTCCGGCACGGCCCAGATCGCCTTGACCGGCAGGCTGGTGGCCAGCACCAGTCCATTGCGGTCCAGGATCTTGCCACGCGTGGCGGGCAGTTCCAGCGTGCGCTGGAAGCGCTTCTTGCCCTCCATCTCATAGAACTGGTTGCCCGGTCCCTGGATCCACATGGCACGCCCGGCCAGCGCCACGAATGCGGCGAACATCAGGAACACCACGAACTTCGAGCGCCACATCGGCAAGCGCAGCCCCAGCACCGGGCTGGCCGAGAACTGGCCGGTACGCGGACGCGCAGCCTCTCCGCCGCGCGACTTGCTGGCGGTGCGGGCACGGTTCAGGCTCGGGCGGGCCAGGCTCATTTGCTTGCGCCTCCGGCAACCTGTTCGGCATCGGGCGGCGTGGTCGGCAGCACCACGCCCTGCAGGTATTGCGTGCGGCCGGCCAGGGCCGGCGACATCTTGAGCTGCGCCCGTGCCGCATCGGCAATGCGCGCGCTTTTGCTGAGCGAACTCTGCAGGTACTGCAGGCGCGACCAGTCGATATCGAGCTGCTTCTCCTCGGACTGCGCGCGCTCCAGCGCCACGAACAGCGTGCGTGCCTGGTGCTGCGCGCTGACCAGCGACAGCGCACACAGCATCAATGCGAACAGCAGGAAGAAGGTCAGGCGGTTCATGCCGGCGCCACTCCGAGTTTCTCGGCCACGCGCATCACGGCGGACCGTGCGCGCGGATTTTCGGCCACCTCCTCGGTACCGGGCTTGAAGCGGCCCAGCAGCTTCATCGTCGGCTGCGGCAGATCAGCCGCACGCAACGGCGCGCGGCGCAACGCGGGATCGGCATCCTGCTGGGGCCGCGCGTGCGCCTGCATGAACCGCTTGACGATGCGGTCCTCGAGCGAGTGAAAGCTGATCACAACAAGGCGGCCTCCGACCTGCAGCAGTTCGTACGCTGCCTTCAGACCTCTTTCGAGGTCCTCAAGCTCTTGATTGACGTGAATCCGTAGAGCTTGAAAGGTGCGGGTCGCAGGGTCCTGGCCCTTCTCGCGAGTCTTGACGGTTTTCGCCACGAGCGCGGCAAGGTCTGAAGTAGTGGCGATTGGTCCGCCATCGCCGGGTTCGCGCCGGCGAGCAACAATCGCCTTTGCAATCTGTACAGCAAACCGTTCTTCCCCATAGTCTCGTATCACCCTGGCAATGTCGTGCTCGTCCGCCTGTGCAAGCCACTCGGCGGCGGTGACGCCGCGCGTGGTGTCCATGCGCATGTCCAGCGGGCCCTCGAAGCGGAAGGAAAAACCCCTCGCCGCTTCGTCGATCTGGGGCGAGCTGATCCCCAGGTCGAGCAGCACGCCAGCCACGGGAGGCCGGCCGCTCAGCCGATCTCCCATTTCCGCAAAGCTCGCATGCTCAATGGAGAAGCGGGCATCCTTGATGGTGCCCGCTTCTGCGATTGCTGCCGGATCCTTGTCGAAGGCGACGAGGGTGCCGGCCGGCCCCAGCCGCGCCAGTACGGCACGGCTGTGGCCACCTCTTCCGAAGGTGCCGTCCACGTAGGCGCCGTCGGGCCGCCAGACGAGCGCGTCGACGGCCTCGTCCAGCAACACGGTGCGATGGCGCAGGGCGGTGGTCCCCGGCAATTCGGTAGGGGTCATGACCTCTTCAGAAAGAGAAATTCTTCAATGCGTCCGGCATGCCTTGCGCCATCGCAGCCTGTTCCTTGGCGGCGTAGGTCGCGGCATCCCAGACTTCGAAATGACTGCCCATGCCGAGCAGCATCACTTCCTTGTCGAGCATGGCGGCACTGCGCAGTTCCGGTGCAATCAGCACGCGGCCTGCGCCATCCATTTCCACGTCGGCGGCGTTGCCGAGGAAGATTCGCTTCCACCAGTGGGCATCCATTGGCAGTGCCGCAATGCGGCCGCGGAAAATCTCCCATTCGGGCCTTGGAAAGAGCAACAGGCAGCCATCCGGGTGCTTGGTCAGCGTCACCCGGCCCTCGGCCTGCGTTTGCAGCGCCTCGCGGTGCCTGGCCGGAATGGACATCCGGCCCTTGGCATCGAGCGACAGCGCCGATGCTCCCTGAAACAAGCTCTTTCCCCCGGTAACCGCCGGCATCTTGCCCCGTCGGCAGGTCGATTCGTCCTCGTCCGCAACCGGTCAACCTCATGCGAATGATCGCAGAGACAGTCCGATTCAACACACAAAAATACACTTCCTCACACTATTTCCCACTTTAGAGGAAGCGTTTTGGCCGGTCAAGGCTCGCCATCGGGCGAAAAACAGGGATTTTTTAATCAGAACAAAGACTTAGCGCGTCAACTTCACGCACCGTTAACGTGAATCCTTAATGAAATGAATAACTTGGGGAGGAATGCAGAGAAACCACCTGAGAACTATCGGAGGGCATACTGCCGGCAACGCGATCTGCAATCAGTTCCGCGCCGTGGGGAAGGATACAACGTTTTGCCGTCAGCCCCGTCCGAACAAGGGCTGGCGGCGGTTTTCCACAACCGCGCGAGGCAGTGTTCAGATACTTCCTAAAAATGAGAATGGCGACGATGCGTGGACGCTCGTCGCCATTGTTCAATACCGCGTCATTCAGATGCTTCAGATGCGATAGGCAGTTCAGATGCGATAGGCAGCCGTGGTCATGACCTTCGAAGCGGCCCGCATCAGCGCGCGTACCGGCCCCGGCAGCGGTACGCCCCCGGCATCGCGTGCGGCATCGCCGTGGCGCACCTCGTCGTCGCGCATCTGCTCGAGGATCGCGCGCGAGCGCCCATCGGCCGCGGGCAGTCGGTCGAGGTGACCGGTCAGGTGATGCTCGACCTGGCTCTCGGTTTCCGCCACGAAGCCCAGGCTGATCCGGTCACCGGCGCGGCCGGCAAGGAAGCCGATCGCAAATGCGCCGGCATACCAGACCGGATTGAGCAGGCTTGGACGCGAGCCCAGTTCGCGCAGGCGCTCGGCGCACCATGCGAGATGGTCTTCTTCTTCGCGCGCCGCGGCATCCATCTGCGCGCGCACCGGCGCACTGCGCGCGGTCAGCTTCTGCGCCTGGTACAGGGCCTGCGCGCATACCTCGCCAACATGGTTGATGCGCATGAGACCGGCCACATGGCGGCGTTCTTCCACGCTCATCTGCTCTGTATCAGGCGTCAGCCGGTCTGCGGGATTGGCGCGGTCGGCGCGGGTCGCGCCGGCAATCGCGCGCAATGCGACATCGAATTCTCGGATCAACGTATCCATGCGTGTCAATGGAAGGTCTGCCGGCGCATCGCTGGCCTGCCCCACTGAAAAATAGAGCATCGCCTCGAACGCGCCTCGGGATTTCCCGCATTGTACCCGTGCCGCTTTGTGCAGGTCCGCCCGATCTCCGGCGCAGGCGTGGCGGCACTACGGCCGGGTACCCAATAACCCTGAGTTGTGAAAACCAGACAAGACGTTTACCACAGGGTCAAAAGAATACCGCTTTTGCTAGAGTGATCGGCAGCTTCCAAGGAAGTCAAGCGCGTCGGGATGAAGAGGGCTGACAGGAGGTCCCGCCGCGTTTCAACTAATAATTCTTAAGTGGAGATCACCCAGCATGAAAAAATCGCTACTCGCGCTTGCCGCGATGAGCGCGTTTGCCACTGCTGCAAACGCGCAGACGAGCGTGACTCTGTACGGCGTCGTCGACATGCCGATTGAATACAACAACCACCTGGCCCCCGGATTGGGCACCACCGCCAACGCGAGCGGGATTCCCCAATCCGCAGCGGGCGGCGGCAGCCGCGTCGGCCTGCAGACCGGTGGCGGCCTGTCCGGCTCGCGCTGGGGCCTGCGTGGCACCGAGGACCTCGGTGGCGGCCTGAAGGCGTTGTTCGTGCTGGAAAGCGGTTTCGGCCTTGACGATGGCCGCTCGCAGCAAGGTGGCCGTCTGTTCGGTCGCCAGGCTTTCGTGGGCGTGCAGAGCGATACGGTGGGCCGCCTGACTTTCGGCCGCCAGTACACGACGATGTTCGACATGTTCGCGAACTTCTCGCCGACCGGCTATGCCACGCTCTATGAGCCGGTGGTTGCGCAGCTGGGCACGAACTTCCGTTCGGACAACACCGTCAAGTACACGGCCGTGGTTGGCCCGGTTACGGCTGAAGCCCACTGGAGCTTCGGCACGGGCGTGGCCGCCATCGGCACGACGGCGCTGGCGGGTGGTGGTTCGGGCGAAGTGCCGGGCAACTTCAACAACAACGCGGGCGGTGGCGCCGGCTTGCTGTACCTGAGCGGCCCGTTCGGCCTGACCGTGGCGTACGACGAATGGCGCCCCACGACCGTGATCGGCTCTCCCGGCCGTTCGCGCAAGATTGGTACGGCGGGCAGCTATACCTGGGGTCCGGCCAAGCTGATGGCAGGTTACCGCTACGGCCGCGTCACCGGCGCCGACGGTACCGAACTGCAGCGCGACAACTACTACTGGATTGGCCTGAACTATCAGGTCACCGCGCCGCTGGGCCTGACGCTGGCGTATTTCTACGACGACATCACCCAACTGCGCGCCCCGAATCCGACGGCGGGTGGCCCGGCCCTGGCCTCGAACAATCCGGCCAACCCGTGGCAGATCAGCTTCGTGGCCGACTACAACTTCTCGAAGCGTACCGACGTCTACTTCACGGCCGGCTACGTCAAGAATTCCGGCCTGAACTTCGACACGTCGGCGGTGAGCTTCGCCAACGGCTACTTCCTGCAACAGGGCAAGAACAGCCAGGTGGGCGTGGCAGTGGGTATTCGCCACAAGTTCTAAGCGGCGGACCGGCATTGTTCCTTTCTTCAAGGCGCCTGCGGGCGCCTTTTTTCATGACCTCTGCCTGAATGTCTCAACGGGTTTCACCCCATCCGCGAAGTGGCGCGGGCCCGACTAGAATGGCCTGCAGACCGGAACAACCGGCCGCCATCCATCTGGAGACATTGCCATGCACCACCGTCGCCGGCACGCCGTCGCGCTGCTTCTGTCGATCGCCCTCAGCCCGCTGGCCATCGCGTCGGCCCAGGCCAGCGATGCCTACCCGACCAAGCCGATCCGTCTGGTCGTGCCTTTCCCGGCGGGCGGCACCACCGACATCATGGCGCGGGCCGTTTCGGCCGAACTGTCGAAGCTGCCGGGCTGGAACGTGGTGGTCGACAACAAACCCGGCGCGGGCGGCAATATCGGCTCGGATATCGTCGCCAAGGCCGCCCCCGATGGCTACACGCTGCTGATGGGCACGGTTGGTACGCACGGTATCAACCAGTCGCTGTATGGCAAGCTGCCGTTCGATCCGATCAAGGATTTCGTACCGATCACCGAGGTGGCCGCCGTGCCCAACGTACTGGTGGTCAATCCGGCGTTTGCCGCGCAGAACAAGATCAACAGCGTCAATGACCTGATCACCTACGCACGCGCCAATCCGGGCAAGCTGAACATGGCATCGAGCGGCAATGGCACCTCGATCCACCTGGCTGGCGAGCTGTTCAAGACCCAGACCAAAACGTTCATGGTTCATTTCCCGTATCGCGGCAGCGGCCCCGCGCTGACCGACCTGGCCGGCGGCACGATGCAGGTGATGTTCGACAACCTGCCGTCCTCGATGCAACTGATCAAGACCGGCAAGCTCAAGGCGCTTGCCGTAACCAGCGCCAAACCGTCGCCGGCCCTGCCCGGCGTGCCCACAGTGGCGCAAGCGGCCAACCTGCCCGGTTTCGAGGCCAGCTCCTGGTTCGGCATGCTGGCGCCGGCCGGCACGCCGCATGAGATCGTCCAGCGTATCCAGCAGGAAGTGGCAAAGAGCCTGGGCACGCCGGCGGTGCGCGAGCGGCTGCTTGCCCAGGGCGCCGACCCGGTCGGCAATACGTCCGAGCAGTTCGCCGCGTTCATTCGCGCCGAGCACACCAAATGGGCCAAGGTGGTCAAGGATTCGGGCGCCAAGGTGGACTAGTCACCCAAGGCCGGGCAGCGCATATACTTGAGGCATCAAATGTTCAAGCTGCCCGAATCACGATGCCCAATCCTTCCCCCGCCAGCAGCCCCGCCGACGCCGCACCGGTCGATCTGGAGACCAGTGCCGGCGAATCGGATCACGAGGCGTTGCGGCTCTGGCTGCGTCTGCTTACCTGCACCACGCTGATCGAGGGCGATATCCGCTCGCGCCTGCGCCAGGACTTTGCGGTAACGTTGCCGCGCTTCGACCTGATGTCGCAACTCGACCGCCATCCCGAAGGACTCAAGATGGGCGAGCTGTCACGCCGCATGATGGTGACGGGCGGCAATGTCACCGGCATCACCGATCAGCTCCAGCAGGAAGGCCTGGTCACACGCGAAGCGCTACCCACCGACCGCCGTGCCTACCTGATCCGCCTGACGCCGGCCGGACGCGAGGCCTTCTCGCATATGGCCCGTGCTCATGAAAGCTGGGTGGAACAATTGTTCTCGGGCCTTGCCGAAACAGATCGACGCGCACTCTTCCGCCTGCTGGGCCGACTCAAGGCCAGCCTGACCACGCCATGACACGTATTGCCATTCGCCTCATGCCAGCCCTGCTCGCGGCCCTGCTTGCCGCTTGCAGCAGCACGCCTGCCGGGCCGCAGGTCACCCCGCTCAATGCCACGGTCAAGCTGGGCCGCGTCACGGAGAAAACGTTCCTGTCGCGCGTCGACATTCCGCAGGGCAGCAGTTATGGCGGCTATGGCGTAGGTGTTGGAGGCGTGGCTGGCGGTGGAGGCGGTGGCGGGGGTGTCGGCATGGGTTTCTCGGTCGACCTGACACGGCTGTTCAGCCGGCCGCAGCCCCCTGCGCAGATGGACCTGTACCAGTACAAGGTCCGCACCACCGATGGCACGGTGGCACAGGTCAACGGCCCCGCAGCTCCCGGGCTGGAAACGGGTACCTGTGTTCGGCTGGTCTATCCCGATGGAGCAACCCAGCCACAGATGGCACCGTCGAACGAGTGTTAAGCGTCCTGGAATACCGATTGTTGCCTCCCCTCTCCCGTGAAACGGGAGAGGGGTCGGGGGAGAGGGCAATGAGGTTCAAATTGCGACCTGTCTCAGCTTGAACGGCTGGCCCTCTCCCCCAGCCCCTCTCCCGCACGCGGGAGAGGGGAGCCAAAACACTACACACAAACCATCAAGCCGCTTTCCGGCTATCCCGCAATTCCCTTCTCAGGATCTTGCCGACGTTGGTCTTCGGCAGTTCGGTGCGGAACTCGACGTACTTCGGACGCTTGTAGCCAGTCAGGCGTTCCTTGCAGAACGCGATCACGTCGGCCTCCGAAAGCGCCGGATCCTTCTTGACCACGAACAGCTTGACCACCTCGCCCGAGTGCTGGTCCGGCACCCCGACGGCGGCTACCTCGAGCACGCCGGGGCATTCGGCCACCACGCCCTCGACTTCGTTCGGGTACACGTTGAAACCTGACACCAGGATCATGTCCTTCTTGCGGTCGACGATCTTCGTGTAGCCGCGTTCGTCCATCACGCCGATATCGCCGGTCTTGAAAAACCCGTCGGGGGTCATGACCTTGGCGGTCTCGTCCGGCCGGTTCCAGTAGCCTGCCATCACCTGCGGCCCGCGCAGGCAGATTTCGCCAGGCTGGCCCAGCGGCAATTCGTTGCCATCGTCATCGCGGATCGACACTTCGGTGGATGGCAACGGCAGCCCAATGGTGCCCGAGAACGCATCGGAGTCGGTCGGATTGCAGGTGGCCGACGGCGAGGTCTCCGACAGGCCATAGCCTTCGATGATCGGGCAACCGGTCTTGGCCAGCCAGTTCTTGGCCACCGCTTCCTGCACGGCCATGCCGCCGCCATTGGCAACACGCAGGCCCGAGCAGTCGACCTTGGCAAAGTCCGGATGATTCAGCAGCGCGTTGTAGAGCGTGTTCACCGCCGGGAACATATTGAACTTGTACTTCTGCAGTTCCTTGATAAAGCCCGGGATATCGCGCGGATTCGGAATCAGGATGCTCAGGCCGCCGCTGCGCATGCCCAGCAGGCAGCAGACCGTGAGCGCGAAGATGTGGTACAGCGGCAGCGCGGTGATCGTGATCACCTGGTCGATATGCGCGCCCTTGGCCAGCGCCGGCTGCATCCACGCTTCGGACTGCAGTACGTTCGAGACGATATTCCGGTGCAGCAGCGTCGCGCCCTTCGACACGCCCGTGGTGCCGCCCGTGTATTGCAGGAACGCGATATCGTCAGGGCCCGTGTTCACGGGCTTCAGCTCCATGCCGCGCGCTTCGGCCAGCACGTCGTTGAAGCGCACGCAGTTGGGCAGTTCCCACGCCGGCACCATCTTCTTGACGTTGCGCACCACGAAATTGACGATGCTGCCCTTCAGGCCGCCCAGCATGTCGCCCATGCTGGCCATTACCACATGCTTGACCGGCGTGGCCGGCAGCACCGCCTGCAGCGTCGACGCAAAGTTCTCCAGGATGACGATGGCTTCGGCACCGCTGTCCTTGAGCTGGTGCTCGAGTTCACGCGGCGTGTACAGCGGGTTGACGTTGACCACCACGAAACCGGCGCGCAGCACCGCGGCCAGCACCACCGGGTACTGCAGCACGTTCGGCATCATGATGGCAACGCGCGCCCCGGGACGCAGGCCGCGCGACTGCAGCCATGCCGCGAACTGGCGCGACAGCTGGTCCAGTTCGCCATAGGTGACAGCCTTGTCCATGCAGATGAACGCGCGGCGATCGGCGTAGGTATGGAACGAATGCTCGAGCAACTGGGCCAGCGAACGGAACTGGCTGGCGTCGATCTCTGCCGGTACGCCTGCCGGATAATGTTTCAGCCACAGCTTTTCCATACCGTCTCCTGAATTTCTGAATGGTCGTTCGATTTTTTGGAGATGCTAAACGCGCGTCCCCTCCCAAGACAACCCGTTAGACTCCCGTTAGACGAAGTCCTCCACGAATTTGACCGTGGAAATCGTGGATTATGCGCCACCCTTAGACAGGATCAAGGGAATACCCTGACGTTCTGGACGACGTTCAGCCTGGCAGCACCAGCTTCATCATGTTCTGCGCCAGTTCCTGCGCCAGCGTTTCCGGATCCATGCGTCCGGGCTCATGCCAGGTGTACATGAAGCCGATCACACCGCCCATGGAATGGGCCGTCACCCGCGCATCGCCGAACGAAAACACACCGGCCACGCGCCCTTCCTCGAGCAGGCCATACAGGTCGCGGTAGAAATCGCGTGCCATGCTATTGAGCCAGGTCACGGTATCGGGCTTCAGGTACTGGTTGTCGCGGAAGCTCAATGCCGCCGCCACATGGCACCTGACACAGCGTCGCGCCATCTCGAGCAGGCAGGCGTGCAGGCGTTCGCGCACCGGTAGTGCCGCGTCGGCGGTCTCGCGAATCACGGGCAGGCAGGTCTGCGCCGACTCCCGGCACAGGATGTCGAAGATCTCGTACTTGTCGGCAAAGTAATAGTAGACCGCCGGCTTGGTCACCCCCAGCGCCCGGCACAGGTCGTTCATCGTCATGCCCGGATAGCCCTTGCTGTAGAACAGCTGGGCGGCGGTATCCAGGATCTGCCGGCGTCGCGCTTCCTGGCGTTCGGCCACGTGCAAGCGCGCGGGACCGTCCTCGCTTAGCGTGGCGGCTTCGGTGGCGCGCGGCGGATGACCGGGTTTTCGGGGGGCATGAGACATGGCCGCCATTTTCGCATGCGGGACGCGCGCTACCATCGGGAAACTCCCGTGTATCCGGCGGTATGACTACGGCTTGGCCGTATCCGATGCAGGGCTGCCGCTCGCGGTAAGCGGCGTCACTTCGGTGGCTGGCGGTGCCAGTTTGCGCAACGCGGCATCGCGCTCGGCCGGCGGCAGGTCGCCGATCCTGCGCGCGGCGGCATAAAAATGCTCCCAGTTGCCATCGGACTGCGCCAGCAGTGCAGTGAACGCCGGCACCCATTGCTGATAGGTAGCCACGGCGGCCAGATGGGCGTTGGTCAGTGGCTGGTCGAACCAGCGGTCGTAACCGGAGTAGCCGCCCCACTCGACCTTGAGCGCGGCATATTCCTGGCGCAGTTCGTCGAAGATGCGCGCCTTGCCCTGGCGCTTGCCTTCGTCATCGAGCGGTGACTTGTATAGCGTCACGAGTTTGTCGCGCGTCCTGAGCAGCATCGTGCGGAACTGACGGCGCCGGCCATCGTAGATCTTGTAGCTCGCGCGTGCATCGGCCGAGCCTTCCTGGGCCAGCCAGCGCTCCACACCGGCCACTTCCACGGCCGTGGCAAATGACTCGTTGAACGCGGTGTCATTGCGCACATACACCACCTGGTGCGCCAGCTCGTGAAAGATCAGCCGCGCCAGTTCGCCCTCGGGCTGGTAGACAAAGGTGTTCAGCAGCGGGTCGTCGAAGTAACCCAGCGTGGAATACGCCGGAATGCCCGCCACGTAGGTCTCGAGTCCGTCGCGCCGCAAACCCTGTGCGTATTGCTCGGCATCGACCGGATCGTAGTAACCGCGGTAGGTGATGCAGCCAACGATCGGGAAGCACCACTTGCGCAGCTCCATCGACAACTCGGGCGTGGCGAACACGCTCCACACCACATAGGGGCGATGCAGATTGGCGTAGCGGCGATAACTGCCATTGTCGGGCAGCTTCAGGTCACGCGAGGCGTAGTCGCGGATGCGCCGTGCCAGCGCCAGCCGCTGCGCCAGTCGGGCATCGTTGGCGCCATTGGCCGTGGCAATCGCATCGTCAATCGGCGTGGCCGAAGCCATCACGCCCAGATGGCCGCCAATCGACTGGTAGTAGTAGCCGACGGTATCGCAGCCGGCCGCCAGCGCCGCAACGCCCAGTATCGCGAGGATACCGGCGAAGCGCCAGCGAGCCGGCCGCCGCGTCATGAGGCCAGGACCTCCGCCCGTACTGCCTCCACTTCCACGAGGCAGTCATAGAAAACGGGCGCGCGGCCCAGGTCCGTCAGACGCTGGCTGGTCAGCTCGTTGGCATTCTTGCCGTCCGGCGCAAGCTTCTTCCACCAGATCGACAACCCGACCACCAGGCCCTGCTTCGCCCGATCGGTGACCCGTGCGCGTGCCTGCATGCTGCCGCGATCGTTCCAGGCGCGCACCAGATCGCCATGGACGATGCCCCGTGCGGCCGCATCTTGCGGATGAATGTCCAGATGCGGCTCGCCTTCGGTGGACCGCAGGCTGTCGATGTTGACGAACGAGCTGTTCAGGAAATTGCGCGCCGGCGGCGAGATCATGGCCAGCGGGTAGCGCGCGGCAAGCTCGGGCGCGGACGTCGGTGTCTCATACGGCGGCACATAGGCCGGCACGGGATCGAGGCCGTCGCGCGCCATCGCTTCCGAATAGAACTCGCACTTGCCCGATGGCGACGGGAAGCCGCCGTTGGCAAACGGCGCGGCGCCGATGTTCAGCTTCTGCCAGCCCTGGGCCTTCAGCGTGTCCCAGCTGATGCCCTCGGCACGCTTGTCATCACGCAGGATGGCCTGCCCGGCAATGGCGTCGTCGCTGTCGGCAAAACACGCTTCCGTGAAACCCATGCGCGCGGCCAGCCGGCGGAAAATCTCGGTGTTCGGCAGTGCCTGGCCCAACGGCTCGACGGCCTGGTTATTGGCCAGGAAATAGGTATGGCCGTACGCCTTGTGCACGTCCACATGTTCGAGCTGGGTGGTGGCCGGCAGCACGATATCGGCATAGTCGGCCGTATCGGTACGGAAATGCTCGAGTACCACCGTGAACAGGTCTTCGCGTGCAAAGCCTTCGGCCACCTTGACCGATTCCGGCGCGACCGCCACGGGATTGCTGTTGTAGACCACCACGGCCTCGATCCTGGGACCATTGCCGGTGGAGCCATCATCGAGCAGCGCATCGCCGATCGTGCTCATGTTCACGGTACGCGGCATGCGCGGCCAGGTCGGCAGCAGATCGGGCCGTTGCAGTGCCGCGTTATCGACCGGGAAGAAACCCGAGGTGGACAGTTGCAGTCCGCCGGCCGCATGGCGCCACGCGCCCACCAGCGACGGCAGCGATGCCACCGCACGGACGGCCTGGCCACCCCCGCGTACGCGTTGCACGCCGTAGTTCAGGCGGATGGCCACCGGCTGCCGTTCCTTGACCGCCAGTTGGCCGTACAAACCCGCCAGCCATTCGATGTCCTCGACCGGTACGCCACAGATTTCCGCCGCCTTGGCCGGTGCAAACTCGTTGGCACGCTCGCGTAGCGCATCGAAGCCCACCGTATGCTGCGCGATGTAGTCGTGGTCGAGCAAGCCGTCGCGAATCAGGATGTGGATCATCGCCAGCGCCAGCGCACCATCGGTGCCCGGCATCGGCGCGATATGGCGATGGCACTTCTCGGCCGTCAGCGAACGGTACGGATCGATTGCCACCAGCGTGGCGCCGCGGCGCTTGGCTTCCTGGGCGCGCGTCCAGAAATGCAGGTTCGAGGCAATCGGATTGCCGCCCCAGATGATTACCAGCTTCGCATCGGCCACATGCTCCATGTCCATGCCGACACTCGCGCCATAGGTATAGCGCAGCGCCGTGGCGCCGGCACTGGCACAGATCGTGCGATCGAGCAGCGATGCACCGAGCTTGTGGAAGAAGCGCGCCGCCATGCTTTCCCCCTGCACCAGACCCATCGTGCCGGCATAGCTGTAGGGCACGATGGCCTCTGGATTGCGCGCGGCAATGCCCGACAACCGCGTCGCGATCTCGTCGAGAGCCTCGTCCCACGTGATCGGCTCGAACTTGCCTTCGCCCTTCTTGCCGACGCGACGCAACGGCGTCAGCAGGCGATCCGCGTGATAGGTGCGCTCGGTATAGCGCGACACCTTGGTGCACAACACACCCTGGGTACCCGGGTGTTGCGGGTCCCCCACCACCTTGACGGCGCGGCCGTCCTCGACGGTGACGAGCAGCGCACAGGTATCGGGACAATCGTGGGGACAGGCGGCACGGACAATGCGGGTAGCCATGATGGTATCGGCAGGCAGTTCAGCTGGTGGGGGGCGCCCGGTACGGGCATGAAAGCGGCCGGACGGGCTGGCGCCGTTGTCAACGGCGTGACTGTGGCGCCACGGCCTCGTCCGAAGATTCCGGACCGGGAGAAATCGTTTGGCTCCGATTGTATTCGATTATGATGTGCCGGCGCAGTCCGACTCCCAGTCAGACTGCCCGGCCCTGGGGGCCGGGATCCCTTACCGGCACAAGACCGGACAGGGGATGCGGGGTCCGAAAGCAGCACAGAAGCAACAAGAAACAAGAAACGTTTTACGGATTTTTGACGGGGATTCACATGGGTTTCACATCTGGGGTCAAGCGCCGGCGTGTCGTCGGCCTGCTGATGGCATCCGCCATCGTGGCTTGCGGCGTACCTGGCGCCGCCTTCGCCGCCAACACCACGGCCGCCGAGGCCGGCGTCACTAACGACACCATCCTGCTGGGACAGTCGGCAGCGCTAAGCGGCCCCACGGCAGTACTGGGCAAGCAGATGAATGCCGGGGCGCGCCTTTACTTCGACTACATCAACAGCCAGGGCGGCGTGCTGGGCCGCAAGATCGAACTGAAGGCGCTCGATGACGCCTACGAACCAGACGATGCCATCAAGAACACCAAAAAGCTGATCGAGGAAGATCGCGTCTTCGCGCTGTTCGGCTATGTGGGTACACCAACCAGCCAGGCGGTCATGCCGCTGGTGAACCAGGCACGCGTGCCGTTCTTTGCACCATTCACGGGTGCCCAATCGCTGCGCGAACCGCACAGCCGCTACGTGTTTCACGTACGCGCGGGCTATGACCAGGAAACGGCCGCCATCGTGCGCCAGATCCACACCACGGGCCTCAAGCGCGTCGCGGTGGTCTACAACGACGATGCCTACGGCCGCGCCGGCATCGAAGGCATCGAACACGCAATCAAGGCCCTGCCGGCCGACAGCGGCGTGAAGCTCGTGGCGCAGGAAAACGTGATCCGCAACACGGTGGAAATCGGCGACGCAATGCAGGGCGCGATGAAGGCCAAGCCCGATGCCGTGGTCCTGATCAGCGCGTACCGCACCGTTGGTGCATTCGTGAAGGAAGCACTGCGCCGCGGCTATAGCGGACAGTTCTACAACGTGTCGTTTGTGGGCACGCAGGCGCTGGCCAGGGAAGTGGGTCCGCAAGGCAGCGGCGTGATCATCTCGCAGGTGATGCCGCATCCGGGCAACGCCACGCTGCCGGTGGTGCGTGAATACCTGCGCCTGCTGCAGGCAGCCGGCAAGCAGAATGAATTCGACTACGCCAGCATCGAAGGCTTTATCGCCGCCAAGGCCTTTGTGGAAGGGCTGCGCCGTAGCGGCAAGGACCTCACGCGTGAGCGCTTCGTGGCGGCGATGGAAAGCATGCGCAACGTCGACCTCGGCGGCTTTATCGTCCAGTTCGGTCCGGACAACCACGTCGGTTCGAAATTCGTCGAGATGACGATCATCAATTCACGCGGCGTAGTGATTCGCTAAGGCATTGTTTTGCTCCCCTCTCCCGCAGCGCGGGAGAGCAACCGTGTCAACGACTTCGTGCGGCTCACGGTCAGCCGACGCTTGACAGGGTCGTGACCAGCTCCCCTCTCCCGCAGCGCGGGAGAGGGGTTGGGGGTGAGGGCATGAGGTTCAAATTGCGACCTGTCTCGGCTTGCACCGCCAGCCCTCTCCCCCGCCCCTCTCCCGCCGTGCGGGAGAGGGGAGACCACCAAGGGCATAACCAGGGCTTGTGGTGCGCCGCCGCCGGGCGCGCAATAGCGCCGGATCAGGTGGGCAGTCTGTTCTCCCACCGCTCACCAGTCTTGACCATGGTGTTCAGGATCGTCAGAACCTTGCGCATGCAGGCCGTGA
>NZ_DBHKYV010000039.1:0-81455 GCF_057315035.1 Cupriavidus sp. | reverse complement strand
CTACGGCGTCCGCGCTATCCTTCCTCGCCCTGAAGGACGAGGTTTGACGCGCATTCCGATCAACTGCTGGCGCCATCTCATAAAGTCGTGAAAGTCATTATGTTAGAGCTTCTAAGCGCGTATGCTGGGACTGCCACCTTGGCAAGCAACGCACCAGGAGCAATACCATGGCCAAGAGTCAACTACGCAGCACTCGCGAAGCGAAAAAGCCCAAGCAGCCCAAGAAGCCGTCAGTGCCGGCAACCCCGTTAAGCACGGTTCATTCGCGGGTTGGGAACGAAGGTGTCGCCAAGAAAAAGACGTAAATCGGTTGGGCGCGGACACGCCGCACAGTGATCACACGCAACTTGTAACGTTCACCGCAGGGAATCGATATTTCTACATTGAAGCGCAGACCGCTTCGGGAGGCGCATCATGATTCATCACAACACGGACCCTACTTTCCGAGGGCTTCCGCTCACCGCCGAGCAAGATTCGGAAATCCGTCACTACCTGAACAGGAAGGCCAGGCTGAGCAAGCCATGGAATACCCCGGAGCTGCGCGGGATGCTTGAGGACATGCTGATGCCGCCAAGTACCGAGGACGACAGCCAGAGCGACGTTCCGCCCGACGCGGTGGCCGCCGCAGAGCGCGCAGCCGCGTTCGTCGATCAGGACATGGAGCCAATCGAGGCGTATGAGGAATTGCATGCCGCGATGGAAGCCGAGAGCATGAAAGGCGATACGCATTAGCGGAGCGCCAGCATCCGCGCCAGAGTCTGGCTGCGCCTGTTGATTTGCCGAGCGGCCGGTGGTCCAGCCGCTCAGCATTGTTCTCGCAACGTTCCGTTCATGCGCTCGACACAGGCTCGAATTGGCGCATAGGATGTCGATGTCGAATTCCCGGGCATGGCCTGGGAACGGAGAAATTGACGGTGTTCATTGCGCCCGTGACCATCATGCGTCGATTGCTGCAAGTCCACCTCGTCAATGATGTTTTTGGCGATCCTGGACTCTTCGTAGACTTCCTGGAGGAACGGCGCGCGATGCTGTTCGATCTGGGCGACATCACCGGACTGATGCCGCGGGATTTGATGCGGCTGTCACACGTGTTCGTCACGCATGGACACATGGATCATTTCTCCGGCTTCGACCACCTGTTGCGCGTGCTACTCGGGCGCAAGGACCGTATCGTGCTGTACGGCGGACCAGGATTTCTCGCGCAAATCGAGCACAAGCTGCACGGCTACACGTGGAATGTGGTCCATCGCTATGCAGTCGAGCTGACGATTGAAGCGGTCGAGCTCGGCTTGGACTGGCAGCGGCGCAGCGCCTGCTTTTCCAGCCGGCACAGCTTTGCGAGGCAGAGTGAGGTGCTGATGGGAAGTACTGGCGACATCGTCCACGAGGAGTCAACCTTTCGGGTGCGTGCGTGCTTCGTAGATCATGGAACACCTTGCCTGGCCTACCTTTTGGAAGAGAAGGCACGGCCCGGTATCAACAAGGAGCGGCTGGTCGCGTCAGGCCTGACGACAGGAGCCTGGCTGCGTGAACTGAAGCACGCCGTCCTGACTGGCGCGCCCGACGATGCGCCGATTCTGGTGCAATGGCGCGACCGCAAGGGCGATCACGCGACGACGCGGCAGGTTGGCGAGCTGAGCCGGCTGATCCTTGATGTCGGACCTGGCCGGCGTATCGGCTACGTCACCGACCTGCGCTATTCGGACGAGAACGTGAAAGCGTTGTCGCAACTCATGCAGGGCGTCGACGAGCTGTTCATCGAGAGCGTGTTTCTGGACCAGGACAGCGCTCACGGTTTGCGCAAGAACCATTTGACCGGGGCCCAGGCCGGCCGGATTGCCCGCTGCATGGGTGCCCGCGCGGTAACCCCTTTCCATTTCTCGCCGCGCTATGAGGGCCGCGGCGCCGAATTGGCAGCCGAAGTACGCGCTGCATGGTCCGGCGATGTCGGGAAACATTGTGCATATTACGTCGCCACATAAGTTGGACAATCCCCGGGATTTTGCCTAACTTATAAGGTATCGTATGGGTCATATCAACTCAAATTGCCACATAAATTGGACAATAACGAGGATATTGACTAATATATGTGGCATTATGAAAGCCAAGCTCCCCGCCTTTCCCTCCCTCCTGCGTCAGCTCAAAGACCTTGGTGAGCGTCTCCGGCTCGCCCGCCTGCGTCGCAAGCTGACGACGGAACTCTTCGCTGAACGCATGGGAGTCTCGCGCGAGACGCTCCGACGGCTGGAGAATGGAGACCCCAGCATCGCCATGGGAACCTACGTGCGCGCCCTGCGCGTCCTCGGGCTGGACGGCGATATCGACGCAGTTGCGCGCGATGACACGCTTGGCCGGAAACTGCAGGACTTGGAACTGCCGCAGCCCAAACCCCGCACGGCAAAGATGACAGCACCGCAGAAGAACTATGGCCAAGGCAGCTAACCGCCTCACCTATGAGGTCCACCTCGACGCGCCGGAGCTAGGGGTGAACCAGCTCGTCGGTAAGCTGTACCGTCATGCGACCCGCACGGATTTTCCGCCCGCCTTCGAATATGACCAGGCATGGCTCAAGGGCGAGTTTCGGTTTGCCCTGGACCCGCGGCTCGAGCTATATCGTAGCGAGCAACATCCGCCGGCAGACGCGCCGGCGTTTGGCGTTTTCATGGATTCGGCACCTGACCGCTGGGGCCGCGTACTGATGGAGCGGCGCGAAGCTGCGGCTGCAGAGCGTGATCAGCGCCAAATGCGAACCTTCCATGAGATGGATTTCCTGCTTGGTGTGTTCGACCATACGCGCATGGGCGGCTTGCGCTTCTGTGAGCCTGGTGGCGTCTTTCTTGACAATCACCTGAAAGCGGCGCCGCCGGCTACCGACCTGAAGGAGTTGGCCCATATCAGCCGGCGAATCGAGGAGCCCGGCGTCGAGAAGCTCCCGGAATACGAGCGCTGGCTTGCCATGCTCATCGCGCCCGGCACCTCCCTTGGTGGCGCCCGGCCTAAGGCCAACTTCACCGATGACGACAAGCGGCTGTGGATTGCCAAGTTCCCGGCGAAGGATGACCGCTATGACGTGGGTGGCTGGGAATACCTGATGCACGTTCTATCCAGGAAGGCTGGCATTGTCGTCCCTGAAGCCAGGCTGGAGCACCTGACCAGCAACTACGGCACCTTCTGTTCTTCCCGGTTCGATCGTGTCGATGGAGGTCGCCGGATGTACGCATCGGCGATGACCTTGCTGGAGCGCAGGGACGGTCAGGGGGAGGGTAGCTATCTGGACCTGGTGGAGTTTATTTCTGACCATGGGGCCCAAGGCCATGTGGATGCCGACCTGGCTCAGCTCTTCCGCCGGGTGCTGTTCAACATCCTGGTAGGCAATCGAGACGACCACCTGCGCAACCACGGCTTCATCCGCGAGACGACTGGCTGGCGACTCTCCCCGGTATTCGATGTCAACCCGAACACTGCCAAACAGGAACATGCGCTGGCTATCGACAGCAATAACGCGGCGCCAAACATTGGCGTAGCCATGGAGCAGGCCGAGTTGTATCGCCTGAGCGCGCAAAACGCGCAGGCCGTGCTCGATGAGGTGAAGGGTGCCATTGCCGGGTGGCGCAAGGAAGCAGAGAAGCTGAGGCTTCCTGCCAGCGAGGTCAAACGGATGGAGACGGTCATCCAGGCGTAGGTAAGAAGCGCCGCCAGGTTGATGGCTGGGCGGACACGCGGTCGCTGGCCGATGCACTCCGTCAGGCGGCTTGGCGTAAAGAAAGCGCCACTCGGGGAAAGGTGGCGCTGTTGCATCAGTTCCTCATCGCGTAGCACGTGCTGCTTCGACGACCGTGTTTGCTTGGCCATCCGTCCAGTCAACATAGCTACGGTGCCGGCATTCGCGGAAGCGGGGACCTGGCCAGGGACTGAACGCACTCTTCATCCTGGAGAGCAACGCACAGATCATGCACTGCCCGGCCTCACACATGTTCATCCTCCTTTTGCGCGCCCGATGCTGATGGCGCCTGCGCCGCGATCATCCAGCAGGCGGCGGTAAAGCGAACTTCGGCCCCGTGTACATAGGGCTCGAAGGCGGCGCGAACCGTTTCGATGACTTTCGCGCGCGTGCGGTCATCCACCTGCTGAAGGGCCAGCCCGACGGGACCGAGTCGGGTCAGGTATTCCACCAATCCTTGTTCCGGCAAGGTGCAGGTCACGTCGATCGGCCGGATCTCGATCTCCTGCCAACCGCTTTGTTCAAGGATGCGTTGAACGCGGCCCGGATCAGCGAAGGCAAATTGACCCGGGGCGTCCGGCCGGCGAGCCGGGAGGTCAGGCAGGAGGGACGCAGCCGCGCGCTCAGCCGTCGTCATGAACGGATTCTCCGCCGGGCTGCGCCAGGCAATGCACCGGAGCACGGCACCAGGACTGGCCGCGCGCCGCAGGTTTGCGAAGGCCAGGACCGGGTCGTCGAAGAACATCACGCCGAAGCGCGAAATGATCATGTCGAAGCTTGCCGGCGCGAACACGTGGGTTTGCGCGTTGGCGTGAATGAAGCTGGCTGGCGAGCCCGCCCGTTCGGCGCTCGCGCGTGCGGCGGCGATCATCGGCCCCGAAATGTCGATGCCGACGCAGCGGCTGGCGGCACCGTGCCGCTGGGCAACGGCGAGCGTGGTGGCGCCGGTGCCGCAGCCGACGTCGAGTACCCGGCCTCCGGAGGCGGAAGCGGCGTTGACCAGCAGTTCTTCGAACGGCTGGAACATCGCGTCGAGCCACGCTTGTGCGTCAACCCAGGCGCGTCCGGAGGGGCCATTCCAAAGTCTTGTCTGCTCGTCGGCAGTCTGATCCTTCACATTCATGGTCGTTCCCTTTGCCTACTGGCTTGCCTACAAGAAGAGGAACTGAATTTATACAAGTTCAAGTCGACTTGAGGTCAAGAGAGTTCAAACCTTAGTCGTCGATATGCGTATAGAGCTTGTTGACGATGACCCACTCGCATCCGACTTTCAACAGCGAAAGGAAGTTCTGGTAGCGGAAGTCGCCCATGCGGACGCGCACCTTGGCCGAGGCGATCTTGCCGATGACTTCCACGGATAGTACCGACATGCCATAAGCCTCGTTCAGCGAGGCGGGACTCTTGCGCGATGCCACCCCTTGCAGATAGACGTCGAGCGATTTCTGGATGATCTCCCCGCGCACTTCGGCAAAGAGCTGTGCGGCGGGATGAAAAGTGGTCCGCAGTGCGTTGGCGTCGCCGTCGTAGAGCGCGTCGAGATAGACCTGCAGTTGCTGCAGGATCTGCTGATGGGTCTTGTCGACAGGCCCCTGGGTGAGTGAAGCCGACATTTTCGTTCCTCCTGATGCATGCGAGACCGCACCGCGGCGGTCGGATGCCATTGCGCCGCTATCGGCTGAATGCCGAATAACGGCGCAACGGCGCAACGGCGACTGGGTGGATGCGTCAGGCGGCGGCGCTGGCGGCTTGCAGCACATGCTCGAGTTGCTGCGCGATATCGGCAACCGGGGTGTAACCGGCCGATACGCGGTAGAGCTTGCCTGCGTGGCCCAGCACCAATGCCGGGAAGCTGGAAATGCCCCAACTGCGGGCCAGGCGGAAGTCGTCGACGGTAGCCGCAATGGTGGCTTCGCTGGCCCACGCTGCCAGGAATGTCTGCACGGCGATGTCATGGCCTTGCCGGCCCAGCGCCTGCGTGGCGACTTCGGCCAGTGTCTGGCCATCGGTGGTGTCGCGGGCCTCGACGTAGAACGCGTGCTGCAACGCCCGGAAGACCGCCAGCAGATCGGCCCGCGGGGCAAGCTGGCGCGCCGCTACCACTGCGCGGCAGATCGGCTCCGTATCGTAGACAAAGTTCTCGCGGGCCACGAAGCCATCACGATTGAACGGCAGGCCGCTGACGGCCTCGACGCGGCTCCAGTGCTGCAGGCGAAATTGCTTGCCGGCGTCGTCCAGGATATCGGTGGCACCCGCGCGGATGCCACCCACGACGATGCGAAGTGGCAGTTCGGGGAAGCGTTCGCGGAGCGCCGTCATTTCCTTGCCGAATCCATAGCACCACGAGCACATCGGATCGCCTACGTAGATCAGTTCCATTTGGCAACCTCCTAGTGGGCGTGCGCCTTCTGGCGGGGATCGTCTTCGGCGTTGACGTAGTCAATTCCCAGCGGGCCGTTGCCGCTCACCTGCGTGACGTAGCCACCCGAGCGGGCCCAGTGAAAGTGCGGCGTGCCACCGGGTAGCACGATGACGCTACCGGGCGGGTAGGCGACCAGCCGCTGCGGGTTGAATTCGTCGCCGATGCCGATGTAGAAGACGCCCGATATCACCGTGTAGATGCGATCCTCCGGATGCACGTGCGGCATCAGCTTCACGCCTGCCGGCACGCTCACGCGTACCACATAGGGTCCCGCGGCCGATGGGTCCCCGACCAGCACGGACAATTTCGCGCGTTGCGGAAACGCCGGGAACGACGACCACTGGATGTCTTCCTGCAGGATGGCGCCGTTGGCCTTGGGCGACAGGCCGGCGGCCAAGGCCGGTCCGGCGCCGAGCGCGGCGGCAAGGGCCATTCCGAGGCCCACTCCCAGGTCCAGGCCAATTCGTCGGGCAACAGATTTCATGAGGTTCTCCGGATTATCAGGAAACGCGGTCACGCGCTCTTGGGGCGAACTATAGGGACGCCGTGGGCCCCGATAAAGCCGTGCGGGAGAACATGAATTGATACCCGGTGGAACAAGTCGCGAGGCGGGTCCGGATTTTTCACAACGCGCTGGCGCGGGTACAGGCGATCAATCGCTTACCAATGTGGACATGTCGTGCATATCCGCACTATCGAATCCCTCGGTGAAAGCACTCCTGATTTCAGCCAGCAGTTGCCTGGCCGGCTCCATTTGGCCCTGTGCGTGCCACAACCTTGCCAGGCTCAGCGTTGCCCGCAGCTCGAGTGACCTTGCTTTCTGCCGACGGGCGATCGCGATCGCGTTCTGAAAACACGTTTCCGCTTCGGTTTCATCACGAGCCTTCCCGCCATCTGCGATCGAGCGATTAAGCAGTAGCTCCCCCTTCATTCGATGCCACTCCGCTTCGCAGTAATGTTCGCCCGTCCTTTCAATGGCGTCCCTTGCCTTGGCAAGCGCGTCCAGGCCTGACGCAAACTGTCCGGCACACCCATAGGCATGGGCCAGCAGTTCCTGAAAGTGGGAGTGTCCCAATGCGGCGCCTGTCGCTTGATAGGCGGCTAGTCCCTCGTGCATTTGCCTGATGCCTGGCTCGTGCTGTCCTTGCGCAGCCAACGCCCAACCGCGCAGCACCGTTGTCCACGCAAGCCAAAGCGGAAAGCCCTGTTCAGTCGAGAGGGTGATGGCGGCGTCGGCGTACTCTTGCGAGCGATGGGGCTCACGGCGGAACTGGTGTAGTTCCGCCACAAGGCAGAAGGCATGCGCCAACGTGAATGGGTGGGACAGCTTGCGGGCCAAGACAATCACCGCCTCTGCCTTGTGGTTGGCACGATCCGGATAGCCGAGGCTCCAGAGGACTAGTGCTGAAGTCGACAGCGCACGCACCTCTGGATCCACGCCATGAAAATTAGGGTGCGTGTGGCGGGGTTCGGTGCCGTAGAGCGCGATAGCTTCGCTCAAATTGGCATCTGCGGCCCTGAATCTGCCCGCGTAATACAGCGTCGTGCCAAGTAAAACGTGCGCCTCGCCCAATAGTTCCGGGTCTTTCGCGTTTTCAGCCAGACGCAGAAGTTGCTTCCCCAGTTTATAGGCCTTTCCGTGTTCTGCTCGCAGCGAGAAATAGGTGCGCAATCCTACCTGCGTCGGAAAGAGTTGCGTTGTCTCCCCGACCTGGCCACACAATGCCAGGGCGCGGCTGTAAGTCGCTTCGACTTCTGGCGAGGCAAAGCCTTTGGTCGCAAGCCAGGCTGGCCCGATGGCAAGCCGCAACGTGAGCTCCTGCCGTGCGCGTTCGATGGTGTCGGGCTGATTCTTGAGCAACGCCAGGGCGGAATCCAGGTGATGGATCGCCTCCTGATACGCCGATCGCTGGATGGCCTGTTGTCCCGTACATTGAAGGTATTCCACCGCCTTGGGGCCATTTCCGCTCAGGCTATAGTGCCGTGCCAGTTCACTGTAGTAGTCCTTGAGCCGATGATTGAAGAGTGACTCTATTGCCTGGGCGGTACGTTCATGCAGCGCTGTACGTTGTTCCGTGAGCAGGGAGCTTCCCGCGACTTCTTGAGTCAGGGCATGCTTGAACGTGTACTCGGTGTCGGGAAATGTCGGACGCTCGTAAATAAAATCACCCGCCTCCAGTTGTGTCAGGAATTGATGCAGTCGAAGCTCCGGCAGTACGACAACCTCTCGGATCAAACGCAAGGAGAACTCTTTGCCGATCACGGCAAGGCTTTGCAACAGGTCCTTCTCGGCACGAGGCAGGCGATCGATGCGGGCGGCCAGTACGCCCTGAACCGTGGTCGGGATATGCAACGTGGAGGGGAGTTTTTCGATGTGATAGTGGCCGGGCTCGCCGAGGAGCGCCTTTTCCTCGGACAGGGTCTGCACCACTTCCTCCATGAAGAACGGATTTCCCTCGGTCTTGTCCAGAATGAGCTTCTTGAGCGGCACAAGCGCGGCATCTTCGCCTAGCAAGGCGCCGAGTAGTTGCTGTGCCTCTACCTGCCCCAGGGGATTTAGCCGGAGTTGTGTGAAGTCATGCCTATGGTGCCAACCATGCTGATATTCCGGTCGGTAGTTCAGCATGAGCAGGATCCTGGCACCAGGCAGATGGTCGATGAGGACCGCCAGGAAGGTCTCCGTTTCCGTGTCAAGCCACTGTAGGTCTTCGAACAGCAATTCAAGCGGCTGATTGTGGCTCTCGTGGACCAGCAGGCGCGCGATCGCATCGAAGGTGCGCTGGCGGCGGATCTGTGGGTCCATGTTCGGCATGGCTGAACTGGGCTCGGTGATGCCCAGCAAGTAGAGCAGGTAAGGCAGTTGAACTTCCAGTTCACGGTCCAGCATCAGTACCCTGCCGGCGACCTTCTCCCTGCACCGCCTGTCGTCATCGTGCGTCTCGATTTGAAAGTAGTTTTTCATCAACTCGATGAGGGGCAGATAGGCAAAGGACTTGCCATGCGATACCGAGAAGGTCTCAAGTACCATGCAACCGCGCTGCGATTGCATCTTGAACTCGTGAAACAGTCGGGACTTGCCGACCCCTGCCTCTCCCACCACGCCCACTATCTGCCCGATGCCTGCTTTGGCTTGCGCCAGCGCCCCATGCAATTTCGCCAACTCGCCTTCCCGTCCGACAAACTGGGCCAGGCCCCTATGCTGCGCGACCTGCAGGCGGGTGCGTAACAGCCCAAGCCGTAACACCTCATACACTGCGAGAGGCTCTGGAATACCTTTCACCTGGGTTGCGCCCAGTGCCTTGAAGTCGAAGTACCCCTCAGTCAGTCTGCAGGTGGACTCGCTCACGAGAATGGACGACGGTGTGGCGATGCTCTCCATCCTTGAGGCGATATGGATGGTGTGCCCCACCGGATCGTAGTCGGTGTGAAGGTTGTCTCGCCGAATGGAGCGCACCACCACCTCTCCGGTGTGAATGCCCACCCGGATCTGAAGCGGGATGCCTTGCTCGAGGCGGATGCGATCGCTGTGGTGCCGCATCGCTTCCTGCATCCGCATTGCTGCATACAGGGCACGCTTTGGGTGATCCTCGTGGGCGATGGGTGCGCCAAACAGGGCCAATATCCCGTCTCCCAGGGACTTGGCCACGTAGCCCTCATAGTGGTGCACAGCCTCCATCATCAGCGACATGACAGGATCAATCAGGCGGCGTGCGTCTTCAGGATCCAGATCATGGACCAACGCCGTGGAGCCGGCCATGTCGGCAAAAAGGGCGGTGATGGTTTTGCGTTCTCCTGCGCTTGCTCCTCTGGCTTCCATGGCCGCTTGCTCGGCCAGGATGCGCTCGACCAGATGCCGTGGCGTATAGTCGATCGGGTCGGGAGCGGCCGGCGCCGCCGCCGAGGACGCCAGCGGTGCGCCGCATTCGGTACAAAACCTGGCGTCGGCCCCCGCCTCATGTCCGCAGGATGGGCAGCACCGCGAGAGTCGCGCTCCACAGTCCTTGCAGAATTTGGCTCCAGCGGGGTTCTCGGAGCCGCAGGTTGAGCAGTGCATAAGGCCCCTTCGACTTGCCTGATCCGCGCTGAACCATTAGACGCTTTCTCTACTGCGGTATCAATCGTCGGTTGGGCGATCTCAGCTAGGGCATGGGCCCGGTAATCCCTTGACGACTGCGCGCTGATAAACCTCATCGGGTGCCATGGCAAGGCGGCCTCCATCCCACTCGCGGCGCATGCGTCACTTAGTCTTAATATAGATACAACTAACGTGCATTATGCGTGGTTATAACAACAGGCATTGCCCCCCAGGAAGTGTGGGGACGTTGTGGACGTTTCGCGCCTTCTGTATCTTGATTGACACAAAGCGTGCGGAAATGAATTATTTAATTTCAAGTGGCTTTGGATTAATAGAAAAGAGGAATGCGAGGCAAGGGTTAGCCTCAATGAGTGGTGAAATTCCTCTAAAAAGACACACCAGAGTGAATGTTGAAAATTTGGGAAATCATTGACCCTCCAGGTCAAAGCACTACTGCCGGCACAAGACACTAGGTCAAGTCGTCTGGCGCCGCATTAGAGCGTGTCGCTACCACGTGTTCACAAGTTCTCCGTGACGCAACTTGTCGCGTCGATTTTGTTCGAGCTGACTCATTAGAGGATGGCATGAGGATTGTCGTCATTTGCATTATGTTTGCGACTGGTTTGCTTACGGGTTGCGCATCGATCGTTAGCGGAACCAGTCAGATTGTCTCCGTGGAATCGCGTGACAATGATCAACCGCATTCTGGGGCGAAATGCAAGCTCACCAATAGCAAAGGAACTTACTACGTCACTACACCGGGGACTGTTACTGTCCATCGCGCATATGGCGATCTTAATGTCCGGTGCGACAAGGCCGGGCAAGAGCCAGGGTTAGCCACGGTGAAGTCGACGACGAAGGCCATGGCATTTGGCAACGTCATTTTTGGTGGCGCTGTTGGTGTTGTAGTGGATACAGCGTCAGGCGCAGCCTACGACTATCCAAACGTCATTTCGGTTCGCATGGGCATGAACTCCATCGTCAGTGTTCCGACGACCGGCAACGGATCGGGGCATGTCGAATCATCGCTGCCAGGCCCCACGGGGTATGCGGATGGTTCCAACGTAGATGCGGTGCCCTATCTGCGAGCCCGCAAAGGGTACGCCGCCTATCTCGATCGTAGAGCGCCCAAGGCCTTCGTCCTGGCGGATGGGGGCCACTATGCCTTCTGGTCCAACAACTCAAATGCAATCGATAAGGCGATGACCCGTTGCCGGGAGATGCGTTTCACCAACTGTCGGCTCTATGCGTATGACGACGTTGTAGTCTGGCCGCGCGGTGTTGTGTTGACGCCGGAAGATCCACTGGACGGTGGTAAGGAAACGATGGCGGGCGGTGCCAGTACAGGCCCGTGAGCGAAGACCTTTCGGCTCCGCGCTCCGTCAAATCAAGTCGGGCCCGTCACAGCACCGCTCCCGGCGAACCGCCATCAGGCTCGCCCGTGACCGTAGTCCCGTTCCACGCTGTCGGCGAGCGCGCGTAGCAAGCCAGCACCATCGCCATGCCAGGCGCTGCCATGCATGCAGGCCAGTGTGGCCGGTTGCAACGCAGCAAGGCGTTCCAGCATGGCACGGGCGTTCCTGGTGTGCGAGAAGTAATCCATCTGGTGACGGAATGCCTCGCTTGGTTCAAGGATGTCGTGCTCGGTAAGCGGCGGGTGTTGCGAACCGCCCTGGGTAAATAGGTCGCCGCAGAGCAATGTTGCCGAAGTGGTTTCCATCATGAACCCGCATTCCCATGCGTGCGGCAGATGCGGGGTATCTAGCCAGCGTACGCTGTGCTGCCCGAGGGAGATGGTCTCGTTGTCGTCGAGCGCGCGCGGCGGCCGATCGGCAAAGTCACCCACCGAGACCATGGCCGCGATCTGGCCGCACAGCGGCTCTGCATGCGGTGCGACGGCGAGGAACTCATTGAGTGCGCCGCATTCGTCGGATTCGAAATGAGAGAAGCCGATATAGCGCAGGCGATCGATCGGCATGATCCGCTCGATGGCTTCCCGCGTGACAGGAAACATTTTGCGCAGGCCGGTATGGAACAGCAGCGGCGCATCGTCGTCGATCAGGTATTGGTTGAACGAGAATCCGCCGCCCCCAGGGATCTCTACCGGCGTGGCGATCCGATAGATGCGGTTAGCAATTTCGTCGATCGTGGTACCGCTCGAAAGGGACAGGCTCGCCATGGTGCGCTCCTTCTTTAGGCCATCCGGTTCAACTGATGTATGAGGCGAATGGGCCTCTTTCATGGTAATCGGTTGATGCCTCTCCAAACCTGCCACCTTGCAGCGATAAACGGTTTGTCAGGTCAAGCATAGCGAAATAAGCTGTTTTACGTGATGAGTTCGTTGTTCTACGCTGAGTGGCCATCACAAAGACATGGCGGCTGGTTCAGGCGAGCCAGCCATGAGGAGACCCCATGGACAAGAAAGACAAAATCGAAGACATCGATCAGCGCCGTCGCAGGGTGCTGTCGGGCGGTGCGGCGCTTTCATTGCAAGCCTCGCTTGGACTGCTGGCGACCAACGCGTTCGGAGCCACCCGCACTACGGAAATGCCGTTTGAGAACGGGCACCGCGAGTTGGTGGCGTTCCCCCAGAAGCGCCCCTTGATTCTGTTGACCAGTCGGCCGCCACAGCTGGAAACGCCTTTCGAGGTATTCAACGAGAACGTGATCACGCCAAACGATGCGTTTTTCGTGCGCTATCACTGGAGTGGCATCCCTACCTCGATCAATCCGGCGACCTATCGGCTCAAGATCGATGGGCACGTCAACAAGCCGCTGGATCTCTCGCTAAAGGATTTGCGGAGCCTGGGCGGCGCCGTGGATCTGGTCGCGGTCAACCAGTGTTCCGGCAATAGCCGAGGTTTCTTCTCGCCCCGCGTCAATGGCGGCCAACTCGGCAATGGTGCGATGGGTAACGCGCGCTGGACCGGTATTCCGCTGCGCGTGGTGCTGGAGAAGGCTGGTGTGAAGGCCGGCGCAGTGCAGGTGAGCTTTGACGGACTCGATCGGTCGCCACTGGAAACCGGGCCGGATTTTGTCAAGGCATTGACCATGGATCACGCGCTGGACGGCGAGGTCATGCTGGCCTGGGCCATGAATGGCAAGGATCTGCCTTTCCTGAACGGTTATCCGCTAAGGCTGGTGGTGCCCGGACACTATGGCACGTACTGGGTCAAGCATCTGTCCCATATCGAAGTCCTGGATCATCCGTTCGATGGCTTCTGGATGAGCACCGCGTATCGCATTCCCGATAACGACTGTGCCTGCGTGCCACCGGGAACCGCCCCGAAAAGTACCGTGCCGATTGGCCGCTTCAATGTCAGGTCTTTCATTACCAGCCATATGAACGACAGTGTCGTGCCGACAGGGAAAGAGGTGACAGTGAAGGGCATCGCATTCGACGGCGGCCAGGGCATTGCGGAGGTTGCCTTCTCGGAGGACGGCGGCGCGACATGGAAACCTGCGGCGCTGGGCAAGGATCTGGGTCGCTACTCGTTCCGTGAATGGAGCGTCAGGTTCCGGCCGGTCAAGAATGGAACCCATGACCTCCGGGTTCGCGCCAAGAGCAAGTCGGGAGAGACCCAGCCCCTGACCGCGAACTGGAATCCCGCCGGCTATATGCGCAATGTCGTGGAGTCCACGCGCGTTGTGGCCAAGTGAGGGGGATCGGACCATGAATAGCCTTCGTTCCAGGACCACCATCGTCCAGCTCGCCGCGCTTGTTGCAATGTCCGTGACAACCGGTGCGATGGCGCTCGAAATCAAGCTGCCTCAAGAGACCGCCAGTTACAAGGCCAGCAGCCTTCCCGGGTACAACCTCGCCTTGCAGAATTGCATGACGTGCCATTCCGCGCAGTACGTGGCCACGCAACCGTCGTCTTCGTCCCGCGCCTATTGGGAGGCCACGGTCAAGAAGATGAAGAAGCCGTTCGGTGCGCCGCTCAAGGATGAGGACATGCCGGCAATCGTCGACTATCTGGTGAAGAACTACGGCGCGGAGCAAACGGAGGGGGCTGCGCCGGGCACGCCGCCGAACGCAGCGAAGTAGCAGCAACGGCAGCGCAACGGCAGCGCAACGCAGGGGCGCCGTGGGTAATTGCCACTGGCTGCCCCGACGTCTGCCTTAGCTTGATATGCGCTCTGAATCCGGCATCACGAACCGGTGTTCAAGTAGGTCCGGTTGGGGATGGTAATAGCGCAAGGCCATCGCGAACCGGCCCGGGGGCGCCGGCAGCCAGTTGGTGGCGCCTTCTTCAGGCGGATCGCATTGGATGCGGATATCGAGCGAACCATCGGCATTGCGTACCAGGCCCGGTGTGCGATCGCCGATGGCATAGCGCCGGATCGGATTGGCGGTGAAGAAGCGCCGCCCGTCCGGTTCGAACTCGTACATCGACAACGACCAGAACGCATCTACTGGCATTGCCGCCGGTACATGCAAGCGGTAGCGGTGCGCCCCATCCAGCGTCTGGCCGTCGCCGTCGGTCAGGGCGCTGGCATAGATGGCTTCGGCACGTTCCAGCGCGCCCAGGCCCACCAACGAGATGTAGGCGCGATAAACATAGTCGGTGTCGAAGTTGCCGATATGGTCCAGGCCGCTGAACCATGATCCGCGCGGCCCGCTCCTGCGGATGCTGCCCTTGGGTGGGTGTTCGAGGTCGCGCCGCAGCGTGGGCCACAGGCGTGTCCATGCGTCGCGCATCTCCGGAGACAGGCGATCCCAGGCGGCAAGGTCCCCGGCGCGGATGCCAAGGTCTTCGAAGCCGGCCACCATCTGCTGTTCGGCGGCTGGCACGCCATTGCGGGCCAGTGCTTCGTTGACCAGCGACAGGTATGCGGCAGGGTGGTTCTCGTCCGGTGTGGTCTGGAACGGCGCCGGTGCCACAGCGCTGGTCCGCAGCCGGATCTGGTCCTGCAGTGCATGCACCTGCGGCAGGTCTGCGGGACCGTCGACTAGCACGCGCGCCAGTAGCCACACGTCATTGCAGGGCGCGCGAACCAGGATGGCATCCTTTGGCAGGTTGGTTGCCGCGCTGGCGTGATGCGCGGGTCCGGCAATCACGAATTCGTGCGCGCCGGGTCCGTTCGTACGCTGGCCCAGGCATGCGAAGTTGTTCGTGAAGGCATCGAGCAGCGCCACGCTGTAGTAGCGGCTGCCCATGTCCGGCACGCTGAGCACGGCGGGCGCGTCGGAGAGATCGAGCCAAGCCGACGAATACAGCGTGTCGTTGTTTGGCATGGTTACCTGGCGCGCGCGGTCGTCCAGCAGATGCCGGTTGTGGTACAGCTGGTTGGCGGGCCTGCCGTGGGCGGTCTCGTGCTGCGTGAAGCGCCAGCGCGTGCGCGCGAGGTCGTGCAGCGGGAATGCATAGATAAACGCGTCGCGGATGCGTGTATCCAGTGTCTGGTCTGTGGTCATGCCTCTCCTGAACCTGTCGTTAATCCACGGTGATATGGTTGGTGCGAATCACGTTGCCCCATGTCGCCACATCGTCGCGTATGGTCTGCGCGAACTGCTCGGGCGTCTTGATGGGCCAGTCGGCCATGTTCATTTGCAGGAATCGTTCACGCATGTCGGCGCTGACCAGTGCGCGGTTCACTTCCGCATTGAGCCGCTGGACGATATCGTTGGGCGTACCTGCGGGGGCGAACAGCCCGTACCAGCTGTTGGTGTCGAACGGATAGCCCTGTTCGGTCATCGTCAGGATGTCCGGCGTGGCCGATCCGCGGCGCGTGCCGCTGATCGCCAGCGCGCGCAGCTTGCCCGCGCGAATCAGCGGTAGCGATGACGAGGTATCGACCCAGCCCACCTTGACGATGCCGCCCTGCATGTCGTTCAGGATCTGCGGCACGGTCTTGTACGGCACATGCCGCATGCGGATGCCGGTCTGCATCTTCAGCGCTTCCATCGTCAGGTGGCCGCCAGAGCCGATGCCCCACGACGCATAGTCGTAGACATCGGGCCTGGCGCGTACATGCGCCACGAATTCCTTGAGGTTGCGCGCGGGAAAGTCCGGCAACACCGCCAGGAAATTGCCGCCGGCACCGACCTGTGCGATCGGTACGAGGTCACGCAATCCGTCGTATGGCATCTTCGGCTGCAAGGTCTGGTTGATGACCACGGTGGCTGCATAGGTGAACAGCAACGTCTGTCCGTCTGGCGCTGCCTTGGCCACGATGTCGTTGCCGATGATGCCGGTGGCGCCGGGCTTGTTGTCGATCACGATCGACTGCCCCAGCCGTTTGCCAAGCACGTCGGCCAGCGGCCGTGCGAACAGGTCCGGACCGCTGCCGGCCGAGGCGGGTACCACGAGCCGGATCGGGCGCGAGGGCCATTTGGTGGCTGCATTGGCCGTGATCGGGCGCAAGGCGGTGCCAAGCCCCAGCATGGCGAGCAGGCGCAGCACATCGCGGCGGCTGCGGCCCGCTGTGTCTTCGGAGAGCAGGGGGTGAGGGTGCGTCATGGCGGTCTCCCTAGTGGATGCCGAAGTTGTCGTCGGACCCGCTTTCCAGAACCATGGCCGCGGCCACGTAGAGGCTGCGCGACACATAGCTGCGTACCTGCCTGGCGCGCGCACGCAGCCATTCGGCCTTGAGCTGGCGCGCTTCCTGTACGTGGTTCGATTCGCCGGGCGCCTGTGCCAGCAGGTCGATTACATGCAGCGCCAGCTGGATCTCGCCGCGATCTGCCAGCGCGCGGGCGTGCCGCACCACGGCGCCATGATCGGCAATGGCGGCCGCGATCTCGCTGGCAGCGGCCTCGGGTGCGGCTGGATGCAGTGTGGTGGCATTGCGGTCCCACCAGCCGTTCTCGGACCGGTAGATATCGCGCGCGATATAGCTCGGATCGCCGTAGGTCGGCTGCATCCACGGCTGCTCGAACAGTTCAGCCGGCGGATGCAGCGCGGCCAGCATCTCGCGCTCGTTGCACCCTGCGTTCATAAGCCGCACCACTTCCTCGCGCATCCAGCGCAAGGCCGCGGCGGTGCGCAACAGTACGTGCTGGCAGTTGTCCTCACCATGCAGTGTGGCGCCGAACTCCCGAACCACGGTTTGTGGTCGCAGGCTGGCCAGCCGTTCCAGTGTCTCGGCCCAGCGTACCGTGTCGCGCATGGTGCGGAACGGCGTGCCAATGTTCGGGATGGAGTCGATCACGGCTGGGCCGCCATACAGCAGCCGGCTTTCCGGCAGCCACACGGCTACGGCATCGTCGGTTTCGGAGGGCGCCCACAGGATCTCGGCGCGCCGCGCGCCATGCCCGACGGTGATGCCATCGGTGAAGGTCTCGGCGGGCGTGCTTTGCCTTAGCTTGCCGGCCAGGGCGCCACTGCCGTGGCGGAACTGGATCTCCGCCATGCGTTCCTGCATGCGTTGCGTTTCGCGGTAGCGGCTCTGGCGGGCCAGCACGTTGGCATGGGCCAGGATGCGGGGCGCCGGTTCGCTACGCTGCGCGGCGTGATCGAGCCACTGCTTTACGCCGGCGTTGTAGCCAAGGTGTCCGTGGCTATAGCAGATTGCCAGCACGGGCAGGTCGGTCTGCGTGCGCAGGACTTCGAGCATGCCGGCGGTCACGCCGCCGCCGGGTCCGCTGTCGATCACCAGCAGGCCTCCGCCAACATCGGCCACGAAGCTCTGGCCCTGGCCGTGCAGCAGCCAGACGCCATCTCCAATGGTGTCGATGCCCTTGCCGGTAATCAGCGCGGCGGGGCGATCTTCGATTGCGTTCATGAATATCCCTCCCAAATGGCGAACATGGCGAGGGGATATTCACGCGCATACCGCGCGTTATGGTCAGTGGGGAAAATCCCGGCACGGGCGGGTTGGCAGCCGTCCCGGGCAGTGCTGGCGCGGTCTGGCGGCATTCACCAATTCTCGGGTGTGAACCGCTGGTTAGCACCCGTGCTGAACCGGGTATTCCCGCCGCAGCGGCAATACGCTAGACCGACAATTCCGAGGTGCGCGGCATCTGCCGGGCAAGTGGGCTGTCGGGCATCTTGCTGAGGTAGTGCACCTCGCGTCGCAGCAGCTTTGCGAACTGCTCGGCTACCGGCGTCATGGGCGAATCGGCACGGTAGATCAGGCTCACGGCATGGCTCGGCAACGGATCCTCGATCGGCAGCGCCACCAGGTTTGCAGTGGCCAGCCGGCCCGGCACCAACTGGCGCGGCAGCAGGCAGAGCAGCGAGCGGTCTTCCAGTAGCGTCTGGATCATGCCGATGGTGTCGCAACGCACCGCCACGCGTGGCAGCGGCAGATCACGCGCCCGGAACGCGTCCATGATGGCCGCGCCGGGTCCGTGCATCCGTTGGCCCGTCAGCACCCATTCCGAGCCCACCAGCTCACGCAACGTACGCGCGTTGCGCAATGGATGGTCGCGATGTGCCACCACTACGGAATCGTTGTTGTACAGCGGCTCGCAGATGAATTCGCGCTCGATGCCCTCGTCCGGAATCGGGCTGACGGCCATGTCCATGGCCCCGGCCCGCAGGTCAGACAGGTGTGCCGGATAGACGCCGCTTTCGATGCAGACCTGCACGTCGGGATGCTGCGACCGGAAGCGCTTGAGCACTGCCGGCAGCAGCAGGTGCGCGGGGCCGCCCGTGGCGCCAATGCGTACCACGCCATTGCGGGTGCCGAGCATCTGGGCCATTTCATCGGCGGCCTTCCGTGCCTCACTGGCAATCAGCTGGGCACGGCGCAGGAATGCCTCGCCATAACGCGAGAGCACGATGCCGCGCGTGGTGCGCGTCAGAAGCGGCACATGGAGCTCTTCCTCAAGCTGCCGGATGCTCTTGGTGATGGCGGGCGCCGACACGTCGCGCGCCTTGGCACCGGCCCGGATGCTGCCGTGTTCGGCCACGGCGATGAAATCCTGAACCTGGCTCAGTCGCATGGATGGTCTCCTTCTGCGGGCGTTCATGTTGACGCCCTGTCCGCCAGCATAGCCCCAACCGCGCCGCTACGGGATAACCCGCGGTGCTAACCGCTGGTTCACGCCGCAGCGATCTGGGGAACTGCCGGGTTGAGCGCGCGTGTCGCATGATCCTTTTCATCGATGCCGTCATGGCATGAAAACGGAAACGACGATGGAAACCCAGAACGACCTGCCACTCGCAGGAATTCGCGTGGCGGAATTCGGTCAGTTCATTGCGGCACCGGGCGCCGCAATGCTGCTGGCCGATCTCGGCGCCGAGGTCATCAAGGTTGAGCCACTGCGTGGCGACAGCGCGCGGCGCTTTGACGGCACCAGCACGCAAAGCCCCATGTTCCTGGCCTACAACCGTGGCAAGCGTGCCATCGCGCTCGATCTGCGCCAGCCTGCCGGCGCGCAGGCTGCCCGCCAACTGGCGCTGTCGTGCGATGTGGTGCTGCACAACGCGCGGCCCGGATCGATGGAATCCATCGGGCTGGATGCCGCCACGCTGCGCGAGGCCAAGCCGGCGCTGGTGCATGCCAGCGTGACTGGCTTCGGCACGCGTGGTCCGTCGCGGCTGCGCCCGGGCCTCGATATCGCCGCGCAGGCGGAAAGCGGCATGATGTCGGTGACGGGGGAGGCCGGCGGCCAGCCACTGAAGGCCGGGTTTGCGCTGATCGATGCCGCGACATCGCTGGCGACTTCAAACGCCATCGTCGCCGCACTGTTCCGTCGTTTTCGTACCGGCCTGGGCGACACCATCGAAACGTCGCTGCTGACCGTGGGCGTGCATCTGCAGGCCCAGCTTTGGGCGGAGTACCAGTGCTCGGGCGCATTGCCGGTGCGCAGCGGCAACAGCCAGCCGAAAGCCGCGCCGGCCGCCGATGTCATTGCCGTGGCCGATGGCCATCTCGTGTTGTCGGCCTATCTCGACGAGCACTGGGCGAGGCTGTGCAGTGCGATCGGCCAACCCGCATTGGCCAACGATCCGCGCTTTGCAAGCAACCTGCTGCGCGTACAAAACCGGCCTGCCATGCTGGCGATCCTGCAGGATGCCTTGCGGGGTTATGCCGGCGAGGACGCGCGCGCGTTGCTCGAAGAACATCAGGTAGTGGTGGGCGTGGTGCGTGACTATCGCCAGGTCGAGGCCAGCGCCGACGTGCAGGCCAACGATCTGCTGATGGCCGTGGCCGACGGCGTTGGCGGACACATCTCGCTGCCGGGCTTGCCGTTCCGGATGGGCGCGGTGGTCCGTCCATCGCTGCCCGCCGTACCGCGACTCGGCCAACACACGGCTGAAGTCCTGCGCGAACTCGGCTACGCCGACGACGCCATCGACGCAATGGTGAAGCAGGGTGCCATCGGCCTTGCCGTGCCGCTGGGCGAGGGGGCTGACGCATGAACGCCCAATCTTCAGTCCTGGTGTCGCGCCACGATGGCTGGGCGGAAATCACGCTGAACCGGCCCGAGACGCGCAATGCGATCGACATGCCAACCGCCGAGGCGCTGGCCGAGACGGTGCAAGCGCTGGAGCAGGACCACGCCATACGCGCGATCGTGTTGCGTGGCGCCAGCGGGGCCTTTTGCTCCGGGCTCGACCTTCAGGCGCTGCGCAATCATCGCGATGGTCTTGCGGGTTTCGCGGCACGCTGGGATCGCGTGCATGCCGCGCTGATTGCGAGCCGCAAGGTGTGGATCGTCGCGCTCGAACGCCATGCGGTCAACGGTGGCGCGGCGCTGGCACTTGCCGGTGATCTGCTGGTGTGCGGGGAGGGCGGGTTCATGCAGATCGCAGAGATTCGAATCGGCATGAATGCGCCGCGCAATATCGCCTGGCTCGCGCTGCGGCACGGCGAGGCGGTTGCAGCGCGGCTCTGTCTGCTGGGCGAGCGTGTGCCGGCAACCGAGTTGCTGCGGCTCGGCATTGCCACCGAAGTGGTTGCCGATGCCGAAGTCCTGGCGCGCGCACGCACCATGGCAGCGACCGTGGCTGGCTTTCCCGCCGAAGCGGTCCAGGCCATCAAGGGCACCTTGCGCGCGTCCAGCGCACGCATGGCCATAAGCCAATGGTTCGAGGCCTGCGGCGATACCAACCCAGCGGAGGCGCGACATGAATGACTTCGACGTGGAGGCGTGCGACACCTTGCGTCGCGACGTACGTGCATTTGTCGCCGAAGCGCTCCCGCCCGAGGTGCGCCAGAAAGTTCGGCTTGGACTCGAACTCGGCAAGGAAGAGATGATCGACTGGCAGCGCCGGCTGGCTGAGCGCGGCTGGCTGGCGCCACATTGGCCACGCGCGTGGCAGGGCCAGGACTGGCCTGCGGCGCGCCGGGCAATCCTGCAAGAGGAACTGGTACTGGCTCACGCGCCGGAGACCGGTGGTATCTCCATCGAGATGATTGGCCCGATCCTGATTCATCACGGAACGCCGGCCCAGCAACAGTATTTCCTGCCGCGCATCCTGAGCCAGGAGCACTGGTGGTGCCAGGGTTACTCGGAGCCGAATGCGGGCTCGGACCTGGCCTCACTGACCACGCGCGCGGTGCGCAAGACCCGTCCGGACGGATCGGAATGCTACGTGGTGAATGGCAGCAAGATCTGGACCTCGTATGCGCAGTATGCGGACTGGATCTTCTGCCTCGTGCGCACCGATACCGAGGCCCGTGCGCAGGAAGGCATCAGCTTCCTGCTGATCGATATGCGCAGCCCGGGCGTCAGCGTGCGTCCGTTGATCGGTATCCACGGCTGGCATCTGTTCAACCAGGTGTTCCTGGACGACGTGGAAGTGCCGGTGGAGATGCGCGTCGGCGCGGAGAACGCCGGTTGGTCCATTGCCAAGTCGCTGCTGGAACATGAACGGCTGAACCTGTCGCGCGTGGCGGAGAACCGCAGGCGCCTGGCCAAGGTGCGTGCCATCGGCAACGAAGTCGAGGAAGCCGGCGAGTTGCTGATCCAGCGCCCGTGGTTTGCGCGGCGGCTCCATGAACTGGAGGTGCGGCTCGAAACGCTGGCCGCGACCGTGCTGCGCTTCCGGCGGCTCGAACGCCAGGGCGGCGCGCTGGGGCCGGAGACCGGGATGCTGAAGCTGCTCGGCAGCCGGTTGATCCAGGACATCGAGAACCTGGCCGTCGACGCGCTGGGGCCTGACACATTGGCCTACGACCGGATCGTCCATTTCGAGGTGGGCGATGCCGAGCCCGGCCGTTCGCCCTATGCGGCAGCGGCGTCGGCTCGGCGCTTCGTGACGCGCGGCTACACGATTGCCGGGGGCACCAGCGAGATCCAGCACGAACTGCTGGCCAAGCAAGTGCTCGGACTCTGAAACCCGATGATGATGGAGCACACACCAATGGTGGAAGACGACGATATCGAGGCGCGTCGCATGTTGCTGGACAGCGTCCGGCGCTTTGTCGAGCGCGACTACGGATTCGCACAACGCAAGGCTGCCATGGCCGAGCCGGACGGCTTTTCGCGCGGAACCTGGCGACAGTTTGCCGAGATGGGTTGGTTGTCGCTGGGTTTGCCGGAAGCCTGCGCGGGCGTGGGCAATGCCATGGACCAGATGGCATTGGCGGAAGCGCTTGGTCGCGCGTTGCCGGTCGAGCCGTGGCTTGCCAACACCGCGCTGTGCGCGCCGCTGCTGGCCGATTCGGACAACGCCGCGCACGTTGCGACGGCACAGGACATTGCCGAGGGGCGCGCATTGGCCGCGCTGGCCGCCTACGAATTGCAGGGGCGCCACGATGCGTTCGATATTGCGACCCAGGCGCGTAAGCGGCTGGACGGCACCTGGCAGATCGATGGCACCAAGACGCTGGTGCTCGGCGGCGGCAGCGCCGATGTGTTGCTCGTGCTGGCGCGCACCGACGGCGAGCGGCGCGACCGGCATGGCCTGACCTTGTTCGCGATGCCTGGCGGCACGCGCGGCATCGGCATCCACGCACTACCCACTTATGACGGCCGGCAGACGGCCACGGTGGCATTGCGGCGCGTGTCGGTTGCCGACGATGCGCGGATCGGCCCCGTGGACGGCGCATGGCCACTGGTACAAGCGGCCATCGACCGTGCCACGGTGATGGCGTGCGCGGATGCCGTGGGCGCCATGGCGCGCGCGTTCGACCTGACACGCGAGTACGTGGCGACACGCCGCCAGTTCGGGCGAGCGCTCAGCGCGAACCAGGTAGTGCGCCATCGGCTGGTGGATCTTTACGTCAGCATTGAACAGGCACGTGCCATTACCGAAGTTGCAGCAGCGGCACTGGACGCCGACGACATCACGCGCATGCGGACGGTTTCATACGCCAAGGTGTTCGTATCGACGGCGGGACGGACGCTCGGCGAGGACGCCGTGCAGTTGCACGGGGCCATCGGCATGACCGACGAAGTGGAAGTGGGGCACTGCTACAAGCGCCTTGCGGCACATGCCAACCTGTTCGGCGATGCCGACTGGCATCTGGCACGTCTGTCGGCAATCGGATCCGCGGAACAGGTGCACGCCTGAGCCGTATCACACCTCAGGCGCAACGCGCCTGTTCACGACACGCCGGCAACGTACCGGCATGAGCGGCCAATGCGCCGTGACGGAGACAGCAACATGTACAGCCAGAACCCTGGCGTCCGCGTGGCCTTGACGGCCATTGCCGCGACGCTGGCCACGTTGTCCGGCATAGGTGTGGCCCATGCCGAGTCAGCGCCCTATCCCAATCGTCCGATCCGCGTGCTCGTGCCTTCCGGCGCGGGCAGCGTAACCGACCAGACCGCCCGCCTGGTGGCGGAACGGCTGTCCGCAGCGCTCAAGAAGCCGGTAGTGGTGGATAACCGCCCCGGGGCCAACGGCATCATTGCCAGCGAGATGGTGGCTCGCGCCGAACCCGATGGTTATACGTTGCTGTTCACCTATTCGGCCACGCTGACCGTGAATCCGTGGACCACGGTCAGCCTGCCTTACGACCCCGTCAAGGATTTCACGCCAATCGCCCGTCCCAGCGCACCGGGCGGCAACATGCTGGCAGTGACATCCACGGTGCCGGTGCACAACCTCAAGGAGCTGATTGCCTATGTCAAGGCAAGCCCCACTGAGCTGGCCTACTGCTCCTGGGGCGTAGGGTCGGGCGGCCATCTTGCCATGGAGTACCTGAAAGCAAAAACCGGCATCCGCTTGCGGCACGTGCCGTACAAGACCGCCGTGCAGTGCACCAACGACCTGGCCGCCGGACACGTGTCGATTGCATTCACCGATTCGCTGTCCGCGATTCCCCATCTGAAGTCGGGCCGCATCCGCGGTATTGCGGTATCGGGCCCGGAACGCCTGTTGCCGGCGCCTGAAGTGCCGACGATGGGCGAGCAGGGCGTGCCGTTCGAGCAGGCCAGTTGGCTGGCGTTGTTCGGCCCCAAGGGTCTGCCCACGCCGATTGTGGCGCGGCTCAATGCCGAGGTGAACCGCATCCTGCAGTCGCGCGAGGAACAGCAACGCTTTGCGTCGATGTACCTGAAACCGGGCAAGCCTTCCACACCAGACGAGTTGGGACAACTGGTGCGCGCCGATCTGGCCGCTTGGGGTGACGTGGTCAAGGTCGCCGGCGTGACGCCCCAGTAGCAACCACAAAACCAAGAACACAACACCACTAAGACAAAAGAACGGGAGACAGCAGCGTGAGTGAGCAGACAGGTAGCAGACGAATATCCGGAATCGCCCTTGGCATGGGATTGGCATTCGCATGCGGCAGTGCAACGGCAATGACGGTGCAGTTGTTTGGCGTAGCCGATGCGTCGATCGAATACGCGAAAGGCTCGCAAAGCGTGGTACGGATGCGCGAGGGCCAGCAGGCGGCATCGCGCTGGGGACTGCGTGGCATCGAGGACCTTGGCGGCGGTACCAAGGCCAATTTCCTGGTGGAGTCCGGCTTCAATGTCGATACCGGCACCGAGTTCTTCGGCAATGGCCGACTGTTCGGCAGGCAGTCGTGGTTGGGGCTTTCCAACGAATCGTGGGGCGAACTCCGGCTGGGCCGCCAATATACGCCGTCGTTCTATGCGCTGCTGCGGCTGGACCCGTTCCTGCTCAACGGCATGGTGTCGCCGTTCAACCTGTTAAGCGCGACCGCATCGCAGGGCACCGGGCAGGTCGCCTATGGCGCGCGCTTCGACAATGCCGTGCAGTACTTCTCGCCGACGTGGCGAGGCTTTGCGATTGGCGCTGCCGTGGCGCCCGGCGAGGTGCCCGGGAATCCGCGCTCGGGTACCAATTTCGGCATGAATGCGACGTATGAGTTGGGCAATGTCTACGCGTTCTATAGCTATCAGGGCATGTACACGGGTACCAACCTGCCGCAGGTGCCAACTGCGTTGACGTCGAACCATTTTCTCGGCGGCTCTTACCGTTTCAAGCCGGTGGAGATCGGGCTGCTGCTTGCCCAGGCCAGCAGCCGGCTGGCGGATACGCGTGTCGCGCGCCACTACGGTGTCACGTTCAGCTGGAACGTGACGCAGAAAGATACCTTGAAGGCCGTGGCGATCAAGCGGCAGGTGCTTGGGGGCGGTGAACGCCCATGGTCGATGACGCTTGGCTGGGACCATGATCTCAGCAAACGCACCACCGCCTATCTGCGGATGGTCTATGTCCACAACAGCCCGGGCGGCAGCGTGACCAACAACAGCATCGCCATCGATCCGGGCAGCGGCGACGATGCGCGCTCGATCAGCGTGGGCCTGCGTCATCGCTTCTGATGGTCCGGCGTTGCGGCGATGGGTTCGATGGACGCATCCATTGCCGCATTCACTGCCGCACGCATCGCGAGCAGATAGCTGTCGACGCCAAAGCCGCAGATCTGTCCTTTCACGATCTCGGCGAACACGGAATGATGGCGGAATGGCTCGCGGGCATGAATGTTCGACATATGCACCTCGACCACCGGTACGGTAAGAATGGCCAGTGCATCACGAATGCCGTAGCTGTAGTGGGTCCAGGCACCGGCATTGATCAGTACCGCATCGACACCGTCGGTAAAGGCCTGGTGAATGCGTTCACACATCTCGCCTTCATGGTTGGTCTGGAAGCTCTCCACCGATACGCCAATTTCACGTCCCAACGCTTGCAGATGGTTGTCGATCTCTGCCAGCGTGACCGTACCGTACTGCGCCGGGTCACGCTTGCCGAACATGTTGTGATTGATACCGTGCAACATCAGTATTTTCATTACGCTTCTTCCCTCGTACGTGTGTTTGCGTTCGTGTGTGCGTTCGTGTGTGTGTTTGTGTTGGTAGTGGTGCGTTCCGTGGTGACAACCGCGCCGGTGCGGACGGCCTCGACGATGGCCTCGGTGATGCGCAGGTTTCTCAGGCCGTCGTCCACCGTCACAAGCGGCTGGGCCGCGCCGCAGATCACGTCGCAGAAGTGCTCGAGTTGCCGTTGCAGCGGGTCTGCGCGAGTGACTGCTTCCACGGTGCACTCGAACGGTTTCCACCAGGACCGATCCTGCTTGCGTGCGTAGGTCTTGAGCCGCATCGTGGGCACCGACAGCGAACCCATATCGCCGGCAATTACGTAGCAGTCTTCGTCCTCGTATGAGGGGTAGCTCGTATTTTCCCGCGACGTCTGTTCCCAGCTACGCGCCGACGCGGCGGTATCGGACAGCAGGAACGTGCCGAGCGCACCGCTTTCGAAACGCAGATTGATCGCGACGGTGTCTTCCACCGGAAAGCGTCGCGTGGCATGCGACGCCAGCGCCTGTACCGCGACAATCTCGCCGCACAAGGATCGCAGGTTGCCGATCTCGTGAATCATGTTGATCAGGATCGGACCGCCGCCGGCCTGGCGGCGCCAGGGCGCGGCGTCGAAGTAGTCGTCGGGCTTGTAGAACACCGCGCTGCCCATCACGCTCACGATATTGCCGAGCCGCCCTTGTCCGATGATCTCGCGCGCCCTTGCCAGTACCGGGCTGTGCGCCCTGTGATGCCCGACGAGGATTGGCACATTGATGCGCTCCGCCACGCGACGCAATCGCTCACCGTCTTCGAGGGAGTGCGCTACCGGTTTCTCGATCAGCGCCGGTACGCCTGCGGCGATGCATGCCAGTGCCTGCTCGGCATGCAAGCGGTTGGGTGTTGCCAGGATGATGCCGTCAGGGCGGTGTTGCTCGAAAAGCTCGGCGAAGGTCTGGAACAGCCGCACCCCGGCCGCCTCGGCGATCTCTTGCGCGGCGGGGCTGAAATCGACGATTGCGGCGAGTTCGCAGCGCTGGCTGGCCTGTATCAGTTCGATATGGCGCCTGCCGATGAGTCCTGCCCCGGCTACCGCCAACTGGATTTTTCTCATGTGGTCTGGATGGGTTGCGGCCGCACATGGATTGGACGACCTCGTGATTTGAGGCTAGATTACTCGTGACAATCACGGCCATAATCAGTCCAGATGGAAAATCATCATGCGCTAATAGCCAACAATGACGGATTCCTGCGCGACCTGCAGCTCTTCTGCACGGTGGCGCGCCGCGCGAGCTTTATTACTGCCTCGACGGAGACCGGCATTTCGCCGTCGCACGTCAGCAAGCGCATCGCACTGTTGGAGAAAACACTCGGCGTCAAACTGTTCTCGCGCACCACGCGGCGCGTGTCGATCACCAGCGATGGCGAGGCGGCGTTCCAGTGGGCGCAGAAGATCCTCGACGATGTTCAGGGAATGGCCGACTCGCTGGCTGGCCTGTATCAGTTCGATATGGCGCCTGCCGATGAGTCCTGCCCCGGCTACCGCCAACTGGATTTTTCTCATGTGGTCTGGATGGGTTGCGGCCGCACATGGATTGGACGACCTCGTGATTTGAGGCTAGATTACTCGTGACAATCACGGCCATAATCAGTCCAGATGGAAAATCATCATGCGCTAATAGCCAACAATGACGGATTCCTGCGCGACCTGCAGCTCTTCTGCACGGTGGCGCGCCGCGCGAGCTTTATTACTGCCTCGACGGAGACCGGCATTTCGCCGTCGCACGTCAGCAAGCGCATCGCACTGTTGGAGAAAACACTCGGCGTCAAACTGTTCTCGCGCACCACGCGGCGCGTGTCGATCACCAGCGATGGCGAGGCGGCGTTCCAGTGGGCGCAGAAGATCCTCGACGATGTTCAGGGAATGGCCGACTCGCTGGCTGGCCCGCGCGGTGACCCGCGTGGCCTGGTCCGCATCAGCACAAGTTTGCGGCTGGGGCGCGAGCATGTGTCGCCAATCCTGTCGTTGCTCAGGCAGAAGTACGGCGCGCTCGAGATCTGGCTAGAACTGCTCGATCGGCGCGTAGACCTGCTGGGCGAGGGCTTCGATATCGACATCCGCGTCGGCGAGGTTCAGGAGCCGCATCTGATACCGCACAAGATCGCGGACAGCGCCCGCATCCTGTGCGCGGCCCCCGCTTACCTTGCCCGTGCAGGCACACCAAAGTGCCTGGCGGACCTTGCCCAGCACGATTGCCTGCCGTTTCGCGGACGCGACCAACGGTTTGGCGTATGGCGGCTGGCAGGCCCCAATGGCGAGGAGTCCGTCAAGGTGACGGGACCGGTGGCATCCAATCACAGCGATATCGTGCGGCAGTGGGCGCTCGAAGGCTATGGGGTGATCATGGCGTCGATATGGGACGTAGCCGCAAGCCTCCAGTCGGGCGAACTGGTGCGTGTGCTGCCCGACTACATGCAGCGAGCCGATGTCTGGGCCGTGACATCGGCGCGATCGTCAACGTCGACGAAAGTCAGGGTCTGCGTGGATTTTCTCAAGCAGCATCTTACGGATGGGCCTTTCGCGCTGGTGACACGGTGACACGGTGACGCGTGACCTTGAAGGGGGAGTGGAGCGGTGACTTTGTGAGATTTGACAGGGGAGCCCGCGCCGTTCGAACGAGGTGTTTCCGACGCAGGCTCCCTGTCACGCTACGGCATTACCGGTGGCACATAGGGCAGGGTCCTGGACAGCGCCCATAGCAACAGCAGCACGACCGGTGTATGGGTCAGGAACTGCGCGAACGTGAAGCCAACCAGGTCCCGCGCCTTGAGCCCGAGAATGCCAAGCAACGGCAGCATCCAGAACGGATTGATCAGGTTGGGCAACGCCTCGGCGGCGTTGTAGATCTGAACCGCCCAGCCCAGGTGCACGTGCAGGTCGTTGGCGGCCTGCATCACATAGGGGGCTTCGATGATCCATTTGCCACCGCCCGACGGTACGAAGAAGCCCAGCACCGCAGAGTAAATGCCCATCATCAATGGATAGCTTTCGCTCGTCGAAACGCCGACAAATAGCGTCGAGAGATGATGCGAGAGCGAGGCGCCGTCAGATCCGTTCGCCATAGTCAGCATGCTGGCAATGGCACCATACAGCGGAAACTGGATCAGCACGCCGGTCGTGGCAGGTACCGCACGGGCTACGGCGTCAAGGAAGCTGCGCGGACGCCAGTGCAACAGCATGCCAATCAGCAGGAAGAGCAGGTTGTAGGTGTTGAGGCCCGAAATGGCAACCAGCAACGGCTTGCTGGCCAGCTCATGCCACACCCATCCCGCCCCCAGCGCTACCAGCACTATTGTCAGCAGCGGACTGTGCTCGAGCCATTCGCCGGGCCGCCGGCAGACCGGCGCTGCATGCGCGGCGGGTTCGATGTCCACGCCAAGATCGGCGGCTGTCTTCGCGCGCTCCGGTGCCGGAGCGGTCCAGTACGCAATCAGCGTCGACAGTACCAGCAGCACGGCCGTCACCATCAGGCTCTGCCACAGGAAGATCGTCTGGCTGAACGGAATTACCCCGGTGATCTTCAGCAGACTGGCCGGAATGCTGGCCGGGTTTGCCTGAAGCTGCGCGGCGGAAGAACTGATGCCCATCGCCCATGTAGCGCCAATGCCAAGGTAGGCGGCTGCGCCGGCAGCACGGTAGTCCATCCGCAGTTCGGTGCGGCGTGCCAGTGCCCTGGCCAGCAGCCCCGCGAAGATCAGGCTGATGGCCCAGTGCAGCAGCGATGCCACCACGCTGACAAAGGCCACGTAGGCTACCGCGGAGCGCCCCGTTCGCGGCAGCCGTGCCGCCCGTTCCACCAGCCGCGCCATGGGCGGGGAACTGGCAATCACGTAGCCGGTGATGGCCACCATTGCCATCTGCATGGTGAATGGGATCAGGCTCCAGAATCCGTTGCCGAAGGCTACCGAGACCGCCGCGGGTTTCGCACCGATGGCCAAGGCCCCGATCGCTACCGCCAGCACGGTCAATGCAACGAACACATAGGCATCGGGATACCACTTCTCGCACCAGGCCGTGACCCGCAGGGCCAGGCGCTCGAAGGCCGGAGTCTCTACATGGGTCTCTATCCCCTGCGGCACGCGTGCCGCAGCGGCAATTTCCTTTTGAACTGACATGTGCATCTCCTTGCGCGCCTATGCGTGCTGGCGTTGCGCCGGGACACACGGCACGTGCGAAGCCATGCCGGTGGTCTGTTCGAGCAGATGCGCGGCGGCAAGCAGGTCGAAGTCGCCACGCGGGCGGCCTACCAGCTGCAAGCCAACCGGACGCCCGTCCGACGTCAGCCCGACCGGGACCGAGATGGTCGGGCAACCGGTCAGCGTCAGTACGAACGTCAGGTACATCCAGTCGATGTAGGAGGTGAGTGGCTGGCCATCGATCTCGGTCGGGAAGCGTTGGGCGACCGGGAACGGAGCCACCGCCACGGTGGGGCACGCCAGTACGTCATACGTTTTAAAGAAGCCCGCCACGCGCTGGAACAGTTCGCCGCGCAGGCGATCGGCGCGTGCCACGTCTGTGCCGGTCTGATTCAGGCCCTTCTCAATATTCCAGATAATCTCGTCGCAGATCTGTGGGCGATGCTCTTCGAGCAGCGGCCCACGTACGGCGGCCACCAGGTTGGCACGCAGGGTCTGGAATGCTTCGAACGCACCGGTAAAGTCTGGCTGTGCCGCATCCACGTCGGCACCGAGATCGCCGAAGCGAAGCGTGGCATTGCGGCAGATCGCGGCAACCTCGGCTTCAACCTTGCCGATGCCGAGGTTCGGGGAGAACGCCACGCGCGTGGGCACGGCCGGATTGGCGATGGCGTGGACAAATGGCTTCGATGGTGCGGGCCACGACAGCGGATCGCGCATGTCGAAATGGGCCTGGGCATCGAGCATCAGCGCCACGTCGGCCACGCTGCGTGCCATGGGACCTTCCACCCAAAGCGGATCGTATGGCATTACCGATGCGGGGCGCGGTACGCGGCCAACGCTCGGGCGCATGCCCACAATGCCGCAGAAGCTGGCCGGAATGCGCAGGCTGCCACCCAGGTCGTTGCCGGTAGCCAGCCACACCATGCCGGCCGCCAGGGCGGCCGCCGAACCGCCCGATGAACCGCCTGCGGAACATTCGGTGTTCCATGGGTTGCGGGTGGCGCCAAAGACCGTGTTGAAGGTATTCGCGCCTGCGAATTCTGGAACATTCGATTTGGCAAGCGGGATCGCGCCGCGCTGTTCGAGGCGCGCGACCGTCAGATCAGACCTTGTCGCAATATTGTTCCGGTAGATCGGAGACCCATAGGTCGTGGGCTGCCCGGCAAGGTCGTTATAGTCCTTGACCGCAATTGGCAGTCCGGCCAGCCACCCCGGCGCGATCGCGGTTTCGGCATCGGGCTGGGGGAAGCGTTTCGCCGCGGCGCGCGCTGCCTCGAAATTGCGGATCGGCAGGGCGTTGACGATCGGGTCCACGGCTTCGATGTGCGCAATGGCGGCATCGACGAGGTCAAGCGGCGCAAGCTCGCGCCGCTTGAGCAGCCGTACGGCCTCCGTAGCGCTCAGATCGCACAGCGCATTGCCGCGGCTGGCGGTCGTGTCGGGGCGCTCGACGGTGTCGATGTTCGGGGTCATGCCTGTCTCCTAAATGTTGTCGTGGTCCGTGTGGCGCGGCCGTGCAGGCTTGTGGCGCCGGGACGATTGCAGAATAATTGGCGGACATCCCGGGCGGAAATCACATCTGCTGATGACGCCCATAAGCTCCGCTTCGACCATGGACATCAGGCAGATACGCACCTTCATCACGGTTGCCCGATTCGGCAATGTCACGCGTGCGGCAGAGGCGCTTCACATCACGCAACCAGCCGTCAGCGGGCAGCTTCGGCAACTCGAGGAAGAGCTTGGCGTGCAGTTGTTCGCGCGCACGAAGTCTTCCGTGAACCTGACCCAAAGCGGTCAGGAGCTACTGTCGCGGGCGGAGAGGGCACTGGAGGCGTTCGGCGATTTCATGCATGCCGCCAAGGCGTTGCAGGGGCAGATAGAAGGGCATTTGCGCATCGGGGTGGTCATGCTCGACCCGGGCATGCTGCGTGTGGGCGAGTTGCTGGCGCTGCTGGTGCAGCAATGCCCCGCGTTGAAGATTGACCTTCAGGTAGGCCGTACGCCATGGCTACTGACGGCGTTGCAGGCATCGGAAATCGATGCAGCCATCATGGTCGCGCGTACCGCACCGCGTGGTTGCAGCATGGATGTGCTGCAACCGCTGACATTCCGGCTGGTTGCGCCAGCCGCATGGCAGCAACAGGTCGAAAGCGCTTCGCCGGCCGCGCTCGCGCAGTTACCGTGGCTGCGCATGACCCCGCACAGCGCCCATCAGGAACTGATGGCGGAAATCGTTGCGCGCGCCGGCATTCAGCCTGTGGAAACCGTGCTGGCCGATCACGAATTGCTGATTCGTGATCTGGTGGCGGCCGGTGTGGGCATCGGTCTGCTGAGGGAGGACCTGGCGCGCGAAGCACTGGCTGATGGCAAGCTGGTATTTGTCGGGGAATATGGCGCGCAGACCAGCCTGGCGCTGCTCTATCCTGACGCGCTGGAGAATGAACCGGCGATCCGTACCGTAAGGGCGGCACTGGCCAGCGTCTGGCGCGTGGCGTAACCTGTCGGCGTCCGATGGTTCAACACAATATGACAATCGCAAACACCCCACCCACCCCGTATTACGCCGTGATCTTTACTTCGATCCGCACCGAGGTCGACGATGGCTATGGCCAGACTGCCGACGAGATGGTTGCGCTTGCCGCAAGCCAGCCCGGCTTTCTCGGCGTTGAATCGGCTCGCGAAGAGATCGGCATCACCGTGTCGTATTGGGCAAGCCTTGAGGCGATTGCGGCCTGGAAACGCAACGCGGAACACATCACGGCGCAACGTACCGGGCGCGAGAAATGGTATCGCGCCTATACCACGCGCATCTGCCGGGTCGAACGCGAGTACTCGTTCTCCGATCACTGATGCGGGTGAATGAGGGCGGCTACATGCCAGCCGCCCGTCGCCCCCCGGAACTCAGAACTTCCCGATGACCTGCCTCATTGCCGTGGCCACCTTGTCCGCCAGGTACACATGGCCGGCCAGAGTCGGATGCGTGCCATCGCCAGACAGGTAGATATCGCCGTTGCCGTCACCCTTCGGGTTCGCTACGTTGCCGGTACCGGTCTGCCATTGTTCGCCGACATTGTCGATGAAATGAAAGTTGGCGCGAGTGCCAACCGCTGCCTTGATGGCCTGTTGCTGATCAACATGCCGCGAGCCCGCGGACCAGGGGCCCAGTACAAAGACGACGGTGTTCGGCAGCTTCACTGAAATTTCATCGAACAATGCTGATGCCTCGGCCTGCAATGCCTCCTTCGTGAAATCGGCGTCGTTGAGGCCGCCCGCGATCAGCAGCACGTGGGGGCTGAACGGATAGACATCGGTTGCCATGCGGTCACGGAACTTGAGCTTGGTGAATGGCGCGGCCAGGTAGCCGGTAGAGCCCACGCCAGACACGTACATGTCTTTCCAGCCCATCATGTGGCCGAGCCGCGTGGCATAGTTCTCGAAGTTGTAGCCGTATCCGGACATGCCTTCGGTGATGGAATCGCCCAAGGCAATGGCGCGCACGTTGCCTTGCTTCGGAGCGGCCGAGATCGAGTCGCCGGGGCCGATCTGCACGCCGCCGAAGCGCATGTCGATGGTCTCGATGCGGATATGCCGCGCCTTCCTGGCGCCCTGGAAGTCGACACGCGTGAGGTAGAGATTGCCATCGTCGGGGTACGCGGTCGGCGTGGTGGATGCGTACTCACCATCCACCAGGATGCGGTGGGCCGAGATCTCGACGTTGCCCTTTGACAGGATCTCGAAGACCGGGGCGTCGGTGATGAACTCGATGTAGAGCACATTCGACCCGCGACCCAGGCCGCCGTAGTTGACCGCGGCGTTGCGCACCAGCAATTGGTCGGGATGTACGGTCCCTGCCTGGACCATGGTGCCGCTGTAGCGCAACGCCGGATTGTCGGGAGAGATCAGCGTGCTGTCGGTGATCGTGGACGGCATGTTGGCGGCGCCACAGGTAATGATCGGTGGCGACGACATGGTGCCCGGCATGGCGCCGCGCGCGGCGGCGGCCTTGATCAGCGCCTGCGTGAGCTGCAACTCGGTGGCTGGGGTCTGCGGTGTCGTGACCGGTGGCGTGCCGGGCTGTGCCGGTGCATCGCCGCCGCTGACGTGCTCCTGCTGGGAGCCCCCGCTGCCGTCCCCGCCACCGCCGCAGCCGGCGGTCAACGCCACCAGCAACGCCATGGAAAATGATGCCAATTTCGCTTTCATCGCACGCCCCTCGTTTTTGAATAATGTGTTTTTATGTTTTCACGAGGGAGCTGCGGACACACTCAGCCATAGGTCTGGCATGGCATCCTGCTGGGGGATTACCGCTTTGTCGGAAAAAGTCGCAGATTATGGGGGGGGATAATCGCCGGAGCCGCACGCAGCCTCGTACTTAAGGCGGTATCGGTCGGTGATGGTTGAAATAAATACCTGAAAAGTATGTGAAAAACAGGGTGGATGGCGTTATGACATTACAGGTTTGTCATTATCTTTATAATGACAAACCTGTAATGAAAGGCGCTGAAAAGTAATGTGTTGAAAATCGTATCGAAAATACCAACCACTACGCCGCAGTTACTACACCACGCGTCTGGCTCGCAGGTCAGCAATCTGCTGAGGGTCGAGCTTCAGGAAGTCGCTCAGGACATCATCGGTGTGCTGGCCCAGCGCGGGCGGGGCATGACGCAGGATCGTGGGTGTCTCGGAGAACCGCAGCGGACTTGCGGTGCTGCATACGCGATTCACAGGATCGGCGCCACGCGGGTCATCTGCGCCGTAACGATGCTGCTCGACGCGCAAGCCACGGTGCTGAACGTGCTCGTCCGCAAACGCCTGCGCGATATTGTTGATCGGGCCGCACGGCACCGAGCCGGCTTCCAGTAGTCGTATCCACTCGCTGGTCGGCCTGGTCCGCGTGAGATCACACATCATTGGGATCAGCGTCTTGCGATGGACCACACGGCCGGTGTTGGTGGCATAGCGCTCGTCGCGCGCCCAGTCGACGCCGGCAATCTCGCAGAAGCGTGCGAACTGGCCATCATTGCCGATGGCCAGCAGCATGTCACCGTCTTCGGTCGGGAAATCCTGATACGGCACCACGCTCGGATGCAGGTTGCCCTGGCGCGTGGGCACGTTGCCGGCATTCAGGAAGCCCGCGCCCTGATTGGCCAGCACGGCCATGGCAACGTCGAGCAGGGCGATATCGATGCACTGTCCGCGCCCTGTGTGGTGGCGTGCTTCGAGCGCGCCCAGGATCGCGGTGGTGGCGTACATGCCGGTGAAGACATCGATTACGGCGACGCCAACCCGGATCGGTCCTGCGCCCGGATCGCCGTCCGCCTGGCCCGTGATGCTCATCAGGCCGCTCATGGCCTGGATCAGCAGGTCATAGCCGGGACGCGCCGCGTAGGGTCCGGTCTGGCCGAAGCCGGTGATCGAGCAGTAGATCAGACGCGGATTCAGTGCACTGAGCGTGTCGTAGTCGAGCCCATAGCGCTTGAGACCACCGGTCTTGAAGTTCTCGACGACCACGTCGCTTTGGCACGCCAGCTCGCGGATCAGCTTCTGTCCCTCCGCGGTGGCCATGTCGACAGTCACCGAGCGCTTGTTGCGATTGCACGCGGCAAAGTAGCTGGCCTGGCTCGACGGACCGTCATCGCCGGCAAGGTAGGGTGGGCCCCAGCGCCGTGTGTCGTCGCCCTCGCCGGGCTTCTCGATCTTGATCACGTCGGCGCCCATGTCGGCAAGGTTCTGGGTACACCAGGGGCCCGCCAGCACGCGCGAGAGATCGAGCACACGCAGGTGACTCAGTGCGCCGGTTTGCCGGGAAGGGCGCGGCAGGTCGTTAGCCGAATCGAACGAGGTCGTCGTCATGGGATTTCAAGCCGGTGCAAAGACCGGTACCGGCGGTCCGTTTTCGGTTTCTGCGAAGCGCACCTTGACCCGCTGGCCGATTCGCACGCTGTCCAGGTCGGTATCGACGATATGGGTCATCATCGTCACGCCCTCGTCGAGCGTGACATAGGCGATGCAAAACGGATTGGGCCCAGCGCGGCGCGTAATGCTGTACGAATAGATCTCGCCGAGTCCGCTGGCGGTCTTCCATTCGGTTTCGCCCATGCAGAACGGGCACAGCACACGCGGGTACCAATGTGGCTTGCCGCAGGACTTGCAGTGCCGCACCAGCAGTTGGCCTTCGCGGGCGGCCTGCCAGAACGCGGTGTTGTCGGGCAACTCGTCGGGTGCCTTGTACGGAGTCGGGACGTAAGGAGTCGTCATTGTTGGCAGCCCTGGTTATTCACGTTCGAGGATCAGCGTGGCGGAGCCGTGGCGCGAGCCCATATAGCCGCCGGTACCCTGGGCCAGCGCCAGGTTGCAGTCTTTGACCTGTACGGCGGGATGCGCTTCGCCACGCAACTGGCGCACCGCTTCGATCACCTTGGTGATGCCGCCGCGATTGGCCGGGTGGTTGTTGCACAGGCCACCGCCGTCGGTATTGATTGGCAGCTTGCCAACGCCGGCAATCAGGTTGCCGTCCATCACGAACTTGCCGCCCTCGCCCTTCTTGCAGAAGCCGAGGTCTTCCAGTTGCATCAACACCGTGATCGTGAAACTGTCGTAGATCGACGCGTACTTGATATCGGCAGGCGTTACGCCGGCTTCGGCGAAGGCCGCTGCGCCGGAGATTTTCGCGGCCGACCATGACAGGTCGACCTGCCCGCCCAGCAGGCCCTTCACGTGTTCGCCGGCACCGAGCACCTTGATCTTCGGGCGCTTCAGCGACGCGGCAATTTCCGGGCGGGCCACGATCAGCGCGCCGCCGCCGTCGGATACCACGCAGCAGTCGAGCCGGTGGAGCGGATCGGAGATCATCGGTGAATTCAGTACGTCTTCCACGGTGACCAGTTCGCGCAGCATCGCATGCGGGTTATGTTGCGCATGATGAGATGCGGCGACCTTGATCCACGCCAGCTGTTCGGGCGTGGTGCCGTACTCGTACATATGGCGCTGCGCCACCATCGCATACAGGTTGACCGTGACGGGGCTGTAGGGCGCCTCGAACGGCTGGTCTGGCAGGTTCGCCCCCCAGTTGCGCGCCTGCGTGCCGCTCGATCCTTCCGAGCGCGGGCGGCCCGCCAGCGTAATCAACGCGACATTGCACTTGCCGGCGGCGATGGCCTGCGCGGCGTGCGAGACGTGGGCGATATAGGACGATCCGCCCATCTCGCTGGAATCCACATGGCTTACGTTCAGGCCCAGGTAGTCGACCATGTTGACCATGCCGAGACCGGGCGCATCGCCTGCGCAGAAGTAGCCGTCGATATCGGCCAGCGTCAGTCCTGCATCCTCCAGTGCGCCCTTGGCGCTTTCGGCATGCAACTGGGCAACGGTCTTGTCCGGCGCCTTGCGGGTGGGGTGTTCATACGCCCCGACGATATATGCCTTGCTATTGATGGTCATGAATATGCATCCGTTGTCAGGTCTTGATCAGGCGGCCATGGCCGTGCCGTAGCGTTCCAGATGGAGGTCGGTGTCGCCCAGCAGTACATCGACCATGGTCAGCGCCTTGAAATAGTCGCCGACTTCCAGTTCGTCGGTCATGCCCATGCCGCCATGCAGCTGCACGGCTTGCTGGCCGACAAAGCGTCCAGCTTTGGCCGTGACAACCTTGGCGGCCGATACCTTGCGGCGGCGTTCGGCGGCATCGGTGGCATCCAGGCCTTGCGCGGCTACATAGGCCATCGACAGCGCCAGCTCCTTCTGGATGACCATGTCCGCCATACGGTGCTGCAGCGCCTGGAACGAGGCCAGCGGCTTGCCAAATTGCTTGCGGGTGGCAAGGTACTCGGCGGTGATCTCGATCAGACGCTCCATGGCGCCCGCCGCGGCGGCGCACTGCGCGGCAATACCGTGATCGATGCCGGTATCGAGTGCATCGAGACCATTGGCCGTTACCAACGTGGCAGGAACATCGGCCAATTGCAGGTCGGCGCCGGACAGCCGGTCGATGGTCGGATAGCCGGAGACGGTCAGTCCCGGTGCGTCGCGCTGCACGAGGAAAAGCGCCAATGCGCTGTCCAGTTGCGCGGAAACGAGATAGGCGTCGGCGGCATTGCCATGCCATACGACAGACTTCGTGCCGGTGAGTACATACCCTTGGTCCCGCTTGCGCGCCGTGGTGCGCGCGGTGTCGGCGCGATAGCGGGTGGTCGGTTCGAGGTAGGCCACGGCCAGCACCGTGTCGCCACGCGTCAGTGCCGGCAGCAGGGCGGCCTGCATTTGCGCCGGAGCATGATGCGTAAGAATGGCCGCCGCGATGACGGCCGGTATCACCGGCTCCTGTACCAGTGCCCGTCCCAGTTCGCGATGCACGACGAGCTGGGTTGCCGGGCCTTCGCCAAAGCCTTCATGTTCGGTCGGCACACTGATGCCCAGAATGCCCATCTCGGCCAGTGACGACCAGATCGAACGGTCGAAGCTGGCCGTCTCGCGCGCCATCGTGCGGCGTTTGTCGAAGGTGTATTCCGTGGCGACAAAGCGGCGCAGGCTGTCAGCCAGCATCTGCTGTTCTTCGCTGTAGGTGAAATCCATTGCTGTCGTCCTGTGCCGTTAGAAGCCAACGATCATCCTGGAGATGATGTTCTTCTGTACTTCGGTGGAGCCACCGTAGATGGAGGTCTTGCGCATGTCATAGTAGGTCGAGGCGGCGGGCGCTGCCCACTGTGGGCCACTGACCGGTTGCGGCACGCCCGGCTCCAGCCAGTCGGGCGAATACGGCCACCCGTTGGGCCCGGCAACCTCCATTTGCAGCATGGCGATGTCCTGCTGCAGTTCCGAGCCGCGAATCTTGACGATGGATGCCTCGGGGCCCGGCGTGCCGGCCGCCTGCGTGGCCACCCGGAGCAGCAACATTTCAAGCGCCATTAGGTCCATCTCGACCCGAGCGATCTTGTCGCGCATGCGCGGGTCTTCGAGCAGCGGGCGTCCGCGACCGTCGGTGGTGTCCGCAGCGTAGTGCTTGAGCTGGCGCAGTTCGCGATAGCAGTGGCCGATGCCGGCAATGCCGGTGCGTTCGTGGCCGAGCAGGTACTTGGCGTAGGTCCAGCCCTTGTTCTCTTCACCAAGCAGGTTGGCTACCGGAACCTCGACATCCTCGAACCAGGTTTCATTGACATCGTGCCCGCCGTCGAGGGTCTTGATCGGCCGCACCGTAACGCCCGGCGACTTCATGTCGATCAGCAGCATCGAGATGCCTTCCTGGGCCTTGGCTTCCGGGTCGGTACGCACGAGGCAGAAGATCCAGTCGGCAAAATGCGCCATGGTGGTCCAGGTCTTCTGGCCATTGACGATGTACTTGTCGCCGCGGCGCACGGCTTTGGTTTTCAGCGATGCGAGGTCGGAGCCGGAACCGGGTTCGGAATAACCCTGGCACCAGAAGTCTTCCACGGTCGGGATGCGCGGCAGGAAACGTTCCTTGTGCTCGGCGCTCGCGTATTTCATCAGCACCGGCCCGATCATGGTGAGACCGAACGGCAGCAGGCGCGGGGCCCCGGCGCGGAACGCCTCGATCTCGAAGATCAGGCGCTGCAGCGCGTTCCAGCCCGTGCCGCCCCATTCGCGTGGCCAGGTGGGCGCTCCCCATCCGTGCGCATGGAGGATCCGATGCCAGCGCACATAGTCGTCTTTCTCGACGCGCCGGTGATCCAGCACCTTGTCGCGGATATCGGACGGCAGGCTGGCCTGAACAAAGGCGCTGACTTCCTGGCGGAAGGTCTCCTCTTCCTTGGTGAAACGCAGGTCCATGTATCTGTCTCCTGTCAGTGAGATCGATTCTATGGCTGGTCGTGCCCGGCTGGTTCGAGATTGCCGAATCCGGCCTTTGACAATGCGGAATGCGCGGTGGTGGGCGGTGATGTGCGGTTTCAAGACATCCGAAGTCGCCCCTTCTGATTTACGAATGGCGCCGGGAATGCATTGCGGTCATGCTGCGCGAACCATTTTGCAGAACGCAAAGGACGGTAAGACAAGTGACTACGCGGATTCATCACCTGCTTGACCATTGGTTGGCCGAGGCGCCCGACCAGCCCTTCATTCATTTGCCGGACCGTCGCAGTCTGACTTTTGCCGAGCTTGGCAGGCTCACCGAGACCGCCGAGGCCGAGTTGCTTGAACTCGGTGTGCGTCCCGGCGACCGTGTCATGGTGGTGGCGGAGAACTGCCCCGAACATGCGGCATTGATCCTTGCATGCAGCCGCGTGGGGGCATGGTCCTGTGGTGTCAACGCACGCATGGCGCCGGGCGAGATCGATGGCTTCGCCACCCGCGCGGATGCGCGCGTGATCTACTTCACCGCCGCGGCATCGCGTGCCGCCAGCGCGCATGCGCGCCGCTTCGAGGCCGTGCCGTCCAGGCTCGATGGCATGGAGCATGGCCCGGTCCGCGCATGCGCGGTGCCGGAGGACATGCCACTGCGTGATGCGGTGGCCGCGTTGATCTTTACGTCGGGTACCACCGGGGATCCAAAGGGCGTGATGCTCACGCACGATGCACTGATCCACTTTGCTCGCGTGACGCAGGCTGCGCGCGCGCTGACGCCCGCTGACCGCAGCTATGCATTCGTGCCGATGACGCACATCTTCGGGCTTGGCACGGTCCTGCTGAGTTCGCTGCTGTCCGGAGCGCAGTTGGTGATGCGTCCGCAATTCGATCCGGCCGATCTGCTCGATGCGCTGGCCCATGATGGGGTATCGCAGGTGCAGGGGCCGCCCACGCTGTTCTCGCGGCTACTGGCGTACCTGCAGGAGCAGGGCATCGCACAACCGGTGGCGCCGGCGCTGCGCTATCTCTACACCGGTGCGGGCCCATTGGACCTGGCGCTGAAGCAACGCGTGGAAGCGACGTTCGGGCTGACTCTCCATCATGGATACGGGCTGTCCGAATACGCGGGCTCGGTGCACGTGACCCGTCTCGACGAACAACGCCCCGACACCAGTGCGGGATATGCGGTGGCCGAGGCCGAAGTCCAGGTCACCGATGCGGTGACCGGCAAGCCGCTGCCACCGGGAGAGCGCGGCGAGCTCTGGTTGCGGGGCCGGGGTTTGATGCCCGGCTACTTCCGCGATCCCGAGGCCACGGCGGCCGTGATGCGCGATGGCGGCTGGTACGCCAGCGGCGATCTTGGCGAGATGCATGCTGACGGTGCGCTCTTCGTGGTGGGTCGCCTCAAGGAAATGATCATCCGTTCGGGCTTCAACGTGTACCCGGCAGAGGTGGAAACCGCGCTCAATACCCATCCGAGCATCCAGCGGTCGGCCGTGGTCGGGCGTCCGGAAAGCGACGGCAATGAAGAAATCGTGGCCTTCGTCGAGCTGCGCCCTGGCGCGTCGCTGGAACCGGCCGCGCTGCAGGCGCACCTGCGCAGCCGCCTGGCGCCGTACAAACGCCCGGCACGCATCGTGGCGCTTGCCGAACTGCCTACCAATAACAACGGCAAGATCCTCAAGCGTGTGCTGCAGGAGCAGGCCGGTTCGATGTAGTTCCAAGGAGACTCTGCATGCATTCCACCTGTTCGTCCACCATGCGCAGGCGGCTGATGGCCGCCGGCCTGTTGACCCTCGCCACGCGCCCGCTGGCGGCGCTTGCCGCCGATGCCTGGCCCAGCAAGCCGGTACGTCTGATCGTGCCGTTTCCACCAGGCGGTCCGGTGGACAGCACGGCGCGCATCTTCAGCCAGAAGCTCGGCGAGATCTGGAAAAACCCGATTGTCATCGACAACCGCGCCGGCGCCGGTGGCGTGATCGGGGCCAGCATTGCGGCCAAGGAAGTGCCCGACGGCTATACGCTGTTTCTTGGCTCGATCCATCATGCGGTCAACCCTTCCTTGATGGGCAACCTGCCATATGACATCGAGAAAGACTTCGCGCCGGTCAGCTTCGCGGCCATGTTCCCGGTATTCGTGGTGGCCCATCCGTCGGTCCCGGCCAACAATATCAAGGAACTGATTGCGCTTGCCAAAAAGGGTGACCGGCCGCTTGCCTATGGCTCGTCGGGCAATGGTGGCGGCACCCACCTAGCGGGCGAACTGTTCAATATGGAAGCCGGCACCAAGCTGCAGCACGTGCCATACAAGGGCAGCAGTCCGGCCATGAACGACCTGCTAGGCGGGCAGGTGCAGCTGATGTTCAGCGACGCGCCCACCGCGTTGCAACATATCAAGTCCGGCCGCATCAAGGTGCTCGGCGTTGCCAGCCGCAAGCGCTCGAACCTGCTGCCCGACGTGCCCACCGTAGCGGAGTCCGGCTTGCCAGGGTACGAGGCCTATTCGTGGGCCGCGTTGTTTGCCCCCGCGCAAACGCCCAAGGATGTCCTGAACAAGATCAACGCCGACTTCAACGTTGCCATGAACGATGCCGGCGTCCGTCAACGCCTGCTGCAGGCCGGTGCCGAGGCCGACCCAGGCACGCAGGAACAGATGCGCCAGCGACTGCATGGCGAAATCGAGAAATGGAGAAAGGTAATCAAGACTGCAGGGATTACAGCGGGGTAGGATTTGCTGCTGGTTTGCTCCCCTCTCCCGCATGGCGGGAGAGGGGCGGGGGAGAGGGCCAGCGTTTCACGCTGAGACAGGTTGCAATTTGAACCTCAAGCCCTCTCCCCCAACCCCTCTCCCGCGCGCGGGAGAGGGGAGCGAAAACCGGCAGCTGAATCAAGCCGGCCACTGGAACAGCGGCGCTTCTTTCTCCTTGAAACGCCGTACCGCTTCGCGATGGTACTCGGTGGTGAACGCAATCCCCTGGCCCAGCGATTCCATCTCGAGCATTGCCCTGACATCGCTGCTCATCGACTGGTTCAGTGCACGTTTGGCAAGCCCGAACGCGACCGGCGATGCGCCGGCCAGGCTGCGGGCCAGCTGCTCGGCGCGAGTATGAAGCTTGTCCTGATCCACTACCTCGAACACCGCGCCAATCTGTCGGGCTTGCTCGGCTCCGATTTCGCGCGCGCTGAAGACGAGATCCTTGGCGCGTGCCATGCCCACCACGCGTGGCAGCGTGTAGAACGCACCGCAGTCGGGTACCAGTCCAACCTTCATGAACGGCATGCAGAACCGCGCGCGCGGTGAGGCAACGATAAAGTCTGCCAGCAGCGCCAGGCTGAAGCCCGCGCCATATGCCACACCATCGACTGCTGCAATGACCGGGCGATCCAGGTCGGCGAGCATGGCGATCCAGCCGTGGAGGTCGTCGATGCGGTTGCGTCCGGCTTCCGCATCGGCGACGTTCATCGCGCGGATATCGCCGCCGGAGCAGAAGTCGGTGCCGGCACCACGCAGCACCACCGCGCGTACCGTCCGGTCGGCGCGAATGTGCTGAATGGCGTCGCGCAACGCATCGCGCATTGGCCCGTTCAGGGCGTTCTTTTGCTGTGGACGGTTCAGTGTCAGCGTGGCCACGCCGTCGCTTGTTTCCACCAGCAGGGATTGTTCTTCCATCATCCGATGTCTCAGTTCGTGTCCGATGGAACACAGCTTGACCGATGCCCGGTCGCCCGGCTATTCGCATGTTTTGAATCCGGTGTTCGCACGCCGCGAAGCACCCCGTGATTGCCAGAATGGCTGGGACACCGTCTTTCGCGGGATAATCGCTGATTACTATGGAGACAACGTCATGCGCTTCGACCTGGTCGATCTGAACCTCTTCACGCATATTGCGGAAGCCAGCAGCCTGACCCGCGGTGCAGAACGTTGTCACCTGTCGCTGCCGGCGGCAAGCACCCGTATCAAGAACCTGGAAGAGCAGGTTGGCGTCAAGCTGTTGAGTCGCAGCAGCCAGGGGGTCAAGGTCACCCCGGCCGGCGAAACGCTGCTCGCGCATGCACGCCGCGTGCTGCGCCAGATCGAGCAGCTGAGTGGCGATCTGCAGGAGTTTGCCTCGGGGATCAAGGGTCACGTCCGTGTGTTTGCCAATACCACGGCAATGAGCGAGTTCCTACCCGGAGTGCTGCGCACGTACCTGGTCAACCATCCCGACGTGACCGTGGATATCCGCGAACGGCTGAGTCCGGATATCGTGCGGGCCGTGCAGGAAGGCATGGTCGACATTGGCATTGCGGCCAGCGGCGTAAATATGGAAGGTCTGGAGGTGATGCCTTATCGCCATGACCGGCTGGTGCTTGCCACGGCGCTGAGCCACCCGTTTGCGCAGAAGCGGCGCGTGCGCTTCCTGGATACGCTCGACTACGATTTCATTGGGCTGCCTGAAGAAAGCGCGATTCACAACTTCCTGAAGCGTGCTGCTGCGGACCACCAGCGTACGCTGCACTGGCGTATCCAGGTCAGCAACTTCGAGACCGCCGCGCGCATGATCGAGGCCAATGTCGGTATCGGCGTGCTCCCCGAAAGCACCGCGCTACGGCACGCGCAGACCATGGCGCTGAAGATCGTGCAGATCGAGGACGACTGGGCCGAACGCAAGTTGCAGATCTGCGTGGCGGACCTCGCGGCGCTGCCGGTATTCGCGCGCAAGCTCGTGGACCTGCTGGTGGAGGACGGGATCGGCAACCCCAACTGACCTATGTCAGCAGTTCCGCCAGCATGGCCCGCAGCCGGTGCTTGTGAAGCTTGCCGCTGGCAGTGGTTGGAATCGAAGGCACGCGCACGATGCGTGCTGGCCGCTTGTACGGAGACAGGCGTTCCGCCAGATAGCTGTGGAGTTCGGCGGCATCGAACGTCTCGCCTTCACGTAGTTCGACAAACGCAATCACTTCCTCGTTGCCATCCTCGGTGGAATTTCCCACGACAGCGGACAGACGCACCGATGGATGGGTGTTGATCACGGACTCCACTTCAATCGGATAGACGCTGAAGCCGGAGCGCAGGATCAGGTCGCGGGTCCGTCCCACGATGAACAGTGCGCCATCGGGCCCGATGCGGCCAATGTCACCGGTATTGAGCCAGCCGTCCGCGCCTAGCGCCTCGGCCGTCTGCGCGGGCGCGCGATAGTATCCGCGCATGACGCCGGGCCCCTTTACCCACAGTTCGCCTGGCGTGCCTGGCGGAACCGTTGCCCCGTCCGCTCCCACCACCCGCAACTCGGCGCCCTCGACGATTTCGCCGGCCGAGCAATCGTCGCGTGGCCGATCCATGCGTGTGATAAACAACGAGCCCGCATATTCGGTCATGCCATAGCCATGGTGCAGTGGCTGGCCAAACATGGCTTCGACGTTGCGCTTGAGCGTAGGCTCCAGCGGCCCGCCGCCGGTGTAGAGGTAGCGCAGGCGATGAGAATGCAGCGTGGTGATGTCCTGCTTTTGCAGATGCGTCAGGATGCGGCTGAACATCGCCGGCACGCCTTGCAGGATCGAGATCGCATCGTCTTGCAGCGCCGCGCAGGCATCCGCGACATTGAAGCGGGCTACCAGATGCAGGCTGCCGCCGGCCTGGAAGGTGCCGAGCAGCAGCGTGGCCAGGCCAAAGATATGGGAGATCGGCATGACCGCAAACGCGCAGTCGTCGGAATTCATGCGCCGGGCTTCGGCGGTGACGCGGGCATAGTGCAACAGGCCGCGATGCGTGACCATGACTCCCTTGGGCTGGCCCGTGGTCCCCGATGTATAGATCAGTGCCGCCACTTCGCGCGCCAGTTCCGCCGGTTCGCGCTCGCTGCCTGTATCCACATCGGCTGCCATCAACGGCCCAAGCCCCGCCGGCGCAATCTCACGCGCCCGGTAGCGCAGGCCATGCCGCAATGCGTCGGGGGATGCGGCATGCGTGAACAGCATCAGCCGAGGCGTGCAGTGCGCACGGATCTCCTCGATCTCGCGTGCCGTGAGCCGGGCATTGGTAACAACCGGCCATGCGCCCAGTTCCGACAATGCAAAGATCAGCGTGATCACGGGCAGGCAATTCTCCCCGGTGATCAGCACGCGATCGCCAGCGCCCACCCCCTGTTCCTGAAGATAGCGTTGTGCCAGCCCGATGTCTTCCCACAGACGCGCGAATGTGACCGTGCGTCCGTTCTCGCGCACCGCAATATTGTCTGGTGCGCGGGCCGCCCAATGGCGGGGAATATCGCTGATCCGATGCGCAATATCGCGGTCCTGCGGCATCTCGCTCAAGTCCTTGTAAAGAATGAAATTGTAATGGGGAAGGCTGCTGGCAATCACTCAACCTCGATGTTGGCGGCCTTCACCACATTGCCCCACAGCGCAAGTTCCTTCTTGATGCGATCCTGCAGTGGCGCGGGTCCCGTGACGTTGAGATCGTAGCCCCCCTCGGTCATGCGCTGCTGGAACGCGTGGTCCTGACCTACTGCCTGCTGCGCCTTGACCAGTCGATCGGTCACGTCGGCCGGCATGCCCAATGGACCGACCAGACCATACCAGCCAGTGACATCGTATTGCTTCAGGCCCGATTCCACCAGCGTCGGCACGGTGGGCAGCGCGGGATTGCGTTCCCGTGACGTCACAGCCAGCGCACGCACCTTGCCGCCACGGATATGGCCGATCGCGGTGCCCGTAATGTCAAACATGAACGTGACCTTGCCGCTGATGACATCGGCCATGGCCGGTGCATTGCCCTTGTACGGCACGTGCAGCATCTTCACGCCAGTCATCTGTGCCAGCAACTCGGCCGACAGATGGTTGGATGCGCCGATGCCAGCCGAGCCGAAGCTCACTTCGCCGGGATGCTTGCGCGCATACGTGACCAGTTCCTCGACGTTCCGGGCCGGGAAGTCCTTGTTGATCAGCAGTACGTTGGTGTAATCCGTGATCAGCCCCACATACGTGAAGTCGTGCATCGGCTTGAAGTTCACCGACTTCTGCACCAGCGGGGTCATCGTCATCGTGGGGCTGGCCACGAAGTAAAGCGTGTAGCCGTCGGGCTTGGAGTTCGCCGTCATGCCGGCCGCGATGGCGCCGCTGGCCCCGGCACGGTTGTCCACGACCACCGGTTGCTTGAGTACGCGGCCGAGGTAGTCGGCGTAGATGCGCGCGGCGGTATCCACCGGTCCGCCAGGCGCATAGCCAACCAGCAGCTTGACTGGCCGGGATGGGTAGGTATCGGCCAGCGCTGACCCCTGGGCAAGCGCCAGTAGCACACCGGCGAGCATGATTCGTAGCATTGTCTCCTCCTGGTATAGATTCTTCTGATACCCACCCGCCGCGTGTCCGGGCCGGGATGGGATGGGGGAGACTTTGCGACAGGCCTGCCGCACAGGCAATTTGCATTTGTTTAAGGTGGCCTTCGAGTCAGCGATACAGCGATGCAGCAATGCGAACGAAAGGCAGCTACGGCGCGCCGGCCATCAACTGGCGCGCGAGCAGGTCGGCAAGCGGTGTCAGGGCGGAGAAATCGCGCGCGCAAAGGTAAAGCCGTCGCGCGGCCCACGGCTCGGAAAGCGGCAGGATGGCAACGTTGCGGTGCAACGTGCCGGCCAATGCATGAGACAGGATCGACACGCCGATGCCTGCCTCGACCAGCATCGCCACATTCTCGACGCTGCGCAGCTGGATACGGTAATGGAGCTGTTGGCCCAGGCGCGAGGCGCGCTCGGCGAGATGCGTTTCAAGTGCGGTGTCGGCCATGCCGACGATGGGCTCGCCAAGAATGTCGGCGAATGCCACGGACGCTTGCGTGGCCACGCGATGCGTGCGGCTGGTAACCACCACGAGCTGGTCCTCGGCAATCAGGTGGGTTTGCAGGTGCGCCAGATCGGTAATGTCGGCCACGATGCCAAGATCAGCGCGCCGGTCCACCAGTGACTGGACGATCTCGGGACTGGGCCGTTCTTCGAGATCGACGGCAAGATCGGGATGCGCCGCCAGGAACTGGCACAGCCGGGGTGGCAGGAAGGTAGCCAGCGCGGCCGTGTTCGATAGCAGCCTGATGCGTCCTTTCAGCCCGGTGGCATAAGTACGCAGTTCGCCGCGCATCTGTTCGACCTGGCCCAGGATCGAACGCGCATGGCGGACCAGGGCTTCGCCGGCGGCCGTCGCGCGCACGCCGCGACGGTTACGCTCCAGCAACGGCGCACCCAGCGCCGACTCCATGCCTGCAATGCGCTCGCTGACCGATGCCAGCGCCAGGTGCATCTGCCGTGCCCCCTGGGTCAGGCTGCCGCATTCCACCACGGTCAGGAATAGCCGCATATCGGTCAGGTCAAAGCGCATGCAGCGGTCCCAGGTTTCGGATTTTCCGAAGTCTAGCACCGGAAATGCCAGATTGTGGAATGGTGGATCGATGACTAGCATCCCACCCATGGATTCGATTCTTATGGTTCTTTCGGCGGGATTGGTGGCTGGGGCGATGAATGCACTGGCCGGAGGCGGCTCGTTTGTCAGCCTGCCGGCGCTGATTGCCGCCGGTGTGCCACCGGTTCAGGCGAACACTTCGAGTACCGTGGCCTTGTTTCCCGGTGGCCTTGCCAGTGCATGGGCATATCGCGACGGCCTGGGCCCGGTCGGGCCGGTATCGCTGTGTGCACTGCTGGTGGTGACGCTGTGCGGCGGATTGGTGGGTGCGCTCCTGCTGCTGCGCACGTCGTCAGCGGCCTTTACGTTCGTGCTGCCATGGCTACTGCTGATCGCGTCCATTGCACTGGCGTTTGGGAGGCGAATCGGCGAAGCGTTGCGTGCACGCTGGCGCATTCGTGCGGATGCGGTGCTGCTCATCCAGTTCGCGCTGGGCGTATATGGCGGCTATTTTGGCGGGGCGGTCGGGATCATGATGATCGCCATGTGGGGCCTGCTCGACAATCGCGATATCAAGGTCCTCAACGCACCGCGCACGCTGCTGGTCAGCGCGGCCAATATGGTCGCAGTACTGGCATTTATCGGGGCCGATGCGGTGCGCTGGCCCGAGACGCTGGCCATGCTGATTGGTGCGGTCATTGGTGGCTATGGCGGCGCACGCATCGGCCGGCGCGCGCCGGCGGCGGTGATTCGTGCCGGCACGCTGCTGGCAACGTCATGCATCACGCTGGCGTTCTTCGTGAAGGCCTACGCGCCGATGCTGCTGCGTCGTTAGACACCCGGTACTTGCCGGGCATTCCCTTCCATGCGCAGCGCTCGGCGCCGCCACCGAGTTCGCAGGCCAGCGCGGAAAGCGCCATGGTGGCGAGGATCAGCAGGCGATGAATCATAAGACCCCCATGCAACGATTGATGGTGGGCATGCCTCCGATGACACGCCCACCGGGACGTCAAGCCTTGTCGATATCGAGCACTGCCTGGGCAAACGCAGTAGGCGCTTCCTGCGGCAGGTTGTGGCCGATGCCGCCGGTCAGGTCGCGGTGCTCGTACTTGCCCGTGAACTTGGCCTTGTAGGCGCTCGGCGCCGGGTGCGGCGCACCGTTGGCATCGCCTTCCATGGTGATGGTTGGCACGCTGATGGTGGGCGCGGTCGCGAGCTTCTTCTCGATGTCGTCGAACTTGGCTTCTCCTTCGACCAGCCCCTGGCGCCAGCGGTAGTTGTGGACGGTAATTTCCACGTGATCGGGATTGTCCAGCGAGACCGCGCTGCGCGCGAACAATGCGTCATCGAACTTCCACTGCGGCGAGGCCAGCTTCCAGATCAGCTTGGCGAAGTCGTGCGTGTACTTCTGATAGCCGGCACGGCCACGGTCGGTCGCAAAATAGAACTGGTACCACCATTGCAGCTCCGCTTCGGGCGGCAACGGCAGCTTGCCGGCCGCCTGGCTGCCGATCAGGTAGCCGCTGACCGAGACCAGGCCTCGGCAACGGTCGGGCCACAGTGCGGCCATGATGTCGGCGGTGCGCGCGCCCCAATCGAAGCCGGCCACCACCGCGTTGCGGATCTTGAGTGCGTCCATCAGCGCGATCATGTCGACGGCGATCGCCGACGGCTGGCCATTGCGCATGGTATCGGCCGACAGGAAGGTGGTAGTGCCGTAACCGCGCAGGTGGGGAATGATCACGCGATAGCCGCGTTGCGCGAGCAGCGGCGCCACATCGACGAAGGCATGGATGTCGTACGGCCAGCCGTGCAGCAGCAACGCGACCGGGCCGTCCGCGGGACCGACCTCGGCATAACCGACGTTGAGCACCCCGGCGTTGATCTGCTTGATGGACGCAAACGTGGTATGGCTGCCCGGCTTGACCGGTGCCAGCGGCTTGGCCTTGGATACCGCACTCTGCGCGTTTGCGTTGCCCAGCATGCCGAGCTGCGCGGCGGCCAGTGTCAGGCCCGCGGTACCCAGAAAGCTGCGTCGAGGCAGATCGATCTTTTTCGTCATTTCCCTTCTCCTGTCGCGTTCGATGAGGTGATGAGTCAGGAGTCTAGGATGGCCGGACACCGGGTATGTGTCGTTCTTCGCCGGTTTTGTATCGCAGTGTATGCGGCCGTGGCCGGCGCCATACGTGGATACAAAAATACGGCTGTTTGCATTTCTGGCAAAAGCATCGATAATTTCCCGTCGCGTTCAGGAAGTGCACCGAACGCATAGCGAGAGTTCACGATGAACAGCAGTGTCGCCATGGCGTGCGAACAGACCGAAACCGACGACGGCGTTGTACTGGTTGTCGATGACGACCGCGACGTGCGACAGGCCCTGGCGGGATTGTTTCGCTCGATTGGCCTTGCCACCGAATCGTTTGCCTCGGGGGAGGAACTGCTGGCCTATGAATTCCCCGACCGGCCGGTCTGCATCGTGCTCGATGTGCGGCTGCGTGGGGTCAGCGGGCTGGACCTGCAGATCCATCTGAACCGTACCGGCAGGAGCGCGTCGGTCGTCTTTATCTCCGGTTACGGAGATGTTCCGATGACCGTGGCCGCCATGAAGGCCGGCGCCATCAATTTCATTGCCAAGCCATTCCGCGAGCAGGATCTGCTCGACGCGGTCAACGAAGCGCTGCTACGTGATCGGGAGCGGCGGCATGGGCTGTCGCAGACGCTGCAGCTGCGGGAGCGTTTCGTGACCCTGACCGGCCGCGAACAGGAGGTCATGAAGCTGCTGGTGCATGGACTGATGAACAAGCAGGCGGCCGACGAACTTGGCATCAGCCAGGCCACGATCAAGATCCATCGCGGACAGGCCATGCGCAAGATGCGCGCGCGTACCTTCGCCGACCTGATCATCATGGCGCAGGCATTGGGGCTGGTCGAGGAAGAAGGGCGTGGTTTCTCCCCTCTCCCGCATGGCGGGAGAGGGGCGGGGGAGAGGGCCAGCGGTTCAAGCTGAGACAGGTCGCAATTTGAACCTCATGCCCTCTCCCCCAACCCCTCTCCCGCGCTGCGGGAGAGGGGAGCCGGCTATGTGGTACGTCAAACCACCGTCACCGCAGCAGGTTTGTCTTTGCCAGTTCCACCAGCTCATCGGCGCGGCCGTTCATGACGGCCTTCAGGGCCCACAGGCTGAAGCCCTTGATCTGCTCGGCCTTCAGCGCCGGCGGCATGGCCAGTTCCTGGGTGTTGGTCACCACATCGATCAACGCGGGGCCATCGTGGGCCAGCATCAATGTCACGGCCTCCGGCAGCAGCAGCGGGTCTTCCACACGTTGTGCATGCACGCCGATAGCGCGCGCCATGGCGGCGAAGTCGGGATTCTGCAGCGATGTTCCTGTCTCAAGAAAGCCTGACGCCTTCATTTCCAGCGCCACGAAGCCGAGCACGCTGTTATTGAAGATCACTACCTTGACCGGCAGTCCTTGCTGTACCAGCGTCAGGAAATCGCCCATCAGCATGGCAAAACCACCGTCGCCGGACAGACTGATCACCTGTCGACCCGGAAACGCGGACTGCGCGCCGATGGCCTGCGGCAACGCATTGGCCATCGAGCCATGTGCCAGCGAACCGATCAGCCGGCGGCGGCCGTTCATGCGCAGGTAGCGCGCGGCCCAAATCGTGGGGGTCCCGACGTCGAACGTGAAGACCGCGTCATCGGCGGCCTGCTCGCTGAGCAACCGTGCCAGATATTGCGGATGGATCGGCTTGCGGCCACTGTCGCCGCTGGCCAGGTCGTCCAGTTGCTGCCGTGCTTCATGGTAATGACGCACGCTGGCGTCAAGATGGGTGCTGTCGGTTTGTGGCGTCAGCCGTGGTTGCAGCGCATCGAGCGTAGCGGCCACGTCGCCAACCAGCCCAAGGTCCAGCCGCGTGCGGCGTCCAAGGTTTTCGGGCCGCACGTCGACTTGCGCAACGCGTGCGCCTTCCGGATAGAACTGCCGATACGGGAAGTCGGTGCCAAGCATCAGTAGCGTGTCGCAGTTCTGCATCGCGTGATAGCCGGAGCTGAAACCGATCAGGCCGGTCATGCCGACGTCGTACGGATTGTCGTACTCGATAAACTCCTTGCCGCCGAGCGCATGCACCACCGGCGCCTTCAGTGTTTCCGCCAGTCGCACCACCTGGTCGTGTGCGCCGGCGCAACCGCGTCCGCAGAGCAGCGTTGTGCGCTGGCTGCCGCGTAGCAGCTCGGCGAGCGCATCGACCGATGCGGCATCGGGTGTCACCACGGGCGCAGCCAGCGCCATCGACGCCGGCGCGGACAGCGCGGCTGAAGCGGCGCGCAATGCCACATCGCCAGGGATCACGATCACCGCCACGCCGCGTCGCCCCACGGCGGCACGGATCGCGGTCTCGAGCACGCTGGGAAGCTGCTCGACGCTGGTCACCAGTTCGCAGTAGTGGCTGCATTCGCGGAACAGCTGTTCCGGATGGGTTTCCTGGAAATAGTTACGGCCGATCTCCGCGCTTGGGATATGGGCGGCAATCGCCAGTACCGGTACACGCGAACGGTGACAGTCGAACAGGCCATTGATCAGGTGCAGGTTGCCCGGCCCGCAACTGCCGGCACAGACTGCGAGGTCGCCGGTCAGGTGCGCTTCGGCGCCCGCCGCGAACGCGGCGGTTTCCTCGTGGCGCGTATGGATCCAGTCGATGTCGCCGCGCTTGCGCAGCGATTCGGTCAGGCCGTTCAGGCTATCGCCGACGACGCCATAGATGCGGCGTACACCGACGCCGTGAAGCACACTGGTGATCAGGTCCGCTGCGATTTCCGTGGCCATGTTCTGCTCCTTGTTCGGAAGGCGTGCCTGTTTGGCTGTGACAGGCGCGATAGGTTCACGCGCAGCCTAAGTCTTCCTTGCCCACCGCCCTTGCGTGCCGGTCAATAGCGTTTCGGATTCGCCCCGTGGACGGTGGATTACTCCACGCCGCGCTGCAACGCGCTTTCGATGCAGTGCACGATTTCGGCGTCGTGGAACGGCTTGTTCAGGAAACATGCGGCCCCTACGGCCCGCGCGCGCTGTTCGTAACCTTCTTGCGCGAACGCCGTCATGATGATCACCGGCATGCGCAAGCCACGTGCACGGAGCGCTTCGCACAAGGCAAAGCCGTTCATCATGGGCATCTGGACATCGGTAATGACACAGGCGATGTCACCGAGCGTGTCGGACTGCAGCAGTTCGGCGCCTGCGCCATACAGTTGCACGGCTATGTCGAGAGAGCGCACCAGGCGTCCCATGGCATGCCTGACGGAAGCGTCGTCGTCGACAATGGCAATCACGGGGTTGGCAGTCACACGAAATCCTCGGCTAGTCTCTGTCTCTCGCGCGGTGACATGGCGCACCGCGTCGTCCCGCCACGCGGGAAATCGCACAAGGATATGCTCTTCCCGCGCCCACCGCCACGAATCACGCCAGATTCATACCATGGTATTAGTTACGCAAATGGCGTGGCACTCCCGTCAGAAGTTATGCCGCATGCCGAGCGCGAACGTTTGCGGATCGGCGCCGGCGCTGACGCCAAGCTCATTGATCGCGAAATCGTAGACGGCATTGCGCTTGTTGTTGATGCGGCTGTAGAACGCGAACAATGCGGTGCGTTTCGACAACGGGTAGTCGTAGCCCACGGTAAATTGCGTGGCACCCGTTTCCGCTCCGCTACGGAAGAACCCGATCGTATCGGTCGATGATCCGGTGCCGTTCGCGGCCAGCGCAAAGCCGATGCGCACACTGCCCGGACCCAGTTGCTGGACCAGCGACGCGTAGTAGCCATTGCGTTGCAGGTCGCCGGTATCGGTGCGGTAGTGCAGATGCTCGTAAAGCGCCGAAATGCGGGTGCCCTGGAACAGCTGGTACGCGATGCCCAGCTTCAAGGCATCGTCATTGCGGCCGGCAGCCTGGTAGTGCTGGTGGATCTCGTAGGCCACGGTCGCATTCAGCGGCCCCTTGTCGTAGACCACCGCGGCCGAATACAACGCCGGATTGCGCGGCACCGTGGTCTTTTCCTCGGGCAGCCCCCAGCCCAGCCAGACGCTGACGCCGGCCAGTTGAGGCGAGCGGTACTGGACGATGTTCTTCTGGCGCCGGTCGAACGAACTGGTGTCCTCGACATTGTTCGAACTCGACGTGGAGCCGTTGCCAATCAGCGCCATATAGCCCGCCGTGGTCGGGTAGTACGGGTCGTACGCCATGGTCGACTCGGTGTACGGCGTATGCCAGTGGCCCATGAACAGCAACCCGTAGTCGCCCTGCAGGCCGATGCGCGAATTGCGCGTGGCAATGCCGCCTTGTCCGTTGTCGATTGAAAGGTTGCTTTCGATCTGCCACAACGCCTTGAGCGAACCGCCGAGACCTTCCTCGCCACGCAGTCCCCACACCGAGCGGTAGTTGGTCTGGCGCACCACGCTACCCAGCGCCGTGCCATCGGTGGCTGTGCTGGCACGCGAATACTCGATGGCGGTATTGAGGCGGCCATAGATCGTGACGTTGCTGTCGGCGATGGCTATGGTGGGGGCCAGTGTCACGAGGAGGGCCGGTAGCAGAGTCGCGCGCTTGCCCTCTCCCCCGCCCCTCTCCCGCTTGCGGGAGAGGGGAGAAAACCTTCGCACAATGTTAGCGTGCCGCATCGTTTTCCTTCGTCTCGGCAGCCGCCAGCGTCGGTCCCGGCGTGCCGGTGATCTTGGGCACGCACTCGGAGTGAAACCAGGCGATGGTGACCGGTTCGCCGGCGATCATGCGCTTGATTGGCGGTACCACCTGTTCGCCAATCAGCATGCCCAGCAGGCCGATCAGCGCCACGGCCGGTGGCGCCGGGGAACGCACCTGCATCAGCGCGTAGATGATGCCGACCAGTACGCCGGCGCCAAGGGAAACCAGATAGATCTTCATGTCGATCTCGCAATTTCAGGATAGGAATCAGGGGGATGCGGGCGGCAGGCCGATGCCCAGCAGATGCCGTACACGCGGTGGTTCGCTGGCCACGTGGAAGCGCGCCACATCGCGCTGCAAGTCGGCGTCGGCATTGGGCACGCGCCGGTGCTGGCGCAGATGCTCGGCCCACGACTCCACCAGGAACCACTCGGTCAGCAATTCGGGATTGGACGGGTCTTCCATCACGCCCCAGTTGAACGCGCCATCGCGCAGCCGTTCTTCGGAAAGCCGATGCACGGCGTGCAGGAATGCGTCGCGATTGGCCGCCGGAATGCAGTACTCGATCAGGATCATTACCGGGCCACGGTCGTGGGCGATCTCGCCGGCCATCTCGGGCTCGGGCCAGTGGCGCGCGGGCCCCAGGTCTTCCTCGCCACGTGGCAGGCGCAGGCGGTGCAGCAGCGATCCGGCCAGTACCAGACCCGCGGCCGCGATCAGCAGTGCATGCGGGGTGCCCAGAGCCTGCGCGACAAAGCCCCAGAGCAGGCTGCCGCCGGCCAGCGCGCCGTTGAACACCATCTGATAGACGGCCAGCGCGCGTCCGCGCACCCAGTTCGGCAGGATGGCCTGTGCTGCGCCACCCAGCGTGGTCAGCGCCATGATCCATGCCGCGCCAAGCACCAGCAGCAACGGCAACGCCAGCCACACCGGCGGTGCGAACGACAACCCCGCCATCACCACTGCCGTGGCGATCGCCGATACCAGCACCACGCCATCGGCATCGAGACGCTTCTGCAGTGCCGGCATCGTCAACGCACCGGCGATTGCTCCGGCGCCAACCGCGCCGAGCAGTACACCATAGAGCCCGGCGCCGCCATGCAGCAACTGCTTGGCTACCAGCGGCAACAGGGCCCAGACGCTGCTGCCGAACGCGAAATGTACGGCCGCGCGTGCCAGCACGATGTGAAGCTTGCTATGGGCGCGTGTAAAACGCAGACCCGCACGGAACGCGCTGAAGAAATGTTCGCGCAGCGGATCGACCGGTTGTACGGGACGCTTCCACCAGATCAGTGCGCCGATGACAAACAGATAGCTGAGCAGGTCAACGCCGTAGGTCGCCGCCGCGCCGAATGCGGCCAGTAGCAGGCCACCCGTGGCGGGGCCAATTGCGCGCGCAATGTTCACGCCCAGCGCATTGAGCGCAACGGCCTGGCGCAAGGTACTGGGTGGCACCAGTTCGGGCACGATGGACTGCCATGTCGGGCCCATCATGGCCGCGCCGATCCCGCCCACAAAGGCCAGGCCGATCAGGATTTCGATGGTCAAGCCGCCGCGCCAGGCCAGCAGCGCCAGCGTGCCACTGACCATTGCCAGTCCGATCTGGATCACGATCAGGAAGCGGCGCCGGTCCAGGATATCCGAGAGCACGCCGGCCGGAATTGCCAGCAGGAACACCGGCAGCGTCGCAGCGGCCTGGATCGTCGCCACCGCGGCGGGCGAACTCGACAGGTCGGTGGCCAGCCACGCGCTGGCTACATCGCGCATGAAGCTGCCGATATTGCCAAGGATCGTGGCGACCCACAGCACGGCAAACGTGGATTGGGCCAGCGGCGCGAACGAACCGCCGGATGCCGGTTTGGATGCAGGTGCAGCCGGCGCGTTCATGCTTGCCTCCGTTGGCCCAGGTCATGCCACGCCACCAGCAGGAAGCCGCCCACCAGTCCGAGGTGCTCGAAGAACGCGTTCATCAGCATGAACTGCGCTTCCGGTGGCGCACTCCAGAAACGATTGGCCATGAAGGTCGCGGCCAGCGTGAATGCAGCCAGCGCCAGCGCACCGAGCCAACGATAGATGCCCAGCAGGATCATGGCCGGCGCAACCAGCTCCAATGCGATCGTGGCGGCGGCCATCGGCACGGCCGGTGTCAGGCCGAAGTGCTGCATCTCGGCCACCGCGCCGGAGAAGTCGAACAGCTTGACCAGTCCGCCTTGCAAATAGGCCGCGCAAAGCAGCAGCAGGGCGATCCAGTGCAACCAGCTTGGCAGCCGGTGCGTGGTTTCGCCGGCCGTGGCCAGCGGGGAAGAGAAGGGCGGCATGGCGGGTCTCCGGTTACGGTGCGATGGCGAGATGCGTCACGCGGTCAGAATGCCCAGCACGAGCAGCCGAGCGCGCCCCAGAACGAGCTTTCATCCGAGGTGGGCATATTGGAAGTCCATGCCTTGGCATGCGCATGACCATGTACGCCGCACGAACTGGCACAGCCGCAGGCAGTATTCATGGCCAGCTTGGCCTGTGCATTGGGACGCGGCTGATAGCGGCTGCCGTGACGGGCCGGAGACCAGTCCGGCATGGCGGGCGGCAGCTCGGGCGAATGCTTGTTGAACTCGTTGTCGCCATAGACCACCTTGCCACCAAGTACCGTCAGTACCGCGGTGATGTCCTGGATATCGTCGCCCGGAACGCTGAAATAGTCAGCGGAGAGCACCGCGAGGTCGGCCAGCTGGCCAGCCTTGATCTGCCCCTTCTTGCCTTCCTCGGACGAGAACCAGGTATTGGCCTCGGTCCACAGCCGCAGTGCGGTCTCGCGGTCGAGCAGGTTGGCCTGCGGGTACATTGACATGCCGCCCACGGTCTTGCCCGTGGTCAGCCAGTGCAGCGACACCCATGGGTTGTACGAGGCCACGCGTGTGGCATCGGTGCCGGCGCCGACCTTCACGCCCTTTTCAAGCATCTTCTTGATCGGCGGCGTGGCTTCGGCAGCGCGGGCGCCATAACGCTCCACGAAATATTCGCCCTGGTATGCCATGCGGTGCTGCACGGCAATACCCCCGCCAAGCGCGGCGATACGGTCGATATTGCGATCGGAGATGGTCTCGGCGTGGTCGAAGAACCAGTTCAGGCCATTGAATGGCACGTCCTTGGCCACCTTTTCATAGACGTCCAGCGCGCGCGTGATGGTTTCGTTGTAGGTCGCGTGCAGGCGCCAGGGCCAGCGCTTTTCCGCGAGCAGGCGGATGACCGGCTCCAGGTCGCCTTCCATCGACGGCGGCATGTCGGGGCGTTCGACGCGGAAGTCCTCGAAGTCCGCCGCGGTGTAGACCAGCATTTCCCCGGCACCGTTATGGCGATAGAGATCATCGCCCTGGCCCGGCTTCACGGTCGACGTCCAGGTCTTGAAGTCGCTCAGTTCTTCCTTGGGCTTCTGCGTGAACAGGTTGTAGGCCAGGCGCACCGTGAGCTGGCCTTCCTTGTGCAGCTCCTCGATGATGTTGTAGTCCTCGGGGTAGTTCTGGTACCCGCCGCCGGCATCGATCACGCCGGTCACGCCCAGCCGGTTCACTTCGCGCATGAAATGGCGCGTGGAGTTCTTCTGGTACTCGGCCGGCAGCTTCGGTCCCTTGGCCAACGTGGCATACAGGATCGTGGCATTGGGCTTGGCCAGCAGCAGGCCAGTCGGGTTGCCGCTGGCGTCGCGGATGATCTCGCCGCCCGGAGGATTCGGCGTGTCCTTGTTGTATCCCACGGCACGCAGCGCGGCGCCGTTCAGGATTGCGCGGTCATACAGGTGCAGGATGAATACCGGTGTATCGGGCGCCGCCGCGTTCAGTTCGTCGATGGTCGGCAGGCGCTTCTCGGCGAACTGGTGTTCGGTGAAGCCACCCACCACGCGTACCCATTGCGGTGCGGGCGTGCGGGCTACCTGGTCCTTGAGCATGCGCATCGCATCGGCCAGTGAACGCACGCCGTCCCAGCGCAGCTCCATGTTGTAGTTCAGGCCGCCGCGAATGATGTGCATATGGCTGTCGATCAGCCCGGGAATGGCCCGCCGACCATTCAGGTCGATTACTTTCGTCGTGGCGGCCGCAAGCTTCATGATCTCGTCGCGCGTGCCCACGCTGACAAAGCGGCCGTCCTGGATGGCTACGGCATCGGCCTGCGGGTTGGCGCGGTCCAGCGTGGTGAACTTGCCGTTGACGAGGATGAGATCGGGAGTTGGGGTCGGTGACATGGCGAATAGCTCCGAAGAGGCTGCCGCGCCGAGGGCGGCAGCCGAGGCAATGAATTGCCGGCGGGTGACAGACATGGGGCTCAGGCGTTCAGGAAGGCCAGCAGGTCGGCATTGACCTGGTCGGCGTTGATCACGCACATGCCATGCGATGCGCCCGGATAGACCTTCAGCGTGGCGTTCTTGACGATCTTCGCGGAGAGTTTGGCTGCGTTGTCGATCGGCACGATCTGGTCATCGTCACCGTGCAGGATCAGCGTGGGCACCGTGATCTTCTTGAGGTCCTCGGTGTAGTCGACTTCAGAGAACTCCTTGATGCACAGGTACTGGCCCAGGATGCCGCCGGCCATGCCCTGCGACCAGAATGCGTCGATGGTGCCTTGCGAGACCTTGGCGTTGGGACGGTTGAAACCGAAGAACGGCACGGCGAGGTCCTTGTAGAACTGCGAGCGGTTGTCGGCCACGCCCTTGCGGATGCCGTCGAACACTTCCAGCGGCAGGCCATTCGGGTACGCGGCGCTCTTGGCCATGGTCGGCGGCACGGCGCCGATCAGCATGGCCTTGGCCACGCGTTTGGTGCCATGTCGGCCGATATAGCGGGCCACTTCGCCACCGCCGGTGGAGTGGCCGACCAGTGTGGCGCCCTTGATATCGAGCGCGTCGAGCACGGCCGCGAGGTCGTCGGCGTAGGTGTCCATGTTGTTGCCCGTGCCGGGCTGGTCCGAGCGGCCATGGCCACGGCGGTCATGGGCAATCACGCGGAAGCCTTTCTGCACCAGGAACAGCATTTGCGAGTCCCATGCGTCGGCGTCGAGCGGCCAGCCGTGCGAGAACACCACCGGGCGGCCCGAGCCCCAGTCCTTGTAGAAGATGCGCGTGCCGTCCTTCGTGGTGACGTAGTGCCCCTGCTTCGTGTGGCTTCCGGCAGCCGGCGCGGCAACGGCCGCAGCTGGCGTCAGCGCTGCCATCGACGCCACCGAGGCAGCGGCTGCGCCGACCGTGCTGCCTACCAGCAGCTTGCGGCGCGATGCGTCGTGTTGATCAGCTTGTTGTTGAGGGGCGGCGTTCGACATGAGATTCTCCGGCATGAAATTGATTCAGTTTGTTTGATTTAGTGGCTCGGGCAGTGCTGACCGGCCGTAGCTTGTCGCTGAGCCTGCCGCACTGCCGATGGACTGAACTTTAATGACCAGCATGAGGTTGTTGCCGCACTCATGCTGTATATATTCATCAAAAAATTTGAATTAATGGCGACGGGCCTCCCGGACCCATCCCGAAGCCTTTAGCCCGCCGCAACCGGGGCGATGGATTCGTGCGGCGTGGTGGTGCGCTGCGCGGCCTTGTGCACCATCGTGTAGGCGTAGTCGACGCCCATGCCGTAGGCGCCGGAATGCTCCTTGACCAGCTTCATCACGGCGTCATAGGTGTCGCGGTGAGCCCAGTCGCGTTGCCATTCCAGCAGCACCTGCTGCCAGGTCACGGGCACGGCGCCGGCCTGCACCATGCGCTGCATCGCATAGTCGTGGGCTTCCTTGCTGGTGCCGCCCGAGGCGTCGGCCACCATGTAGATCTCGTAGTCGCCTTCCAGCATTGCGCACAACGCGAACGTGGTGTTGCAGACTTCGGTCCACAGGCCGGCCACTACCACCTTCTTGCGGCCATTGGCCTTCAGTGCGTCGCGCACCTTCTGGTCGTCCCACGAATTCATCGAGGTGCGTTCGAGTGTCTTGGCGTCGGGGAATACATCGAGGATTTCCGGATACGTGTAGCCCGAGAACGACTCGCTTTCCACCGTAGTGATCGTGGTCGGCACATTGAAGATCTTCGCGGCCTTGGCCAGGCCCACGACGTTGTTCTTCAACGCCTGGCGGTCCATCGACTGCACGCCGAATGCCATTTGCGGCTGGTGATCGATGATGATCAGCTGGCTGTTCAGCGGCGTCAGCACTTCGAGCTTCGGGTTGGACATGATGTTGCTCCTTGAAACGAAGGTTTGGGGGCGATGGCCCGGGCATCTGCCCGTCCATGGTGCATCGGAGAGCGAGGTCGCATTGCAGGGGGTGGGCGCGATGCGACCCGACGCAAGCCTAGACGGCGCGCACGCTTGCAACCATTGGCCGATCGTATTAGCCGATCACGTGTCGGGATTACCTGTGGCATTCGGTACACCACCATTGGCCGGCACCAGCCCATACGCACTTGGTATAGGTGGCGCCTTGGCGAGGGCTGTGCTGAAATGCGGGGCGGACGCGCGAATCCATCAGAATCAATGCCGCGCGGCTCACAATCCGCAACACCCAACCAGCAACCAGGCCCAATGGAGAATAGACCGTGATATCCCGGAACGGGGCTCCTGCCGGCACAGGTGTCGAAGACGATGCGCTGGTGCTCGTGGTTGATGACGACGCCATGCTACGTGCGGGACTGGGCAACCTGTTCCGCTCGGTCGGCATGAAAGTGGCGTTGTTCGGTTCGGCTGCGGAGTTGCTCGAATTCGAACTGCCGGATGCACCGAGTTGCCTGGTGCTGGATGTGAGGTTAAGAGGCCCGAGCGGGCTTGACCTGCAGACCCGTCTCGGACAGATGGGCGTTCATCTTCCCATCATCTTCATGACCGGCCATGGCGACATTGCGATGACCGTGACCGCCATGAAGGCAGGTGCGGAAGACTTCCTGGCCAAGCCATTCCGCGACCAGGATCTGCTCGATGCGGTGGCGGCAGCCATTGAGAAGGACCGGCTGCGGCGCCGGGGTTTGCGCAAGGTGGCGGAAATCCGCACCAATCATGCGACGCTGACACCGCGTGAAGCCGAGGTGATGGGCATGGCGGTAGCGGGCCTGCTCAACAAGCAGATTGCCGGCGAGATTGGCATTAGTGAAGTCACGGTCAAGATTCACCGCGGCCAGGCCATGCGCAAGATGAAGGCCCGCACGTTTGCCGAACTGGTATTGATGGCGCAACAGATCGGCCTGTGCAGGGCAGACCTCTAACGCGTTGCGCGTTACAGGTCTGGTGTATCAGCCGAACTTGCGCGCGGCATCGAGCGCCAGTCCCGAACCGATCCCGCCAAACAGATCACCTTCCACGCGGCGCACGCCGGGCAGCAGCCGCGCCAGTTGCTCGCGCAGCATCGGTACGCTGCTTGAACCACCGGTAAAGAGGATGGTGTCGACCGCATCGGCGGTCACGCCCGCGGTCTTCAGCATGTCCTGCACCGTCGAGGCGGTCTTGCCCACCAGCTTTTCGATCGACTGGTCGAAGTCTTCACGCGCGACTTCCAGCGTGGTGTCCGGCGCAATGCGGCCCAGATCGACCACGGTCCGGGTATCGTTCGACAGCGCGATCTTGGCCGCTTCCACCTGGATGGCCAGCCAGTGGCCCGCGCGCTCGCGGATCAGGCGAATCAGCCGGTCGAGCTTTTCGGTATCGGCCGCATCGCGATAGTTGTCCATCACGATCGACCACGCCTTGCGTGTGTAGATCAGGTTGATGGTGTGCCAGCTGGCCAGGTCGAAGTACTGGCCCGACGGCATCGCCTTGCCATTGCGTAGCTGGCTGTTCAGCCCCAGCATCGGCATCACGCTGGCCAGGCTCAGCGCGCGGTCGAAGTCGGTGCCGCCGATATGCACGCCACCGTTGGCAAGAATGTCGTCGCGCCGGTCGGTCTTGCGTGCGCGCTCGGGAGACAGGCGCACCAGCGAGAAGTCAGACGTACCGCCGCCGATATCGGCCACGAGTACCAGTTCTTCATCGGTAATGCCTGCTTCGTAGTCGAATGCCGCGGCAATCGGTTCGTACTGGAACGCGATATCGCGGAAGCCCGCGTCGCGCGCAATCTCGGCCAGCGTATCTTCGGCAAGCTGGTCGGCGGCCTTGTCCTCGTCGATGAAATGTACCGGGCGCCCCAGTATCGCCGACGTGAACTCGCGTCCGGCCGCGCGTTCGGCGCGCCCCTTGAGTTCGCCGATGAAATGCGCGAGCAGCTTGCGGAACGGCATGGCCTGGCCCATGACCTCGGTGCTGTCGTCCATCATCGAGGTGCCGAGCAGGCTCTTGAGCGAGCGCATCATGCGGCCTTCGTAGCCGGCCAGGTAGTCGGCCAATGCCGCGCGGCCATAGCTGACCAGCGGGTCTTCGGCGTGAAAGAAGATCACGGACGGCAGCGTGGCCTTGCCATCTTCCAGTGGCAACAGCGTTGGCGCGCCCGGGCGGAGCCAGCCAACGGTGGAATTGGACGTGCCGAAGTCGACGCCGCAAGCGTTTGAGATCATTGAAATTCAGGGGTTCAAGTGCAGCCAATACAGCGGTTGCCGGTGACGGCTCCCGTCGTGCGGGGCGTTATTGTAGGGGTTTTCCTGTCACAGGGCCGGAATGCCGCGCGCTGTGCGCCATCAGTAGTCGCCCGATGCGGGTTTATGCCAACTGTTCGCCACGCCGGGGTTGCAGTCTACTGAAGCCACAGGTTGCAGTGTGACCGGTCGGTACGACACCACCGACCGTAGTTTGGAAAACCAACTGGAGACAATACCATGGTGACCAAGCAGGACGATGCACTCATTTTCAGGAACCTGATCGCGTTGGCCGCGGTGGAGACGCTGGGCGGCGCCATAGCATTGGGGCTACTGTTCAATCTGCTCACATGATGCTGCAAGGGGCCGCCACCATCCCCACCGCGGCCCCTTGTCCATTCCCGACCCCCGTTTGCGCCTGACCAGGGCGCCGCCAGCAACATTGGCGGCACCCCACTACAATGGCGCATCGCCCGGCAACGTGCCGGGCCGGACTGGGAGTCGAGGATGCGTATTCTGGTAGTCGGGGTGGGCGCCACGGGGGGCTATTTCGGTGCGCGGTTGCTGCAGGCAGGGCGTGACGTGACATTTCTTGTGCGTCAGCGTCGCGCGGCACAACTGGCGGAGCATGGCCTGCGCCTGAAAAGTCCGCACGGCGATCTGCATATTCCGAATCCGCCCGTCGTACAGTCGGAGCAGATCACGCAACCATATGACGTGGTGCTGCTGAGCTGCAAGGCTTATGACCTCGACAGTGCCATGGACGGCTTTGCCCCAGCGATGGGCCCCGCTACCGTGGTGGTACCGGTACTCAACGGCATGCGCCATCTGGACCGCCTCGAGGCCCGCTTCGGCGCCGAACGCGTGATGGGTGGCCGCTGCATGATCTCCAGCACGCTCGACGACCAGGGCACGATCCTGCATCTGTCGCCATTCCATGTTCTCTCGTTTGGCGAGCGTCCATCGGGCACTAGCGATCGCGCGCAGGCACTTGCCGAAGTCTTCGGCAACGCGGGTTTCGACGTCCAGCGCAGCGACGCCATGCGCCAGGACATGTGGGAGAAATGGTTCTTCCTGGCCACGCTGGCCTCGTCCACGTGCCTGATGCGCGCAGCCATTGGCGATATCCTGGCCGCGCCGCGCGGACGCGAAACCATTGCCGCATTGCTCGACGAATGCGCCGAGATTGCCGCTGCCAACGGCTATGCAATCCGCGAGCCCGCCATGCGGCAGGCGCAAGCGACGCTATTTACCGAAGGTTCGCCGATTACCGCATCGATGCTGCGCGACCTCGAGCGCGGCGCGGCGATCGAATCGGACCAGATCGTGGGCGATCTGCTTGCGCGCCGCGGCCAGGTTGCGGCGCCTACGCTGGAACTGGCGCTGACCAACCTGAAAGCCTACGAAGCGCGTCGCGCGCGTAGCAATAGCAACCAGGGCAACTAGGCCGCAGTCAGGCGTGGCTGGCCTGCGCGTTGCGCGCATGCAGCCACGCCGGCAGGTCTGCTTCGGGCATCGGCCGGGCCAGCAGGTAACCTTGCATCGCACGGCAACCAATCTCGATCAGCGTCTGGCGATCGGCTTCGTGCTCCACGCCTTCGGCCACCACTTCGAAACCGAATGAGCGGCCCAGGCTCAGCACCGCGCGCATCAGGTCCTGGTTGCGCGTCGACCGGGCGATATCGGTGATGAAGCTGCGGTCCACCTTCACGCATGCCGCGCCAAGCTGACGCAGTGCGCCGAGTCCCGAATACCCCACGCCAAAATCGTCCAGTGCAATCGACACGCCGGCGCGGGCCATATTGGCAATCTTGCCCTGTACGGCATCCACGTCGAGTGCCACTTCCTCGGTGATCTCCACCGTCAGCATGCCGGGCTCGATCCTGCATGCTTCCAGTGTGGACAGCAGCAGCTTGTCGATTTCCACTTGCGCCATCTCGCGCGGCGAAATATTGATGGCGATCGGAATCAGTTGGCCGCCCTGGGCCTGGATGTTCTTGGAAAGCCGGCACACCTTGGCCAGCGTGGCACGCAGCAGCGTTTCCGACAACCCCGAGGCCGCCGCCACCGATACCAGTTCCGGTGGCGGAACCCAGCCATGCCGCGGGTGTTTCCAGCGAATCAGCGCTTCCAGGCTGCGCACGCTGGCGCCGCCGTTGCCGAAGATCGGCTGGAACCAGACTTCGAGCATGTCGTCGGCCAGTGCGCGCGGCAGATCGCGTTCGATATCGCGCTGCATCTGCAGGTGCCGGTGCAGATCCTCGTCGAACACATAGAAGCTGTTGCGGCCGGCGCGCTTGGCGGCATAGAGCGCGGCGTCGGCGAACAGCAGCATGTCGTCGAGGCTGATGTCGGGGCCGCGGCAGATGCCGATGCTGATGCCGACCGGGCAGTATTCGTAGCCATCCAGCGGCTGGCGCACCGCCGCGATCAGCCGGCCGGCCAGCGCCGAGGGGCAATCGTCGGCATCGAACGGGTTGTAGAACACCATGAACTCGTCGCCGCCCATGCGTCCGACCAGCATGTCGGGACCGGCCACCGCCTCGAGTCGCCTTGCAACCTCGCGCAATACGCCATCGCCGGCCTTGTGGCCGAATGCATCGTTGATGACCTTGAAGCCGTCCAGGTCCAGCATCAGCAGGCAGTGCTTGCCGCTCAGCCCATTCACAAGACGCTTGTTCACGCGATCGAAGAAGCCGCTGCGGCTCAGCAGGCGGGTCAGCGGATCCTGGCTGGCCAGCGTCCACATCTCGTCGGCGCGAATCACCGCATCGTCATGCGCAATGCGCAGCGAATCCTGTATCGCTGTGGCTTCGTTCTTGAGGCGGATCGAATGCCGGATCTGCTTTTCGCTCTCCAGCGTGCAGCGCACCAGCGCGCCGAGGTAGAGCACTGTCGTACCGGCCAGCCAGAGCTTGTCGTAGTCGCCGAACACCAGCAGGCAGCCGGCTGCCGACAGCAACGGCGGGGTGATAAAGCAAAGCGGAATGCGGGCGTAGGCAAAGCCGTGCGTGACCGCCCCAGCGGTGATGCCGCACACCACCGTGAGATAGAACAAGGTTTGCGGCGACCTGTAGCCGTCGCACAGGATCGGTATCGACGCCCAGGTCAGGCCGGACATCAGCGCGAGTATGCAGTGCGTGCGCAGATGCCGTTCCACCGTGCGCGCCAGTCGCTGATCCTCGGGGCGCGCCAACGAGGATACCTTGCCCAGCGGTATCCGGCACAGCCAGATGCGCAGGGAATTCCAGAGCAGCGAGACCAGGAACCAGGCGGTGGCAGTAGGACCGCGCCCCGCATGCCATGCCACGGCCAGCACACTGACGCCCAGCACGATGTTGATCGGAATGGAAAGGCGCACCGTGCGCCGGACGGCCAGCAACTGGTCGTGCCGTGTCAGGCGTGCCAGCGCGACATCGATCGACGTGGTGCTACCGTCTTGGCCTGGCATTGGAGTCAACGCCGCACTACGTATTGTCTTCATTGGTTCATGCCCGTCGCCATCCGTTCGCCCATGCTATCTCGAACACGCGTTGGCAAATACTGGATGGCGATTTTGCTGCGTCCTGAAAATGCCCGTTCCTGCTTTTTGCTTTTATGTTTGCCGCGCGATATTTGCCATCACTGCGACATATTCATGAACCCCGGTGCCTATATTTCGTTCACGCGGTCCGGAAGATCCTTGCCTCCGGTGTCGCGACCTCGCATGGTCTCACCAAGTGATTGATTTATCAACGCTAGTCATTTTCGTTGCGTTATTTGCACGACGCGGGCCGCCCCCTACTTTGGAAGGGCGGAAAATGTCCGATACAAATCCGTTAGAAGCTCTCAAGGAAGCCGAGTATACGGCTGAAACCGGAAATCGGACGCGGACAATACCCAATCATGACCAGCCATTCAATATCGAGACGCGAGAGGTAAAGCGAGAATGCAATATTTTCAGAGAATGACCGTATTCCAGCGCATCATGGCCGCCTTCATGGTCATTCTTGCAATGACCTGCGCCATGGGCCTGTTTGCACTGTACGAGTTGAACCGGGTAGGCGAGGCCACGCGCGACATCAAGGACAACTGGATGCCTTCGGTGCGCCATTCGCTTGAGATGAAGAGTCAGCTGAATGCATACCGGACCTCCGAGCTCCAGCACGTATTGTCGGAATCGGACGACGAGTTCCGCAAGTACGAGGACCTGATGCGGACGCAGCTCGAGGCGTTCCGCGCCGCCGAGCAGGGGTTTGCAGGCCTGCTGGCTTCGGAAGCAGAGCGGCTCGTGCACCGCGAGATCACCGCGCTGACGGCGCAATACCTGGCCGTTCACGACAAGCTGCTGGCGCTGTCGCGTGCTGGCGACCGGTCGGGCGCGGTTGCCATGCTGCGTGGCGAGTCGTTCCGTGTGCGTGGCGCGCTGGAAGCCAGTATCGACCAGGCGGTCAAGATCAATGTGGCCGGATCGGAAGACAGCGGCAAGCATGTCGACAGCGTATATGCCTCGGCGCGCAACCTGATGATCGGTGCCTTGCTGACGATGGCGGTGCTGGTGGTGGCTTTGGCTTTCGGGCTCGCACGCGGCCTGGTGCGACAGCTTGGCGGCGAGCCAGCCTATGCGGCACAGGTGGCGGGCGAGGTCGCGGCGGGCAACCTGGCGGTCAACGTGGTGCTGAAGCCCGGCGATACGTCGAGCATGCTCCATGCGATGAACCGCATGCGGCTGACCCTGGCCGATATTGTGCACCACATCAAGGCATCGAGTGAGTCGGTGGCGTCCGCTTCCGGGCAGATCGCGCAGGGCAATGCCGATCTGTCGCAACGTACCGAGGAGCAGGCCTCCGCGCTGGAGCAGACCGCGGCGAGCATCGAGGAACTGGCTGTCACGGTCAGGCAGAATGCCGACAACGCTGGACATGCCGACAACCTCGCAAAGAATGCGTCGTCACTGGCCGAGCGCGGCGGCAAGGTGGTGGGCGATGTGGTGACCACCATGAGCGATATCTCGAAGAGCTCGGATCGCATCGTCGATATCATCGCCGTGATCGAAGGCATTGCGTTCCAGACCAATATCCTCGCGCTGAACGCTGCAGTGGAAGCCGCGCGCGCGGGCGAACAGGGCCGAGGCTTCGCGGTGGTGGCCGGCGAAGTGCGTACGCTGGCCCAACGCAGTGCAGCGGCCGCGCGCGAGATCAAGGAATTGATCGAAGGCTCGGTCGGCAAGGTCGATGCGGGCTCCGTGCTCGTTGGCGAAGCCGGGCATACCATGCAGGAGATCGTCGAGGCCGTGCGTCAGGTGTCGCAACTGGTGGCCGATATTTCCGCGGCATCGACGGAACAGACCAGCGGTATCGAGCAGGTCAATGCCGCGGTGACCCAGATTGACGAAGTCACCCAGCAAAACGCCGCGTTGGTGGAAGAGGCATCGGCCGCGGCATCGGCGCTTGACGAGCAGAGTCGCAGCCTGCTGAATTCGGTAGCGGTGTTCAGGCTGTCGGCGCGTCTTGCTGCGCCGGCTGGCGTTGCCGCCGCGTAGAGGCTGCTCCGGCACGCTCGTGCCAGAACGCCACGAACTCGGCCAGTGGCATGGCGCGGCCAAACAGCCAGCCCTGGCCAAACTGCACGCCGCGCCGGCGCAGGGCCTGGCACTGCGCTTCGGTCTCGATACCTTCGGCGATCATGCGGATATCCAGTGCCTTGGCCATGTCGATGATATGCGGGCCAACCGATCTCGTCGGGGCGTCGGTAGTCATCGACTCGACAAAGGCGCGGTCGATCTTGAGCCCGTCCACATCGAGATCCTGCAGGTAGGCCAGGCTCGAATAGCCGGTGCCGAAGTCGTCGATCAGGATCGGGTGACCGGCCTTGCGAAACGCGGCAATCATCTGGCGGCACGCGGCATCGTTGGCAAAGCCGCGTTCGGTGACCTCGACCCAGATCTGATCGGCACCAATCCCGGCCTTGTCGCGTGCCAGGCTCAGGAAAGGCAAGGTATCGCGCGCACGGAAATCGTCGGGAGACAGGTTGATCGAAACGTGCATCGCCGGCTCGGCGGCGAGATGTGGCCCAAGATCGCGCAGTACGGCCTCGATCATGCAGGTGGTGATGGCGTGAATGGTGCCCGTGGCCTCCGCCATCGGAATGAAATTGTCGGGCATCGCCACCGTTCCGTCGGGCAAGCGCCAGCGCACCAGTGCCTCGGCACCCACGCAGCGGCCATTGTCCAGCGCCACCAACGGCTGGTAGACCGCGAAGAATTCCTTGCGCCGGATCGCGTCCCGCAACGCATGCTGGGGGCTGCGCAGGTGCCGCCCCCAACGCAACATCAGCCACGTGGCGATGGCGCTGACCAGCAGGCCCACCGGCAGGCCGGCGAACAGCAGTTGGCGCCAGGTGCCGGCGACTTCGGCATAAGGTTCGTAGGCCACCACGGCGAACGGCAGTAGCCGCGATGGCTTGACGTCCAGATACTGACCACGCTGCACCTGGCCATCCTGCTGCTGGGCCCACGCACGCGCCAACGTTTCAGTATCGGTATCGCCCCACGATGCCACCACCTTTCCGGTACGGGTGTCGATCATGCCCAGGCGGATCAGTCCATCGAGCGGAACAGTGTCGATGAAGAACTGTGCGTCGACCACCGCAACATGCCGTCCCACGCGAAACTGGATCGCGCTGGGCGGTCTTACCGTGGCATCGATGCGATACGCGGTCCGCAACTGCGGCACTTCGGTCCAGTCACCGGTCTGGCCCTCGACGCTGCGCAAGGCGCCAGGAAACGAGGACGATGCGCACAACAGTTGCCCGTTGTCGAGGAAGGTGATCTGGCGCGCGTAGCGGTGCTGCAGGTCGGCCTCGCGCATGGCATCGAGGTGAGCCTTGCTGCAGGGCTGGCCGCTGAAGGCGTCGGCCTGGCGCGCTGCGTCGATGGCATCGCGTGCCACTGCGTCCACGCGCAATAATGCGCGCTCGGTGAACTGGTCCACGCGCTGGCGGAACAACTGCTCGGCAAACTCGCGCGACAACCACGCGGTCAGCGCAACCGGGCCGCAGACGCCCAGCGTTATCACGCAGAACATGAACAGCCAGAGGCGCAGCCTGGTCATGGATGTCCAATGCGAATAGAGGGTGCTTGGCAGCATAGCAGCCTGGTTTGCCTGTCGAGTCCGATACTGCGCAAGCAAACTTCGATTGCAACCGGGCTACTGCGTTGGTTTCGCGGACCTGGAGCGCAGTGTCTTGCTGGCGCCGATATCGACCAGATGCTGCTTCCAGGCCGAGAAAACGGTATCGAGGCAACTTGCGGAATCGCATTGGTCGCGCTTCTTGCGGAACGCGTCGATATCGGGTTGCGAGATCACACCGGCCTGCAGCAGGCGCTGCTGGTCGGTATAGATGCGCTGGTAGCCCATCGAGAACAGTGCGTGTTCGCAGATGATCTGGCTGGCGCGCGTGGCGGGCGCCTCGCAGGCGATGTCGCTCGCCTGGGCGGCGCTGGTAAAGGCGATGGCGGCGACAGCAAGACTCGCGGCAAGCAGGTGTGTGACCCGGAACATGGTGTTTGGCGTAAAGCGGGTGGAGCATGAGGCGTGGAATCGGTTCGACCGGTATAACACACCGACATGCCGGAGAGCGTAAGACCGGCTTCATCCTTGATAAAAATTCAAAAGAATTTGGTCCGTACGCGGCTTAATCTTCAAGGATAAAGACGGCACACTGCGCTTCTTACTCCCGTTTCTCATTCACATTCCTCCAGCCATCAGGAGCAAATTCATGAGCATTCCTTCGTTCGGTGTTGGTACCTTTCGGCTGACTGGCCAGGCCGCGGTCGATTCGGTGCGCAACGCGCTGGATCTGGGCTACCGCGCCATCGACACCGCGCAGATCTACGGCAATGAGGCCGATGTCGGGCTGGCTATCGCCGACAGCGGCGTGGCGCGCGCCGACCTGTTCGTCACCACCAAGATCTGGACCGCAAACTACGCGGCGGACAAGCTGGTACCAAGCCTGCGCGAGAGCCTTGCGAAGCTGCGTACCGACCATGTCGACCTGACGCTGATGCACTGGCCGGCCCCTGGCAACGGTGTGGCATTGTCCGAGACCATGACGGCACTGGCCGAAGCCAAGGCGCTTGGCCTGACCCGCCAGATCGGCGTTTCGAACTTCAATATCGCACTGACGCAGCAGGCCATCGACATCGTTGGCAAGGGCGAACTTGTCACCAACCAGATCGAACTGAGCCCGTACCTGCAGGGCCGCAAGCTGACCGCCTTCCTCAAGGAGCAAGGCATCGCCGTGACGTCTTACATGACGTTGGCCTACGGCAAGGTGCTCAATGATCCGGTACTGGCACGGATCGCCGACAAGCACCAGGCTACCGTGGCCCAGGTGGCACTGGCATGGGCGCTGCAGTTGGGCTATGCAGTGATCCCGTCGTCGACAAAGCGCGAGAACCTGGCCAGTAACCTGCTGGCGCGCGATCTACATCTCGATGCCGACGATATGGCGAGCATCGCCGCGCTGGAGCGTAATGGCCGCGAGGTCAGCCCGGTGGGTTTGGCACCAGAGTGGGATTGACCAGGCGGGCGGGGCGGTTGCGCTGAGTAAGCGTCGCATTCGACATTTCATGAGACGGTGAATCATTCCGGTTGGCACGGTGCCAGAATGGTTGGCATCTGCACTTGCATGACACCGGACCTCCATGACTCCCGCCGACCCTATCGCCGCGGTGACGCATCGCGACCCCTATCCGTACTACCGGATGCTGGCGCAGTCGCGCCCGTTCCACTATGACCCTGCACTGAAATTGTGGGTGGCCGCTGGCGCAACAGCCGTGGCGGAAGTGCTTGAGCACCCCGCTGCGCGCGTGCGTCCAGCCGCCCAACCTGTGCCGCCCGCGTTGGACGGTTCGGCCGCCGGTAATCTGTTCGGTCGGCTGATACGCATGAACGATGGTGCGGCGCATGCCGCGTTGAAGACGATCGTATTGCGGCGTCTGGCGGCGCTGGACCTCGGCGTGGTGCGCATACGCGCGCATATGTTGGCCTCGGGCTTACCGCGCATGACTGCCGACGATGCTAACGAGACCATGCGCTGGATGTTCACATTGCCAGTGCTGACGGTGGCCGATGTCCTGGGCCTGCCGCTGGAGCGCGACGATGAAGGGCACGTCTGCACGCGCGTCGCCGGTTTCGTTGCCACCTTTGCTGCGGCCATGTCTCCGCTGGCAACACCTGCCGAGGTCGAGGCTGGCATCGCGGCCGCGCAGTGGTTGACCCGAGACGTGGAGAGCGCCGCTGCCACGGCGCCGCGCGACAGCTTGCTGCATGCACTGTCGCAAGACACCGTGTTCGGCGATATCGAACCCGCAACGCTGATTGCCAACGCAGTCGGCCTGATGATCCAGGCTTGCGAAGCCACTGCGGGCCTGATCGGCAACACCATGGTCAGTCTCGGCAGGGTATCGGCGCCCGTTAGCGAGGTTAGCGATATCGATGCACTGGTGGCCCGGGTCGCGCATCTGGACCCGCCGGTGCAGAACACACGACGCTTCATGGCGGCCGATGCCGTACTGTGTGGTCAAGCTCTGCGCGCCAACGATACCGTGCTGGTGCTGCTGGCCGCGGCGGCGCATGATCCGGGCGACAGCGCTGGCGGCGCAGGCGGTGATCGCAAGCCATGGACGTTCGGCGCGGGGCGGCATGCCTGCCCTGGCGATGCGCTGGCCCAGGTGCTGGCAGCGTGTACGGTGCAGGCACTGCTGGCGCGCGACGTCCAGCCCGGCCGGCTGCTGCACGATTTGCGTTATCGTCCGTCGGTGAATGCCCGCATTCCGCAGTTTTCCCCACAACAATGACAACGGAGCCCCCGATGATTGCCGTGATTTTTGAAGTCGAGCCCGCGCCGGGCCGGCAGGACACCTATCTCGACATTGCCGCCCACCTGAAGCCCACGTTGGAGGCCATCGACGGGTTTATCTCGGTGGAGCGGTTCCAGAGCCTGACCACGCCGGGCAAGCTGCTGTCGCTGTCGTTCTTCCGCGACGAAGCGGCCGTGCTGGCCTGGCGCAATACGCTCGATCACCGCCAGGCACAGGCGGCCGGCCGTGGCGGCGTGTTTGCCAACTACCGCTTGCGCGTGGCCCAGGTGTTGCGCGACTACGGCCTGCATGAACGCGAGGAAGCACCGGCCGACAGCCGCGCGGTGCACGACACCGACCGGCATTGACGTAAATGTATCTATCCATGGCGCGGCCGCGTGCGGCAAGTTCTGACACGCCCGGTCCGTGACAACCTGACATATTCGCCCGATAAACTGGTGCATCATTGCAGCGGAGGTCTGCAGCGGAGGCCTGGACACGCAGCACCGGAAACGAAAGGGCGATGCGGTATGAAGCGGCGCACGGGCGGCACCAAGTTGTGGGCAATGTTAAGCAAGCAGGCAACGCGGAGCGCGCGCAAGCTGCAGCGCACGGTCACGCGTACGGTGACCAAGCCGATGCTGCAAGCTGCCAAGCAGCAGGGGCAAGCCGTCAGCAAAGCCATGGGGCAGGCCGTCGGCAAGGCTGCGCGCCAGGCGCTCACGGGCGTGGTCACACCCACGCCCGCGCCGGTCAGTCGCGGCGGTGGCCTCTGGGAAGAAGGGATGTGGGGCTTCGGCCTGGGTATCGGCATCGGGTCCATGGGGCAGCGCCGCTACCGCGTGTTCGTGCCGGCCGGTGTCAGCGCGGCGCGGCCCGCACCGTTGCTGGTGCTGCTGCATGGCTGCGGGCAGGATGCGGCCAGCTTTGCCGCATGCGCGCGGGTGGCAACGGTGGCGCGCGATGCGCGCTGGGTGGTGCTGATGCCGGAGCAATCGGTGCAGGCCAATGCGCAGCGTTGCTGGAACTGGTTTCGCCCCGCAGCGCGCGGCGCATCGGAAACAGCGCTGCTGATGTCCATGATCGACCATGTGTGCCAGCGCTATGCCATCGTGGCCGACCGCGTTTGCGCGTTCGGCCTGTCAGCGGGCGGTGCAATGGCGATGATGCTGGGCCTGCACTATCCCGATCGTTTCGCAGCGGTTGGCTCCCACTCGGGCGCCGCGCCCTACAGCGCGATCAACGCCACGCAGGCGCCCAAGGCCATGCGCGGCGAACGCGCCCCTGATCCGGTTGCCGCAAAGATTGCACTGGCTGGCCGCCGGCCGCCACCGCTGTTGCTGCTGCATGGCGATCAGGACAACGTGGTGTCCTACGATAACGCCACATCCACCGGTGCGATGTGGCTGGAATTGCTACCGCCCGGGATGGCCGCGCCAAAAGAGGTACCACCCAAACGCGTGCGCCGCGGTACGCGACGTGCCGTGGAAGTCTTCGACTGGCAGGCGGGCGCACGGCCATACCTGCGGGTGGTCAAGGTGGAAGGCTTGCGCCATGCGTGGAGCGGCGGCGCGCCAGGCCAGGCATTCTCTGATCCCGTTGGCCCCGATGCGCTGAAGATTGCGCTGCGCTTTTTTTCGGTGAACGGTCGTCATCAGGACTGACCGGCTAGCGGGAAATCGGCCAGTTCTTGGCTCAGGATTCGCCTACCGGTTCGAACACGACATCGCTGGTGGGACATGCCACGCAGGGCAGGATGTATCCGTCGTCTTTCTCATCCGGACTCAAGCCGGGCCATTCGATCCGGTAGCGCACGCTGCCTGAGTGCAGCTTGCTGATGCACGCGCGGCAGGTGCCATTGCGGCATGAACTGGGCAGGCGCACATCGTCCAGCAACGCCGCTTCAAGCAGGCTCAGCGACGCTGGCGCGGCAAAGCAGATCGCGTCGGGCAGCACCTGTGCGGTGTACTCACGATCTTCCTGCGCAGCAATCTCCGGTGTATCAGCCATGGCGTCAGCTCTCGTCGTCCGGAAAACCGGCACGTCCATGGGTGGCGTCGCGCAGCGTGGCCATGGCCGTTTCTCGCAGTGAGGCTGGCAGGCGGATTACCAGTTTCGCAAGCGCCCCGTACTCGGTGTCGACCAGGGTGCAGCCATCGTCGGCCGACTGTTCGATCCAGCGGCGCACGCGCGGTTCATCGGCATAGTCGATCTGCACGCTCAACGTGGCATAGGCGATGCGCTCGATCCGGGCGGCGTCCTTGAGCGCACCGGCAATGGCATCGGTATAGGCCCGCACCAGTCCGCCCGCCCCAAGCTTGACGCCGCCGTAGTAGCGCACCACTGTGGCGAGTACGCCATCCAGATCGTGGTGGCGCAGTACCTCCAGGATCGGGCGACCGGCCGTGCCGGATGGCTCGCCATCGTCCGACATGCCCGATTGGCCGCCCGCCAGCAGGGCCCAGCAGACATGCGTGGCCGTGGGGTGCCGCGTGCGTAGATCCTGGATCACGGCCATTGCCGCATCGCGGTCGGGCACCGGTGTGGCCATCGCAATAAAGCGACTCTTGCGGATCTCGATCTCGGCGTGAACCGGGGCGGCAAGCGTGAATGTGGGCAAAACGGGGTGGCAAACGGGAATCGGAAGGCGAGTGTAGCGCAGGCGGGCAGTGCGAACAGGCGTCGGCGCTTTTATGACAACTTGCTGGAAGTCAAGTTACTGTCACAAAGTCGCTATAAGATCGCCGAGGGGCACCGTGTGTCCCAACCATCCCAGATCGCTCAATAACGCCCACATCACCATGTCCAGCCAGCCCGTAGCCTCCCGTCGCCGCGCCCTGAAAATCCTTGGTGGAGCCCCGATGCTGCCGCTAGGTACCGCCGCGGCCACGCTGGCCGGCGGCATGAGCGCGATGGAGGCGGCATTTGCTGCTGCGCCACGACGCAAGACACCGGCTGCATTCGCGTCGGCCACCTTCACGGGTATGGCTGCGCCGACGCTCGACAATGCGGCGGCCATGGCCACCACCACGGTTGGCTCGTCGCTCAAGGTGTCGTACCGCGATGGCACGGTGCAGGAATACACGCTGGCTTACCAGCCGTTCTTTGTCACTGGCGACATGGTGCCCGACGGCAAGGGCCGTCAGGTACTGGCTGGCGGCTACTACGATATTCAGAATCGTCCGATCATGGACGACTCTGTTCCGGGCAAGTCGCGCCAGTTTTTCTCCGATGGCCCAGATGGCAGTTCGCTGCTGACGTTGCCCAATGCGCGGGTACCCGGTGTCAAGGGCAATACGGTGTTTGCGGTGGTGCAGTTCGAATACACCTCGCGCAACCAGGCCAATGCTGAAATGCATGGCATGCTGCCATCGCCGATTGCGGTACTGACGCTGGATCAAGACCCGAAGACGGGCAAGCTCACGCTGGTGCGCTATCACAACGTCGACACCTCGGGCGTGAACGGTTTGTGGATTACCTGTGGTGCGAGCCTGTCGCCGTGGAACACGCACCTGTCGAGCGAGGAATACGAGCCCGACGCCGCCAAGGCCGCCACCGACAAGAAGCTGCGTGGCTTCAGCCAGCATCTGTATGGCGATGCCGGACACGCCAACCCGTACAACTACGGCCACCTGCCGGAAGTCACGGTGCATCCCGACGGCACGGGTTCGATCAAGAAACACTATTGCATGGGCCGAATCTCGCACGAACTGGTGCAGGTGATGCCCGACGAGCGCACCGTGCTGATGGGCGACGACGCCACCAATGGTGGCCTGTTCATGTTTATCGCCGACCGCGCGCGCGATCTGTCGGCAGGCAAGCTCTACGTGGCCAAATGGCACCAGACTTCGGGCGCCGGTCCGGGTGCGGCCACGCTGTCGTGGATTCCGCTCGGCAGCGCCACCAGCGCTGAAATCCGCAAGTTGGTGGACGGTGGCATCAAGCTTCCCGACATCATGGACGTCAAGACCAGCGATCCGGAAGACAAGAGCTTCACGCGCATCCTGCTCGATGGCAAGCCCAACTGGGTCAGGCTGGTGCCGGGGCAGGAGAAGGCCGCCGCGTTCCTGGAAACGCACCGCTACGCGGCGCTGGTCGGGGGCAGTCTGGGCTTTACCAAGATGGAAGGCACCACGGTCAATATTGCCGACCGGAAAGCCTATTCGGCGATCTCGCGCATCGAGACCAGCATGCTGGCCGGCCATGCCGCCAACGCGGGCGATATCCGCGTGGAAGGACCTTACTCCGGCGCGGTTTATGAACTGAACCTGCGGGGCGCTCAATCTGACCAGTCCGGTGCGGGCATCGGCAGTGAGTGGGTGCCCGTCGACATGGCGCCGGTGCCGGCGCTGATTTCCGAGGATCTCGGTGGCGGCCATAAGAAAGCGCAGGACGCGCTCGGCAACTACGCCAACCCCGACAAGGTGGCCACGCCGGACAACCTCAAGTTCTCGGAAACACTGCGCACGCTGTTTATCGGCGAAGACAGCAACACCCACGTCAACAACTTCCTGTGGGCCTACAACGTTGATACAAAGCAACTGTCGCGCGTGCTGTCATGCCCGGCTGGCGCCGAATCGACTGGCCTGCATGCCGTCGACGAGATTCACGGCTGGACCTATATCATGAGCAACTTCCAGCATCCCGGTGACTGGGAAGCAGGCTTGCATGACAAGGTAAAAGGCACGCTCGATCCGCTGGTGCGCGCCAACTACAAGGACCGCTTCGGTGCGGCAGTCGGATACCTGACCGCCACCCCGTCCGCATTGCGATTGAACCGACGCGGCTGATCATCGTCAGCGCTGTCTGACTCCGCAAATGCGGCGGGCCTGCTAACCTGTGGCCTGCGCACCGGCAATTGCTGGTGCGCCATGCCACAGGAGACCCCATGACCGAGCCTGCCGCCGACCCCATCGCGCGCCGCATGGCGCCCGCCACGGAGCGCAACCGCGAACCCATCCTGGCAGTCTTGCGCGAGGCCTTGCCGAAGTCAGGCACGGTACTTGAGATTGCCAGCGGCACGGGCCAGCATGCGGTGCATTTCGCCGCGGCGCTGCCCAATATCACATGGCAGCCCAGCGACCCCGATGCCACGCACCGCGAATCCATCGCGGCATGGACCGCCCATGCGGGCACCGCAAACGTGCTGGCACCACTGGCCATCGATGTCCGCCAGGAACCATGGGGCATCGACAACGTCGACGCCATCGTCTGCATCAACATGATCCACATTTCCCCGTGGGCCGCCGCCGAGGCGCTGTTTGCCGGTGCCGGCAAGCGGCTTGGCGCAGGCGGGGTGCTGTATCTCTACGGCCCCTATCGCCGCAACGGGGCACACACCGCCCCAAGCAACGAAGCGTTCGACCGGCAACTGAAAGTGGCCGATGCCGAATGGGGCGTGCGCGACATGGAAGCCGTCATCGCGCTTGGTGCCGCGCAGGGTTTGACTTGCGCCGAGCCAGTGCCAATGCCGGCCAACAACTTCAGCCTGGTGTTTCGGAAGGAGTAGGAGAGGGGGGCGGCACTTGCTGCCCTTTCTTTCCTCAAGGGGGCACGCTTGTCATAGGCAGTCCTCGCGAAGTCGAGAAATGGTTTGAAGTGACACGCCAAACCACTCATGGAACGAGGCCTCGAGGTCGTGATTCTCCGACCATCCAACTCTTGCCTTAAGGTCGGAAACCGATAGATCAAAGCGAAAGGATTCGAAGAGCGCGCGCATGAGCCTCTGCGTCCTGCAAAGTTGTGTGAATGCCACGCCTTGCATGAATAGCCTTGAGCGAATGCGACTGGGTGAGGTTTGTAGTGCACCAGCCATCTTCGCAGCATTCCAATCCTCCTGTGGTTGCTGAAACACGCTGCCCGAGATCAGTTCGCGCAGGTACAGGATCTTGCCGTCAACGTCTTCATTGCGGACATCCGAAAACGGGCCGTACCCAAGCGCTGGAGCCTGACTGAGTTCCAGCGTGCATCTTGACGGGGAAAACAGGCTGCCCGTCAATTGCAGGTCGACTGACTCGAACGCCGGAATCCGAACCGGTTGCCCATCGCGCAGCGGGCGTTCGTATCCTCGTCGACTCAGGCGTTGATCGCCGCCGCTTGCGGTGATGGACATCGGGAACGCTGGTACGAGTCGATGAAGTGTCACTCGTGAGCGGCAGCGGATATGGACCTGCATACGTCATCGTTCGATAGATTGGTTCGGCTAATGCTGGCTGTTCCGGCCCGCCGAGTAAATCCATTTCTTCCGAAGGCTGCGTTCGGATATGCCGCAAGCGTCTGCATTCCGGTGACAAGCCTCACCTTCGACCGGCTCCCGGGGAATACGTCATCACCTCGAACTCGGTGACCTGACGTGCGCCGAGATCTATCGCAATTCGGTATCGCTCGATGATATGGAAATCCTGTGCGCTGCGAACCACGAGCGGCAGAGTATCGTCATGCGGCAACTGGCATTCTTGCCGTCTCGGCTATCGCGTGCCGGCGAGTGAAGGAGATGCTACCCCCGCACCAGCATCACCGCAGCTGTAGCAATCAGGCACAGCGCAAATGCGGCGCGCAGACGCCGTTCGGGCATGCGGTGGGCCAGTGCCACCCCCCATGAGATCGTCAGCATGCCGCCCAGCGAAAGTGGGATGCCGCTGTACCAGTCCACATGTCCGGCTTGGGCGTATGTGAATAGCGCGACCACGGCGCCGGGTGTGACCAGCGCCAAGGCCAGGCCTTGTGCTACGGCCTGGCGCATGCCGAAAAGCCCGACCAGGGCCGGTGCGGCGACCACGCCGCCACCCACGCTGAAGAAACCGGAGAACGCACCGCCTACCACGCCGACGGCGGGAATCCATGCGGTGGAGACGCGCGCCTGTTGTTGCGTGGTGGCGCGACCGGGGAGCAGCCGCCAGAGAAAGTACAGCGCCAGTCCAATCATGAAGACGGCGAAGATGCGGCGCAGCAGCCCGGCATCGATCGAGGTGGCCAGCCTGGCCGAAAGGTAGGTGGCCAGCACCGCGGAGAGGCCCAACACCACGGCCGTCTTCAGCTCGATCCTGGCGCGCTTGCGGTATTGCCAGAAGCCAATCACCACATTGGGCGCGATCATGACCAGCGAGGTCCCCTGGGCCAGCTGTTGGTCCATGCCATATAGCAGGCCAAGCGCGGGGATGGCGATCAGGCCCCCGCCGATGCCGAACAGGCCTCCCACGCCGCCGAGCAGCCCCCCAAGTCCGAAGATGAGCAGGGCGGACAGCAACGTATGGTCAGGCATGGCGAATCAGGGGGCGGTGTTCAAAGGCAAGCCCCAGATCATACGCGGACATGGGCCAGACATTAGGGAAATCACCAGCAGGATTTCAGATGCCTGATTTTGCTCCCCTCTCCCGCGACGCGGGAGAGGGGCTGGGGGTGAGGGCATGAGGTTCAAATTGCGACTTGTCTCGGCTTGAACCGCCGGCCCTCTCCCCCGCCCCTCTCCCGCAAAGCGGGCGAGGGGAGACCACCACGGGCATATCAAAAGCTGCTGGTTTGCTCCCCTCTCCCGAGACGCGGGAGAGGGGCTGGGGGAGAGGGCATGAGGTTCAAATTGCGACTTGTCTTAGCTTGAGTCGCCGGCCCTCTCCCCCGCCCCTCTCCCGCAAAGCGGGCGAGGGGTGTGGTGGTCAAGTTTTTTCAGACAGGTACTAAGGTTGTCTGGTGCTTTAACTT
>NZ_DBHKYV010000038.1:78897-85433 GCF_057315035.1 Cupriavidus sp. | reverse complement strand
TCTCCCGCGCTGCGGGAGAGGGGAGCTGGTCACGACCCTGTCAAGCGTCGGCTGATCGTGAGCCGCACGAAGTCATTGACACGGTTGCTCTCCCGCAGGCGGGAGAGGGGAGCATGCTCGCTGCATTTTCCACACGTCACTGCTGGCGCACCCAGGACTGCGTCCGGCCGATCAGGCTGATGCCGATGAAGCCGCGCACATTGAGTTTCTTGCCATCGTCGGCCAGCGACATCTTGCACTTGTAAAGCTTGCCGGTCTCGGGGTCCAGGATCTCTCCACCAGTCCATTCGTTGTCGCCGCTCTTGCGCAAACCAGTGAGCAGCGTCATGCCGATGATGGGTTGGTCCTTGCGTGCATCGGTGCACTTGTCGCAAACCTTGGGCGCTCCCTCGGAAGGCACCAGGCTCTTTACAAGCTTGCCGCTATACACGCCATCTTTCTCGACGATCTCGATCACGCCGCGCGGCTTGCCGGTGGCATCGTCGATGGTGTGCCATGTGCCAGACGGCGTGGCCTGTGCCAGTGCCGCGGTGCTGGTGGCGAGTGCCGCGGCAAACGTTGCCGCGATGGTGGCGGTGCGCAGCAGGGCGCGGGGGTAGGTCATGCGCATGGAGGTCTCCAGTTCAGTGTGTCGTCGGCATTGGCGCCGTGCGACGCCAATCTACTGGCGGCGGTCACGCGCCGCAATCACCAACATCCGTTTGCGTACGCACCAGAGGGTACCGCAAGCACGGCCGCAATCGGCCGCCTGACGGCACCGGGCCGGGATCTTGTCGTGCAACAAAAGCCGCCGGAAGGCTCTACCCGAGACATTCCTCTAGCGGCCCGATCAGTGGTGTAGCCACGCCACACGAGAAGGCTTGCCGCGCCGGGCATCCGTAGGAACCCGGATGCCTCGCGGTCAGTGCCTGACGTCGCAGTGGTCATCGCGACCTTTGCATCGATCGATGACTGCCACATTCGCATTCGCGGAATTGCGATGGGCGCGATGCGATGTCATGGAGCTGTCGGGCGTGACTGCAATCGTCATTCGTCGACGTTGATCGACGTCCATCGCGGTTCGACGACGTCGCGATGCACACACGAACTTGTGTCGAAGTGAGAAACCGTTGCGTTGACGCATCACTCTTCGTCGTGCTCGCGCAACTGTCGGATCGACGCACGGCGTGGTGGTCATCGCATCCGGGCAGTCGGTGCGCGAGCGTGTCGCGTCATTGATCGCGCATGCATTGCGACGTCGCCTGGCGTGCCTCGGCTCGACGTTCTCAACGTACCGCCTTGGCGTTGCTGTTGCGCCGTTGGCGCATCCCCATGAGCGACCGCGAAAGCCAATGTTCATGCGGATTTCCAGTCGGTCGGCAGATGTGGGGATGCGCATCGCGATGACGCGTCCGATGGTGAGCGCACGACTGCGCGACGGTGTGTGAGCGATGTGCGAACACGCATCGCGAAGATGATCCGCGACGCGTTCGAAGACCATCAAACACATGTCCGATGGAACTTCATCGACGTTGTGAAAGTCGAGATCAATGTGTGTGTCGATGGTGTCGTGATCGAAGTACGCGCGTCGAGTAGATCGATTCGATCTTGCGTGCAAGTTTTTTTGCACTTTTTTCTTAACATCATCGAACAAACGAATTATGATTCGCCTTGACAAGAGTCTCACTTCATTGCATCGACGTGGTTTGACGAAGCGAGTCGACGAAGCGGATCGAACAAATCGACGAGCTAACGAACCGAAGCGTAGCGTCGCGAGAAGGCAAGCAAGAAGTAACGATGATGGCGATGCTTCGATGCAGTGAAGGTGGGTAGCCGAGGAGCAACAGAACTTTGACGCAGACCGGGCCGATCAGGCTTCTTACAACGCGTGCAGTCTCCTGTAGCCCAGTGACGGGATGGGCGAGCTACCCCCGTATGATTGCCGTCTGCAGTGCGCGAGGCCATGCCCGCACTGCAGGCCTGCTGACTGATATCTCCTCTTTCCTGGTTGCGCGCCGTCACGACGGGCGGCGCGGGCCGATCGAATATTCCAGGGCGCGGCATGCCCCGGGAACCCGCTTGTACGCTGGCTTTGCAGCCAGCGCGCGGATTCCGTGCTGCCGTGTAAATGCCGTACTTCGCGACTCGGATCGCGACGGTTTCCCTGTCACCGAATTCATTAGCGTGCGGTTGAAGATGTGTCGTGCGCCGATGAATCGCTCGCTCGATTGGGGTACGCGTCAAACGCGCCTCGGATTGGTCGGGTCGCTCATTTAGGTCATTCGATATTTCACGCTAGTGAAGGAGTTATCCATGGCAACTGCTGCAAAGAAAAAGCCGGCGGCTAAGAAAGCCGCCAAGCCGGCCGCCAAGAAGGCCGCCGTGAAGAAGGTCGCCGCCAAGAAGGCTGCACCGGCCGCCAAGAAGGCTGCTGCCAAGAAGGTCGCTACGAAGAAGGTAGCTGCCAAGAAGGTTGCCGCCAAGAAGCCGGCTGCCAAGAAGGCCGCAGTGAAGAAGGTTGCTGCAAAGAAGGTTGCAACCAAGAAGGTCGCCGCCAAGAAGGCAGCACCGGCCAAGAAGGCCGCAGCCAAGAAAGTAGCCGCCAAGAAGGCCCCGGCCAAGAAGGCTGCTGCCAAGAAGCCGGCTGCCAAGAAGCCGGCTGCCAAGAAGGCCGCTGCGAAGAAGCCTGCTGCCAAGAAGGCTGCCAAGCCTGCCGCGGCCCCTGCCGTTGCGCCTGCTGCTGCTGCAAAGACCGCGCTGAACCCGGCTGCTGCCTGGCCGTTCCCGACGGGCAACCGTCCGTAATCGCGTCGCCTCGTGCGAGCGATCACAACTGGGAAGCACCTGGACACGCATTGCGTGCCACACTGACCGGATACCGCGTATCCGGTCCGCAAGACAGCAAGTCTTGCCAACCCGCCGATGGCACCCGTGCCCGGCGGGTTTTTTACTTTTGGCGCCCAAGGCCGTAGTGAAGCCCAAACAAAAAAACGCCGCGGCCCGGGGGCGCGCGGCGTTCTTCATGAGCCGTGAAAAACTGTCAGTGCGAGACGCGTGTCACGCCACCGGAAGAGAGCAGCCGCACGCGGTCACCCGGGCGGAACACCTCGTCGGCTTCCTGGGTGATGGCGCGCATGTCGCCGTCCTCGAGCCGCACCGTGATCTCCAGGCCGCGGCGTTGCGTGATGCGGTTCTCGGCAGCGCTGCCGGCAATACCGCCCAGCACGGCCCCAAGCAGGCCCGCTGCAACCGATCCACCACCGCTACCGATGGTGCTGCCGGCGGCAATACCACCAATCGCACCGCCGGCGATCGTACCGGCTCCCGTGGAGCCACCCTGGATCATCACTTCGCGTACGCCTTCCACCACACCGTAGCGCACGGTCTGCTCGCGCTGCGCCTGGCCCGGCGAATAAACGCTGCCCGAGTTCGAGTAATTGGCGCAACCGCTGATCAGTGACGCGGCGGCCAGTACTGCCACCGCACTGATTTTAAGTATCTGATTCATGGCAACTCCCGTCTCAATGCCGCGCTGTTCATCGGACTCAGGTGCGCGCGGTACACCGCTTCATGTTAAGCGTATCGGTAACCAAAGGCGGCTTCGAAGCGGCTGCCGAGTTCGTCGCGCGAGATCCAGTGGTTCTGCGGACCTTGCTGGGCAATCTTGAGCGCGCCCACCAGCGATGCCAGGCGCCCGGTGGTTTCCCAGTCCAGGCCATTCTCGATGCCGTAGAGGAGGCCGCCGCGGAACGCGTCGCCACAGCCGGTAGGATCGACCACGCGTTCGGCTTGTACCGCGGGAATCGCATATTGCTGGCCGTCGGCATAGATGCTGGCGCCGCGCTCGCCGTGTGTCACGATGAACGCACGTACCTTGGCTGCTACCTCGGCGCTGGTCCACGCGGTGCGCGACAGCATGACCTGTGCTTCGTAGTCATTGACCGTCACGTAGCTGGCGAGTTCAACGAACTGGCGCAGGTCCTCGCCGTTGAACAGCGGCATCGCCTGGCCCAGGTCGAAGATGAACGGAATGCCGGCTTCGGCAAACTGCTGCGCATGATGCAGCATGCCTTCACGGCTGTCCGGTGCCACGATGCCCAGCGCCGGACGCTTGCCACCGGCCAGTGCATCCTGCACGCTGTTGACCTGCGACTGGCTCATTGCACCGGGGTGGAAAGCCGTGATCTGGTTGTTGTCCAGGTCGGTGGTGATCATGGCCTGCGCGGTGAACGTGTCGGCCAGCGTGCGGATGTGATCGGTGCCGATGCCGAGGTCGCGCAGGTACTGCAGGTATGGGCTGGCGTCCTGACCCACGGTGGCCATCACCACCGGATCGCCGCCAAGCATCTTGAGCGTATAGGCGATGTTGCCCGCGCAGCCGCCAAATTCGCGGCGCATGCCCGGCACCAGGAACGAGACGTTCAGCATGTGGATCTGGTCCGGCAGGATGTGTTCACGGAAACGTCCGTCGAACGTCATGATGGTGTCGTAGGCGACGGAACCGCAGATCAGGCTGGACATCTTTTCTCCATTCGGGCCCCGGCAGCGGGGCGTAACAAATACGTGTAACAAATACGTTAATGAATTCCGCCCGTGCATGACGGGCGGAATCGATCTTGCAACGGTGTGCTAGCGCACAGATTACTTCAGCGCAGCCAGGGCCGCGTCGTAGTTCGGCTCCTGTTTGATTTCGGGCACGAGTTCGCTGTACTTGACCGCGTCATTCTCGTCGACCACGACCACGGCGCGGGCGCACACGCCAGCCAGCGGGCCGGACTTGATATCCACGCCGTAGGCGGCCTTGAAATCGGCGCCGCGCATCGTCGACAGCGTCACCACGTTGGCCAGGCCCTCGGCCGTGCAGAAGCGGCCCATGGCGAACGGCAGGTCGGCCGAGATGGTCAGCACCACGGTGTTGGCCAGGCTGCTGGCAGCCTCGTTGAACTTGCGCGCGGAGGCCTGGCACACCGGGGTGTCCAGGCTCGGCACGATGTTCAGCACCTTGCGCTTGCCGGCGAAGTCGGCCAGCGTCACATCCTTCAGGTCCTTGCCAACCAGCGAGAAGGCCGGGGCCTTGTCGCCAGCCTGGGGAAACTTGCCGCCAACTTCGATGGCGTTGCCGCCGAGGGTCACATTGCTCATGGTCTCTCCTGTCAGGAAAAGTAAATATGGCCAGCCGGCCCGGTGCATTGCCGGCCGGCGTGGCGGGGGGCGCCCGGAACTCAGGGGTAGAAGATCAGCACGCGGTAGTTGGCCGCCGACTGCTGTGTCCGGAATCGTACCCGAACCGGCAGCTCGCTGCCCGCGCGCATGCCTGTGGCGGAGAAGCCGCGTTGGGACGGATCGAGGTACTCGGTCGGCAGCAGCACGCGGCGCAACAGAAGCTGGTCCTGCAGATCGGTCATCACGAGCTCGATCGCGGGCAGCGCGGTCGTGGCGCGGCCCTGGTTGCGCAGCGTGACCGCGAGCTGGTAGATGTCGCTCGCCTCATCCTGCTTCTGCAGTTGCGAACTGTCGATACGCAGCGCATCGAGATCGCGCCACGGTGGTACTTCGCAATGGAATGGCGCGCAGGCCGCTTCAAGTATCGGGCGCAGCACGGGCAGGCTGCCGGCGATCTGGCTGCGTGCCAGATACGTACCTTGCACGAGCACGCCCAGAGCCAGCACCACCACCGCAGCGCGCATCCAGGTGCGCTTGCTCCCCGGTAGCGCCACCTTGGCCTGGCTCGCTCGCGGTTGTTCGCGTCCGCGCGCATGGCGCAGGAAATCCGGGGCAAAGGTCGGGCCGGTAGCCGGTGCAGCGGAGGCGTCTTCACGCAGCCAGTGGCGCGTGGTGGTCTCGCGCGCCACGGCGTCGAGCGTGCCGTCACGCGGCGTCACGCCGAGATCGTTCTCGATGACGGCCTTTGCTTGCGCTGCCCAGGCGTCGGCCTCGGGATCGGTCGGATCGGCGGCACGCAGGAACCCGCTGGCGCTGGGTACTGGTTCGGCAGGTAATGGCTGCGCTGCGTTGTCTGCGGGGCGGGGCGCGCCATCATCGATGCCGGCTGGATTGTCGATCTGATCGAGCGCGGCATACTGGGTGTCCGAATCCTCGTCGCGCGCAGCCCGCTCCGCCGCTTCCGGGGCCATCGCATCGCTTGCCTCGTGTTCCGCAGGCGCTGGCTGGTCGACGGTTGCTGATGCACGCGGCGGGGGTGTCTCGGCCGGCTTCAGCGGTGGCCAGCTGGCCTTTGCGCTATAGGCGCCGTACGGAGGCATGCCGGTGGGCGATTTTGGCGCGAAGGCCGCAGCCGGATCGAGCGACGAGTGTGCTGCTGGTGGCGCGGCTTGCTGGATCGCCTGGTGCGGCGCTTCGTCATCGAACGCCGCATGATCGAGCGTCGGCCACGGTACGGGCGGCTCGGTCAGCGGGACTTTGATCTCCGCTGCATCTTGCGCGACCGCTTGTTCTTGGGCTTGTTCTTCGTCTTGTTCTTGGGCTTGTTCTTCCGCCGGTTCTTCCGCTTCCGCTTCCGCCTCTTCTACCGCAGCTTCTTCCGCTTCCGCATCTTC
>NZ_DBHKYV010000038.1:0-78797 GCF_057315035.1 Cupriavidus sp. | reverse complement strand
TTCCGCTTCCGCTTCCGCTTCCGCTTCCGCTTCCGCTTCCGCTTCCGCTTCCGCTTCCGCTGGTTCTTCCGCATGCGCCTCGCCGGCGACGGATTCAGGCTCCGTCTCCGTCTCCGTCTCCGTCTCCGTCTCCGACATCATGGTCGTCGGCGAATCCAGTGCGGGTACCTCATAGCCCGGATCGAATCCAGGATCGAACGGTGCGGCTTCGTCGTGCGCGCGTGCCGATGCCTGCGTCTGCTCGGCATGAGCCAGTGCGGCGGCCATCGTGACGGCGGCAGGTGGGGTGAAGGCGGGGGCCGGGGCGGGAGCCTCCGGCTTGGCTGTTGCAGGTGCCGCCGGGACTTCGATCAGATGTTCGCGCGCGTCGAAGACGGTATCGCATTGTCCGCAACGGACCAGGCCCTGGCGTAGCCGCAGTTGGTCCGCTACAAGCCGGAACGCGGTGCGGCAGGCCGGGCAGCGCGTGACGAGCTTGGCAGCGGCCATGATGGAAAATCAGGAAGAGTGATTGGCGGCGTTGCCTGCCGCATCGGTCGATGCGGGGCGCGTGCCGTGCAGGCAGACCCAGCCTTCCTCGCTGCGCCAGACCGACATGGCAATCCAGGGCGCATACGCGGCGGCCACTTCGTCCGCCTGGCGTTCCAGCACGCCCGACAGGATCAGCCGGCCACCAGGGCGCACGCGCGCGGTCAGCATCGCGGCCATCAGCTTGAGCGGATTGGAAAGGATGTTGGCCACCACCAGGTCATGGGTGGCCTCGGACGCCGAATCCGGCAACGCGAAGCTGGCTGCCACGCGGTTGCGTTCGGCGTTGTAGCGCGACGCTTCCACGGCATTCGGATCGATGTCGATGCCGATCGTATCGCCGGCACCCAGTTTCTTGGCGACGATGGCCAGGATGCCCGAGCCGCAACCGTAATCGAGCACGGTTTCGCCAGCGCGCACATTCTGCTCGAGCCACTGCATGCACAGCCGCGTGGTCGGATGGCTACCGGTACCGAAGGCCAGGCCCGGATCGAGTTCCAGGATCACGGCGTCGGGATCCGGTGCGTCGTGCCACGACGGCACCACCCAGATCTTCTCGCCAATGCGGATCGGTTCGAACTGCGACTGCGTCAGCCGCACCCAGTCCTGGTCTTCCACGGCGCGCAGCGTGTAGTCCGGCACCGGCGCCACACCCAGCGCATTGGCAGCGGCAATCACCACCAGCGCGGGGTCGGTCTCGTCATCGAAGAGTGCCACCACGCGCGAGCGGTTCCATGCCAGGCGTGTCGGCTCCAGCCCTGGCTCTCCAAAGAGCGGTTGCTCGTCGGGCGTATCGGCATCGGCATCTTCCACCGATACCGACAGCGCGCCGAGGTCGAACAATGCATCGGACCAGGCCTCAGCCTGATCCTGCGCAATTTCGATCACACATTCCTGGAAAGCCACGGGGTTCCTTTATGACTGCGTTGCCGGCCGATTGGCCCGCCTCAGGGCTTTTCGCCCGAAGCGTTGGCCTTCTGGGCCAGGCGGTGTTCAAGATAATGGATGCTGGTGCCGCCTTCGACGAAGTTGGCATCGAGCATCAACTCACGGTGCAGCGGCACGTTCGTCAGGATACCGTCAACCACCATCTCCGACAGCGCAATGCGCATGCGGGCGATGGCCTGGTCACGTGTCGCGCCGTACGTGATGATCTTGCCGATCATCGAATCGTAGTTGGGCGGCACGAAGTAGCCATCATACGCGTGCGAGTCGACGCGCACACCGGGGCCGCCGGGCATGTGCCAGGCAGTGATGCGGCCCGGCGACGGGGTGAACTTGAACGGATCCTCGGCGTTGATACGGCATTCGATCGCATGCCCGCGCAGTTCAACGTCCTTCTGGCGGAAGCGCAGCTTCTCGCCGTAGGCGATGCGGATCTGCTCCTGCACGATGTCGATGCCCGTGATCATCTCGGTGACCGGGTGCTCGACCTGCACGCGCGTGTTCATCTCGATGAAGTAGAACTCGTTGTTCTCGTACAGGAATTCGAACGTGCCGGCGCCACGGTAGCCAATCTTCTTGCAGGCGTCGGCGCAGCGGTCGCCGATGCGTTCGATCAGGCGGCGCGGAATGTGCGGTGCCGGCGCTTCCTCGATCACCTTCTGGTGGCGGCGCTGCATCGAGCAATCGCGCTCGCCCAGCCAGATGGCCTGCTTGTGCTGGTCAGCCAGGATCTGGATTTCCACATGGCGCGGGTTCTCAAGGAACTTCTCCATGTAGACCTCGGGATTGCCGAAGGCACGGCCGGCTTCTTCACGCGTCATGTTGACGGCGTTGATCAGCGCGGCTTCGGTGTGCACCACGCGCATGCCGCGGCCACCGCCACCGCCGGCAGCCTTGATGATCACCGGATAGCCCACGCGGCGTGCGGTGGCCAGGATTTCCTTCGGATCGTCGGGCAGGGCACCCTCGGAGCCCGGCACGCACGGCACGCCGGACTTGATCATGGCCTGCTTGGCCGACACCTTGTCGCCCATCAGGCGGATGCTGTCGGCGGTCGGACCAATGAAGACGAAGCCGGATTTCTCGACGCGCTCGGCGAAGTCGGCGTTCTCCGACAGGAAACCGTAGCCCGGGTGGATTGCCTGGGCGTCGGTCACTTCGGCGGCCGAAATGATGGCCGGCATGTTCAGGTACGACAGCGGCGACGGGGCCGGGCCGATACAGACAGCTTCGTCGGCCAGCTTGACGTACTTGGCATCCTTGTCGGCTTCCGAGTACACCACCACGGTCTTGATGCCCAGCTCGCGGCAGGCGCGCTGGATGCGAAGGGCGATTTCGCCGCGGTTCGCGATCAGAATTTTTTCAAACATGGTCTCTCTCTGCGAGAACAGGGGCGGGCCCGCGCACGCCAGGGTGGCGCGCCGGGCCAACGCGTGCGGCAAGGGCCGTCAGGCGCCATGCCGCGTCAGCCGGTGGCCGGTTTAGCCGATCACGAACAGCGGCTGGCCGTATTCCACGGCCTGGCCGTTTTCAACGAGGATTTCCTTGATCACGCCAGCCTTGTCGCACTCGATCTCGTTGAGCAGCTTCATGGCTTCGATGATGCAGACGGTCTGGCCTTCCTTGACGGTATCGCCCACGTTGACAAACGAGGCGGCACCCGGCGACGGGGCGCGATAGAACGTGCCGACCATCGGCGACGTCACGATGTGGCCGGCCGGTAGTTGCGGGGCGGCATCGGCGGCGGCCACCGCGGCGGGCGCGGCAGCGGCGGCCGGGGCGACACCTGCCATGGGCAGGGCCTGCATCGGCATGGCCATCGGGGCCGCCACGACCTGCGGCGGTTGCTTGACGATGCGAACCTTGCCATCACCTTCGGTCACTTCGAGTTCCGAAATGCCGGATTCGGCCACCAGGTCGATCAGCGTCTTCAGCTTGCGCAGGTCCATCTTCTTATCCTCCAGATTCGGATTGGTCCGGTCACCTTCGTGTCGAGAAGGGACGGCGGCGGTCAGTCATTGATTGGCCCGCCACGCGTGCGCGACAGGCCGCGGTTGTCTCGGCTTATATATGCGGTCCGGGCGTCAGCTGCCCGGTGTGTCCTGTTCCTGCGCCAGCGCGTATTCGAGCGCCAGCAGGTAACCCTGCCAGCCCAGGCCACAGATCACCCCTACTGCCTGGTCAGAGAAATAGGAATGATGGCGGAACGGCTCGCGGCGATGCACATTGGACAGATGCACCTCGACGAACGGGATGGCCACGCCCGCCAATGCATCGCGCAACGCCACGCTGGTATGCGTAAAGGCTGCGGGATTGATGACGATGAAGTCCACCCCTTCTCCACGCGCTGCGTGAATGCGGTCTACCAGCGCCCCCTCGTGGTTGGACTGGAACGTGTCCAGGCCGATGCCCGCGGCGGCGGCGCGTTTTGCCAACGCTTCGTTGATATCGGCGAGCGTGGTATGTCCATAGGTCTGCGGTTCGCGCGTTCCCAGCAAATTGAGGTTCGGACCATGCAGAACCAGCACTTTGCGGTAGCGGGCGGAGCGGCTGACGGTAGCAGTAGAAGACACGGCGGCTCGACCAGTTCAACGAAATTGCGCGGAGATTACCGTAGCTTAGAGGGATTTGTCTAGCGTGCGGTACAAGGCGGCATGTCGGCTACAAGGCATTTGGAGTGCCTTGAGTGAGTCATGATCCACAAATCGCCCCTTGTCGAGGGTTTGTCCGCAGGTTGGCGACAACTTCACAAGGTTTTGGCTACAGATCGCCGCAAGTTCCAACGACTTGGGTGCGGCAAGGTCAGGCGCCCGGCAATTCCTTGCGCAATTCGTCCGCATGCACGCGCCCCATCTTGCGGTATTTGACAGCGCCATCGGGGGTGATGACCACCGTGTATGGCAAGCCGCCCTGGGCATTGCCAAACTGCTTGGCTAATTCGGTGCCCGGGAATCCGGCTACCGCGAGCGGGTACTTTACGGGTACCTTTTTAAGAAATTCCTGAATGTTGCTGGCGGAATCGATGCCAATGCCGATGAATTCGACATTGCGCGCCGCATATTCACCGTGCAGCGCCGTCAGTTCGGGCATTTCCTCCACGCAAGGGCCGCACCACGGCGCCCAGAAGTTGACCACCAGCGTCTTGCCCCGAAATTTGGAAAGATCGATGTCGTTGCCGGCGGGATCGGGCAACTTGGCCTGGAATAGCGCTTCCACCGCCTGGTCTGACGCCTGCCGGGGAGCCAGCGCGAAATTCGCGACGAGCACGCCGGCAAGGGCAGCCACGATGGCCACGATGATCCAGATGGTCACGGAAGAACGACGGGCCGGTGCGGAGCCGGGAGCAGATGCAGTCATGTTCGGATGGCGATGATGACAGTTCTATATAGATGGCGGAAAAGGGCGGCCATGGAGATCAAGGAACGGCAAGCAACTGGAGGTCACACGTCGTCGGTCCCCGGCGCTATCGATCGGTGGCGCCGGCTTCCTCGATGAGCCGACGCACGGTCAGGACGTCGGCCCGGGCCACGCGCCCGCTGGAATCGGCCTTGACCGCGCCGCGTTCGTCGACGGCATCATACAGCGCCACATGAATGCCCACCGGCGCGCCCAGCGTAGTGCGGATGTCGCCGGCCAGCGCGCGGGCCTCGCGGAGGGCCGGCCACTGGCCGCGCCACAGGAAGCTCAGCGTTTCGACATCGCCACGGCCGGCAAAGTGCCGGCTCTCGCTGGTGTCGAAATCCACGCCGGCGTTCAGCAGGTGCAGGGCGACATCCTTCGGGCTGTCACAGAAGCACTGGATATAGATGTCGGAATGCTCGGTGGCGGTGCCGTTGAGCACGGCACCCACCAGGAAGGGGCGAAACGCCGCAAGGTCGTCCATTGCCAGTACCGCAAGCTGGCGCAGCAGCGCCAGGATGCGCGGCTGGTGCTCGCCGTGGAACAGTGCCTGGTAGGCGCGTACCTCTGCCTCGATCAGCTCGTTGTCGGGTAGCCATTCGCCGGCCACGCGCACGTCGCCCAGCAACTGGCGGGCGGCCTTGCGCTTGGCGGTGGCGTAGTCGGCCCCATCTTCGGCGATCATGCGCGCGGCGGCCTGGGCGATCTCCTCGCGCAGGCGGGTGGGGTCTGAGGGTGTGCGTCGGGACATGGCCCGATGATACCCGCATGGTCGGGCGCCGGTAGCGTGCGGCGTGCGACGCAGCCTGGGGAACCCGAGGCATGCAGGTACAATCAGAGCCTTCTTTCAGCGCCGCGCGGCTGTGTCCGCGGCGGACTCACGCATCTCCCGAAGCTCCCATGCATATTCATATCCTTGGCATCTGCGGTACGTTCATGGGCGGCCTCGCGGTCCTGGCCCGTCAGGCGGGGCACCGCGTGACCGGTTGCGACGCCAATGTCTACCCGCCGATGAGCACCCAGCTCGAAGCCCAGGGCATCGACCTGATCGAAGGCTTCGATCCGGGGCAACTGTCGCTGGAGCCGGACCTGTTTGTGATTGGCAATGTGGTCTCGCGTGGCAATCCGCTCATGGAAGCGATCCTGGATCGTAATCTGCCGTATACGTCGGGCCCGCAATGGCTTGGCGAACACGTGCTGAACGGCAAGTGGCCGCTGGCCGTGGCTGGCACGCACGGCAAGACCACCACCACGTCGATGCTGGCCTGGCTGCTCGAGGACGCCGGTTACAACCCCGGCTTCCTGGTGGGCGGCGTGCCGCAGAACTTCGGAATCTCGGCGCGGCTGACCGAATCGGATTTCTTTGTCATCGAAGCCGACGAGTACGACACGGCCTTCTTCGACAAGCGCAGCAAGTTCGTGCACTACCGGCCGCGCACGGCCATCCTGAACAATCTTGAATACGATCACGCCGATATCTTCCCCGATCTGGCTGCTATCGAGACCCAGTTCCATCATCTGGTGCGTACGGTGCCCGGACAGGGCCGCCTGGTCGTGAACGGCATGGAGCCCGCGCTGGCCCGGGTGCTCGAGCGCGGTTGCTGGAGCGAGGCCGAGCAGTTCGGCGTGGGCGACTGGCGCGAAGGCGATGCCAGGACCGCGGCGCCGGCGGGCAAGGATGCGTTCGACGTGTTCTTCCGCGATGAACTCCAGGGCACCGTGGTCTGGGACCTGCAGGGCACGCACAATCGCATGAATGCCATTGCCGCGATCGCGGCGGCGCGCCACGTCGGCGTGCCACCCGCGCAAGCCATTGAATCGCTGGGCCGCTTCGCCAACGTCAAGCGCCGCATGGAGGTGCGTGGCACGGCCAACGGCGTGACCGTCTATGACGATTTCGCGCATCATCCTACCGCGATCCAGACCACGCTCGATGGCCTGCGCCGCCGGGTGGGCAACGCGCGCATCCTGGCGGTGCTCGAACCGCGCTCGAACACGATGAAGCTTGGCGTGATGGCGGCCCAGTTGCCTGCCAGCCTCGAGGCGGCCGACCAGGTGTTTGGCTATGGTGCGCCGGCGGGCAAGGATGCGCTGGGCTGGAACCTGGGCGAGGCGCTGGCGCCGCTGGGCGACAAGGCCACCGCGTTCCAGGATCTCGGCACGCTGGTTGCCGCGGTTACGGCGGCCGCCAAACCTGGCGACCACGTACTGGTGATGAGCAATGGCGGATTCGGTGGCGTTCACCAGAAGCTGCTCGATGCAATCGGCGCCAGAGTCCAGGCCGCCTGACCAGGAAAGTCACATGCTGCTGTATCTGCACGGTTTCCGTTCCTCGCCGCAATCGATGAAGTCGTGGCTGGTGCAGGAGCGGATGCGCGCATGGGGTGTGGAGAAGTACTTCGCCTGCCCGATGCTCAATGTTGCGCCTTCCGAGGCAATCGCCCAGGCCGAAGCCGCGATCCGTGGCGCGCGGGCCGGTGGCGAGACCGATATCGCCATCATTGGCTCGTCGCTGGGCGGCTTCTATGCGCGCTGGCTTGCGGAAAAGCACGGCTGCCGCGCGGCACTGCTCAATCCGGCGATTCATCCGTGGACCGACCTCGAGAAGTATCTGGGCGAGCAGCCGCTGTATCACGGGGGCGGTTCGGTCGTGGTCAGGCGCGAACATCTGCAGGAACTGCTGGACCTGCGCGTGGATACGATCACGCGCCCGGAGCGCTACTATCTGCTGGCCGCGACGGGCGACGAGGTCCTCGACTATCGCGAGATGGTCGATGCCTGCCCGGGTGCCAAGGTCCGCATCATCGAGGGCAGCGATCACGGCATCACTGAATTCGACGACTACGTTGACGATGTGCTGGCTTTCTGCGGCTATGCCCCCGGCGGAAGACGCAAGGCACCCAAGGCATGACGGTTGCGGTCAGTGGCCTGCAAGGCCTGCGCGCCGCGTGGCGCGCGCACCTGCCGCACGACGGCTCGATTCCACTGAACCAGCGCCGCTGGATTACCGGTGAAGGCTCGCTGACTGCGCGGCTGATGTCGGCGTCGTCGCGCTTTCGCGTGACGCGGCTCGCCCAGGCACCGCAACTGCCGTTTGCCGATGAATGGCAGGAACTGGGCCTGATCCGGCCCGTGCCGGCCATCACGCGCGAAGTCCTGTTGATCTGCGACGAGGTGCCCGCGGTCTTTGCGCACACCATCGTCGATCCATACCGGGCACGGCGCGACTGGCCATTCCTGCGCGGCCTGGGCAACCGGCCGCTGGGCGGGGCCCTGTTCGTGGATCCGCGCGTGCGGCGCGATCCGTTCCAGTTTGCCCGGCTGACTCCGCACCACCCGCTGCGTCAGGCGCTGCAGCGGGTTCTGCCGGCGCTGGCGTCGGTGCCGATGCTGCCCGCGCGGCGCTCGGTATTCCGGCGCGGCGGCGGCGCCATGCTTGTCACCGAGGTCTTCCTGCCAGACCTTCTGCAACGGGCAGCGCCAGCCAACACCGGCGCGGGTGGCACCAGACTGCCCCGCCGTATCGATACCCACAACACACTGCCAACGCAGGAAAAGAGACCAGCATCATGAAACTGGAAGGACGGGTTGCAATCATCACCGGCGCCGCAGCCGGTATCGGCTTTGCCACTGCACAACGGTTCGCCGCGGAAGGCGCGCGGCTGGTCTTGTGCGACGTCAATGAAACGCGCGTTCGCGAAGCGGCCGAGCGACTGGCCGCCGGGGGCGCCAGCGTCGACGCGCACAAGGTGGACGTGACCAACCGCGCCGAAGTGGATGCGATGGTTGCCGCCACGCTGGCGCGTCACGGCCGCATCGATGTACTGGTCAACAACGCGGGGATCACCAAGGACGCGCGGCTGGCCAAGATGACCGAAGCGCAGTTCGATGCCGTGATCGATGTCAACCTGAAGGGCGTCTTCAACTGCGCGCAAGCGGTGGCCGGCGTGATGACCGAGCAGGGGCGAGGCGTAATCCTGAATGCGTCGAGCGTGGTGGGCCTCTACGGCAATTTTGGCCAGACCAACTACGCGGCCAGCAAGTTCGGTGTGATCGGCTTCACCAAGACATGGGCGCGCGAGCTCGGGCCGAAGGGCGTGCGCGTCAATGCGGTGTGCCCGGGGTTTGTCAATACCGAGATCCTGCAGACCGTACCGGACAAGGTGCTCGACGGCATGAAGGAACATTGCTGGATGCGCCGCCTGGCCGAACCGTCGGAGATCGCCGCGATCTACGCATTCCTGGCCAGCGACGACGCCAGCTATGTGAACGGCACGGCAATCGAGGCCAGCGGCGGGATGTCGCTCTGACCTGAAGCGGACCGGGAAGAACCTCGCCGCGCCGGCGCTCGGGGCCAAGGCATGGTGCGGTATCATCCCCGGTCGAATATCCTATCCGGGATTTCCGTTGCCCGCGTGCGCTAGTGCGCACCGCGGCGGCGTTTCCCGGCACTTCTGAAAGTACCGATCCATGCAGTTGCTGTTCGAAGAAGGCGGCGAAATCCGCGCCGGCACCGTGCTCGCCCAACAGGGCGAGGCCTACCAGGTCGAACTGCCCGCGGGCAAACGTACCAAGGTCAAGGCGCGCGACGTGCTGCTGCAGTTTGCCCAGCCTTCGGCAATCGAAATGGTGCGGCAAACCGGCGACCTGACCGCCGAGATCGATCTCGACTTCCTCTGGGAATGCGCGCCGGCCGATGAATTCGGCTTTGCCGAACTGGCCGCCGAATACTACGGCGCCGACGCCGGCGCGGTGCAGCAGGCCGCGCTGGCCATGGCGCTGCATGGCAATCCGGTCTATTTCCGCCGCAAGGGCCGCGGGCGCTACATGCGCGCGCCCGAAGACCAGCTCAAGGCCGCGCTGGCCGCGGTGGAACGCAAGAAGCAGCAGTTGCTGGTGCAGGGCGAGTACGAGGAACAGCTCAAGGCACACCAGCTGCCCGACGCGTTCCGCGGCAAGGTCATGCAGTTGCTGTTCAAGCCCGACAAGAACAGCCTCGAATTCAAGGCGATGGATGCCGCCTGCACGGCGCTGGGTTTGTCGCCGATGCGCCTGATGGTGGCCGTGGGCGGTGTGGAAAGCCCGCGCGCGCTGCACGAGGCCAAGTTCCTGGCCGACTGTTTCCCGAAGGGCACGGGCTTCCCCGACCTGGATGTTCCCGAACCGGCCGCCGACCTGCCCGTGGCCGACGTGCAGGCTTTCTCGATCGACGATGTCACGACGACCGAAATCGACGATGCACTGTCTGTCACGCCAATCGCCGATGGCAAGCTGCGCATCGGCGTGCATATCGCCGCGCCGGGGCTCGGTATTCGCCGTGGCGAGGCGCTTGACGCGGTGGCGCGCCAGCGACTGTCCACGGTGTACTTCCCCGGCGACAAGATCACGATGCTGCCCGACAGCGTGGTGGATCGCTATACGCTGCAGGAAGGGCGCACCTGCCCGGCGCTGTCGCTGTATGTGACGATCGATCCGAACGGCCCCGATGGCGTGGAGATCCTGGGTAGCGAGACGCGTGCCGAGCTGGTGCCGATTGCCGCCAACCTGCGCCACAACCTGCTGGAAGACATCGTCACCGAGGCTGCGCTGGCCAATGGCACGGGCGACTACCCGTTCCGCGAGCAGCTGACCGAACTGTACCGGCTGGCCAATCACCTGCACGACGAGCGCCAGAAGGCGCGCCTGGCCAGCGGGCTGCGTCCGGAGTCCCACAACCGCGCGGACTTCAATTTCTACATCGACGCCGTGGACGGTGGCGGCGAGCGCGTGCGTATCGAGCAACGCCGCCGCGGATCGCCGCTGGACAAGATCGTGGCCGAGCTGATGATCCTGGCCAACAGCACGTGGGGCAAGCTGCTGGCCGATCATGGCGTGCCGGGTATCTACCGCACGCAGAAGGCCTGGGGCATGCACCGCACGCGCATGCAGACCTGGCCCGCGCCGCACGAGGGCCTTGGCGTGGCGCAGTATGCGTGGAGCACCTCGCCGCTGCGCCGCTATGTGGACCTGGTCAACCAGTGGCAGATCCTGGCGGTGGCCCAGCACGGCGTCACGGCCAAGCTCGTGGCCCCGTTCAAGCCCAAGGATGCCGACCTGCTGGCTGCCGTGGCCGATTTCGAAGGTACGTATGCGGCCTATGCCGACCATCAGTCGACGATGGAGCGGTACTGGTGCCTGCGCTGGCTCAAGCAGGAAAACCGCGACAAGATGATGGCCACCGTGCTCAAGGACGGTGCGGTGCGCTTTACCGAGATCCCGCTGGTGACACGCGTGCCGGAACTGGCGCAGGCCTCACGCGGCACGCAGGTATTGCTGGAAATGGCGTCCACCGACGAAATCTCGCTCGAAGTCTCGTGCCGCGTGCTCGAGGTGTTTGCCGGCGAGGGCGAGCTGCCCGAGGAAGAACTCGAAGGCGACAACGGTGACGCCACCGATGCCGGCGACGAGGAACTGGCGGAAGTATCCGCCGAAGCCGCCGCCGAAGCGGCTGCGGAGGATGCCGCGGAAGCCGCTGCGGAAAGCACGCCCGGGACCGACGCCGCGGAAGCCGCTGACGATGCCACGGACGAGGCGTCGGCGGCACGCGACACCGGCGCCAATCCGGCCGGCTGAGTCCTTCGGTAAACCTGCCGGCTCCCGTACAATCGAAGTCTGTTCCGGCCATCCCCCAGCCGTGGGGGGTGGCCGGTTTTCGATCGAATTCAAGCTTGACCGTCCAGGCTCGCCATCCCATCGTGAACGCCGTTCTCCCTGCTTCCCGCCACCTGCATCCGCGCGACTGGTGGCAATCCAGCAGCACACTGGCCAAGGCGCTCGTGGTTTCCGTTGCCATCCACGCAGTACTGCTGATGGTAAGGATTGCCGCGCCCGAGGTGTTCGAGATCAAGCGTTCCGATCCGCAGTTGGATGTGGTGCTGGTGAACTCGAAGTCGGCCGAGAAGCCGCGCAACGCGACGGTGCTGGCACAGGCCAACCTCGACGGCGGTGGCGACCACGATGCCCAGCGCGCCACCACGCCGCTGCCGGCGCAGACCGAATCGAAGGAAGGCGACCTCGTCAGGCTGACGCAGCGTCGCATCGACCAACTCGAAGAGGAACAGCGCCGCCTGATGACCCAGGCGCGCGAGGCCGCACCCGCGGTACGCAGCCAGCCCGTGAAGCCTGGCGAGCGGCGCATCGAATCCCCGACGCGCGGACAGGACGAGCGTACGTCGACCGATGAAATGGCCAAGCTCGAAGCCGAGATCGGCCGCAATCTCGAACAGTACGCCAAGCGCCCGAAGCGCATGCAGCTGACCGCCACCAGCGCGCAGGGCGTGGACTACGCGCAGTATTACGACCGCCTGCGCCGCAAGATCGAGGCGCGCGGTACCAGCGATTTTCCGGTGCGCAATGGCAAGCCGATCTACGGCCAGTTGATCCTGGTGATCAACGTGAACCGCATGGGCAAGCTTGGCTATAACCGCGACGGCTATAACGTCGAGGCCATCGATGTGGCAAAGAGCTCGGGCGACCCCGCGCTCGACCGCCAGGCCGTGGCCATTGTCCGCGCGGCTGCACCGTTTGGCGCGTTCACGCCAGAGATGCAGTCGAAGCAGGACATCCTCGAAGTCATTTCCACTTTCAAGTTCACACGCAGCGGACTCGATGTCCGCCTGCAAGGCCGCTGATGACCGCAGAACAGAATTCCACGCCCAATGCCGACAGTGCAATCGACCGCTACGTGGTCGTGGGCAATCCCGTCGCGCACAGCCGCTCGCCGGCCATTCATGCTGCATTCTCGCGCCAGACCGGCGAGGCGGTGCATTACGACCGGCTGGAAGCGCCGCTCGATGCGTTTGCCGACACCGTGCGCAACTTCCTGGCCAGCGGCGGTCATGGCTTCAACGTGACCACGCCGTTCAAGCTCGAGGCCTACGACCTGGCAGACCGGCTGACGCCGCGCGCCGAAGCGGCCGGCGCAGTCAACACGATGTGGGTCGAGGATGGCCTGATCCATGGCGACAACACCGACGGCATTGGCCTGGTACGCGATATCCAGGACAACCTCGATGTGCTGCTCGAAGACAAGCGCATTCTGGTGCTGGGCGCCGGCGGCGCGGCGATGGGCGCGATGTTGCCGTTGATCGAATGCCGTCCCGCCCGGATCGTGGTGGCCAACCGCACGGCGCAGAAGGCGGCCGACATGGTCGAACAGTTCGTGGAAGCGGCCGACCAGTACAACGTGGAGTTGTGGGCCGGTGGCCTCGATGCGCTCAGTGCGCTGTCCGAGGACGAGGGCTGCGACGTGGTGATCAACGCATCCGCCAGCAGCCTGCAAGGCGAACTGCCGCCGGTGCCCGAGAACCTGCTGGGCGAAGGTGTATTGGCCTACGACATGATGTACGGCGCCAGGCCGACGGTGTTCCTGGCCTATGCCGGCAAATGTGGGGCGCGTACTTCGGACGGGCTTGGCATGCTGGTCGAACAGGCCGCCGAGGCGTTCTACAACTGGCGCGGCGTGCGTCCGAGCACCGCACCGGTACTGGCCGAGCTGCGCGCCGCGCTGCAGGCCGAAACCGCACGCTGACCGGCGGACCATCTTGGCCCGTCAACGATCCGCGGCCAGGGTGCCGGCCAGCGCAGCGCGCCGGTCTGGCGCTGCCAATCCGTTGCGCTGGATTGGCTATCTGGGCGAATGCCTGATCATTGGCGTGCTGGCGATGCAGGTCTATTTCTTCCTGCAGATCGGTGCGTGGCAATACCTGAATCCGTCGTCCACCTCGTTCATGCGCGCCGAGCGCTGGCGCCTGTGCGGCTTCAATTTCTGGAGCTGCCAGGTCGATCACAAATGGGTTGGCTATGACGAGATGTCGCGCAATATCAAGCGCGCGGTGATTGCCAGCGAGGATGCCGATTTCGTCAATCACCCGGGCTACGAACTCGATGCGATGCTCGATGCGTGGGAGCGCAACAAGCAACGTGGCCATATCGTGCGCGGCGGCTCGACGATCACGCAGCAACTGGCCAAGAACCTGTTCCTGGCGTCGGAGCAATACTACGTGCGCAAGGGCCAGGAACTGGCCATCAGCTGGATGCTCGAATTCTGGCTCGACAAGCAGCGCATCTTCGAGATCTACCTCAACTCCGTGGAATGGGGCGAGGGTGTCTTCGGCATCGAGGCCGCGGCGCAGCACTACTTCCACACCTCGGCATCAAAGCTGACCGTGGGGCAGGCTGCACGCCTGGCGGCGGCACTGCCGGCACCGAAATGCTTCGACAAGAAGCAGTACTGCGCCAACGTGCGCGTGAACTTCCGCGTCAAGGCATCGATCATCGCCAGGCGCATGGGCGCGGCGACCTTGCCTGACTGAGGCGTGCCACCTTAGCCGAGCCAGCCCTTGCGCCTGAAATACACCAGTGGAACCGCGGCCGACACGGCCATCAGCGCGATGGCCCACGGATAGCCGGCCGCCCAGTCGAGCTCGGGCATGAACTTGAAGTTCATGCCGTAGATGCTGGCAATCAGCGTGGGTGGCATCAGTGCCACGGACACCACCGAGAACAGTTTGATGATCTTGTTCTGGTTGATGTTGATGAAACCAACCGTGGCATCCATCAGGAAGTTGATCTTGTCGAACAGGAACGCGGTGTGGTTCTCGATCGAGTCGATATCGCGCAGGATCTGGCGCGCTTCGTCCTGCTGTTCGGCCGACAGCAACTGGCTGCGCATCAGGAACGACACCGCGCGGCGCGTATCCATGACATTGCGGCGGATGCGGCCGTTCAAGTCTTCCTCGCGCGCAATGGTTTCGAGCACGTCGGCGGCGGCGGCGTCGGTTACGTTCTCGGCCAGCACGCGACGACTGGCTTCTTCCAGGCGTTCGTAGATCTCCTCGATCGAATCGGCCGAATACTCGGCGTCGGTCGCGTAGAGATCCATCAATACATCCTTGGCATTGCGCACCGAGCCCGGGCGCATCCGTGCGCGCAGCCGTACCAGGCGGAACACTGGCAGGTCTTCGTCGTGGATCGAGAACAGGACGTCGCGCGTGAGCACAAAGGCCACGCGCACGTTGCGCGATGCTTCGTCCTCGGCCAGCAGGAAGTCCGTGCGGATGTGGATGTTCTCGTCTTCGCCTTCGAAGTATCGGGCCGAGGCCTCAAGGTCACCGAGGTCCTCGAGTTCCGGCAGGACCACGTTGTAGGCTTCCTTGATCCACGCGAGTTCCTCGTCGTCGGGGCTTACCACGTCGATCCAGATGGGCTTGTGCTGCAGCAGCTCGTTGCGCTCGTCGACCTGCTCCTGGGCAAGCCGGCCTTTCTGCAGGACGAACAGATTGATCATCCCTTGGATTCCTTGTTACTGATGGCGCGTTGTCGTTGCATCGGAGACAGGCGCAGGCAAGGCATCGCCAGCAAAGCGACCATGAGGCGGCCGGCAAGCGTGATCGCGCTGCGCGCGGATGGCACGCGAAGTGCAATCCGTTGCAAGGCGATGACGTTTGCCTGTTGCCTGTATCTGGCTGGCAAGCCGGGAGAGGGAAGATCCGATGCGCGACACGGCGGTCAGCATGACGGCCGCAGGGGAAACCGGAAAGACACTCACCCGCAGGTGTCTGCGGGCAAGCACGACGACGAGCAGGGCATTGGCCCCGCGCGGATCGACGTTACGCAGCCCGCAGTGACATGGCATCCGGCGATGACGCGCTATGGTCGCGACAACCCGAACACCCGATGCTACTGCCCACGTACTTTCTCCGGGATTCTGATGGCCGCGAGTGTAATCCAACGCAGGGGGGCTTGTTAAGCGAAATCTCTGAGCCGGTGTTGCTCGCAGGCGCTTACAGGCGCCGCCGCAGCAGCGGCGCAAGCATGACCGACGAGAGCGCGGCAAACATCAGCACAATGGCCACATAGTCTTGCCAGTGCGGCGTCTCGCCAAGCATCCACATGCCCGAGAATACGCCCACCACCGGGATGAACATGATCGACAGGCTCGACACCACGGGCGGCAGGCTACGCGCCAGCGCGAACCAGACCAGGTGGCAGTATGCAAAGACCACCACCGCGTTATAGACGATCGCGCCCCATTCAATGCCGGTAGGCATGCGCCAGCCGGATTCGAACAGCAGCGTGCCGATGGCCAGGAACGGCAGCGTGACAGCCAGCATCCAGAACGTCAGCGTGCCGATGGGAATATCCACATGGGTGCGCTTTATCAACTGCGTGCCGAAGCCCCAGCCGGCGGCGGCCACCAGCATCAGCAACGTGCCGGCCGGACTGCCGGTCAGCGCGGCGATCTCGCCCGAAAGCAGCAGGATCGTGCCGGTCAGCGCGCAGCCGATGCCGATCCACGCCGACACGGCGATGCGCTCGCGGAAGATGACCAGGCCCCAGACCACGGCCCAGATTGGCATGGTGTAGCCAAGGATGGCGGCCCGGCCCGAGGACAGCATCTTGACCGCGCAGATGGCGAACAGGTGCCAGATCACCATGTTCGGGATCGCCAGCTTGACCACGGTTGGCCAGGTCTGGCGCGGGACCCGCAGCGATTCGCCGCGGACCTTCAGTGCCAGGCCCAGTGCCACCAGTCCGCCGGCCATGCAAAGCAGCCGGAATCCCATGGCGGGGAAATGCGCGACACCGAGTTTCATGATGGGCCAGTTCAGGCCCCAGGCGATGGTCAGGACGACGAGGAGAAGCAGACCGCGGCGGTCGAGATGCATGGACATGGCGACGTCGGGGTCGCTCTTTTTAAGCGGAAGCTCCAGACAATATCATGGCAGCAGGTAGAATTGCCGCCAAAGCCATATGCTGCGGCACGGAATGCCAGGTAAGCCCCGCCCGCAGCCAACCGGCCGGCGCCTGCCCGCGTTATGCTGTGAGAACAGTCGAACCCGGCCGGTCCGTCCGGCTTCACAGATATCCGAGCATCTCATGACCTTTTCCGAGCAGCTGTCCGCCGCGTGGCAGCGTAACGATTCCTTGTTGTGCGTCGGGCTCGATCCGGACCCGGCCAAGCTGCCGGTGTCGCTGACCGGCACCGGCGGAGCGATCTTCTCGTTCTGCCGCGAGATCGTCGACGCCACGGCCGATCTGGTCTGCGCATTCAAGCCGCAGATCGCCTATTTCCATTCGCAGCGTGCCGAGGACCAGCTCGAACAGCTGATCGAGTACATCCACGACGCCCACCCCGGGATTCCCGTGATCCTTGACGCCAAGCGCGGCGATATCGGATCCACGGCCGAGCACTACGCGGTCGAGGCGTTCGACCGCTACAAGGCCGACGCGGTGACGGTCAGTCCGTACATGGGCTTCGATTCGATGTCGCCGTACCTGGCGCACCCGGGCAAGGGCGTGATCGTGCTGTGCCGCACATCGAATCCCGGTGGATCGGACGTGCAGTTCCTGCAGGTCGATGGCAAGCCGCTGTACCAGGTGGTGGCCGAAGCCGCGCGCGAGCGCTGGAATACCAATGGGCAGATGGGGCTGGTCGTGGGTGCGACGTTCCCGAACGAAATCGCCAAGGTGCGCCAGATCGTCGGCGACATGCCGTTGCTGATTCCGGGCATTGGCGCCCAGGGTGGCGATATCGAAGCCACGGTAAAGGCCGGCCGCACGGCCGATGGCACGGGCATGATGATCAATTCATCGCGCGCGATCCTGTACGCGAGCCGCGACAAGGACTTCGCCGCCGCCGCGCGCAACGCGGCCCTGCAGACGCGCGAGACGATCAACCGGTACCGCCACGGTTGATCTGGCGAGGAGTCTTACTCCTCGTTGCGGATCAGTTCGATCAACCCGCGCATCGCGTGCTCGGCGGCCTGGCGCCGGATCTGGGCGCGATCGCCCCTGAAACGCTGGGTCTCGGTGCGCGTGGTGATGCGGTTGCTCCAGCCGAAGCAGACCATGCCCACCGGCTTGTCGGGCGTGCCGCCATTGGGGCCGGCGACGCCCGTGATCGACAGTGCCACTTGAGCACGGCTGTTCAGCAACGCGCCTTCGGCCATGGCATGGGCCACTTCCTCGCTGACCGCGCCATGGTCGCGGATCAGCTTGGCGGGTACGCCAATCATCGTTGTCTTGGCTTCGTTCGAGTAGGTGACGAAGCCGCGTTCGAACCAGCCCGACGATCCTGACACATCGGTGATGGCGGCGGCGACCAGCCCGCCGGTGCACGATTCCGCAGTGGCAAGCATCAGTGAGCGTTCCGCAAGGGTGACTCCGGCCTGGACGGCAAGCTGGTCAAGCAGGCGGCTGACGGACATGGTGAGAGTTCCTGGAATTCCGGGTACGGAAGGCTGCGGGGCTCAGATCGAGCGCCACAAGGCGAATACGAGCAGCGTGTAGAACGCCGCGAAGATATCGTCGAACATCACGCCAAACGCACCGGTGAAGCCCGGCCCCTTGAGTGTGCGGTCGTAGTAGCGGATTGGCGCGGGCTTGACGATATCGAAGAAGCGGAACCACAGGAAAGCCGCGAACTGGCCCCAGAATCCGGTCGGCGTGACAAACAGCAGCACCAGCCAGAACGCGACGATCTCATCCCAGACCATGCTGCCGTGGTCGTACACGCCCATGTCGCGTGCGGTACGCAGGCAGGCCCAGATCCCCAGCACGAAACCGCCGGCAATGATCCACAACCAGGTGGTGGGCTCGATCCACATCGAGATCACGACGAACGACAGCCAGCCGTAGAGCGTGCCGACCGTGCCCGGGCTGACCGGCGACAGGCCGGAGCCAAGGCCGAGCGCAATCAGCCTGGCCGGATGGCCCAGCATGAAACGGGCGGTTGGCCGGGTGACCCTGGCCGTCTGGCCGGCTTCCAGCGTGACGGGATCGACGGGGTCGCGCGGTGCGGCCCCGGGGGGATAGGCGGACATCAAGAACCTGGCTCGTCTGTGTAGTTATCTGTGGCGCGCAAGCTGTGACTCTCCCTGTTGCGCGCATGGCGGCATCATGACACGGCTTGGCCGCCGCGTGTCAGGACGCCGCGAAATGATCGAACGACGTGCCCGACCAGATGACCGGGTTGCCATCGCGGTCTACCAGACGCAAGCCGGCTTCCGGTGTGATCGATCCGACGCGGGTCAGCGGTAGCCCCAGTTGCCGGCCAACACCGGCGATGGCTTCGCGGTTCCCCATCGGGGCGGTGAAGCACAGTTCGTAGTCGTCGCCGCCGGCCAGCACGCACTCGCGCTGGCGTTCGAGCGGTTGGGCAGCCAGGATCTCGGAGCGGGGCAGGGCGTCGACGTCGACCAACGCCCCGACCGACGAACGCGCCAGGATATGGCCCAGGTCGCCGATCAGGCCATCGGAAATGTCCAATGCGGCATGCGCCACGCCGCGCAACGCGAGTCCCAGCGCCACGCGCGGGGAAGGCGTGTCCATGCGCGGGCGGATCACAGTGAAATCGGGTTCGGGCAGCAGCCATTCGCCACGGCAGTCGCCCAACGCCAGACGGGCATCGCCCAGCGTGCCGGAAATCCAGATGTCGTCGCCAGCACGTGCGGCATCGCGTCGCAGTGCCTGTCGCAGCGGTACATCGCCAAACACCGTGATCGAAAGCGTAAGCGGCCCCTTGGTGGTGTCTCCGCCAATCAACTCGCACCCGTGGTCATCGGCCAATGCCAGCATGCCGCCGGCAAATGCTTCAAGCCAGGCGGGGTCGGCCTCGGGCAGGGCCAGGGCCAGCGTAAAGGCGCGCGGCTCGGCTCCCATGGCAGCCAGGTCGGACAGGTTGACCGCCAGGGCCTTATGTCCAAGCGAGCGCGGCGGCACATCCGGAAAGAAATGGCGGCCGCTGACCAGCATGTCGGAACTGATGGCGAGCTGGTGGCCGGGGCGGGCGTCGATCAGCGCACAGTCATCGCCCACGCCAAGTGCGGCCTTGCGGACCGGTCGCGTGAAAAAGCGACGAATCAGGTCGAATTCGGAAAGGGGGGCAGGATTGGGATCTGGCATTGGGTGTGGAGTAACCCGGATGGCGGCAAGATAGGGGCGTCAGCGGCTTTGCGTGACATACCGGCTGGTCAAGCCCATCGGCATGCGGCATATTGTACCGAAACGCAAAGGTGCCCCGCGCAAAACGCTTATTGTGAAATAGTATTTCACAATATAAAATGCGCAATTCCAAAGCGCCTACAAGCGGAGACAGCGGGTTCGTGGAGCCGGCCCGCATTCGTCGCAAAGCGTTATTCAGTGCGGCTCCACCGATCGGAAGATGCGCAGATGACAAGCCCTCAGCAGTCCCCGTCCCAAGACGATCTGAAACAGCAGCAGCGTGAGGCGCTGCGCAAGGCCGCACTCGAATATCACGAGTTTCCGACCCCAGGCAAGATTTCCGTTACCCCGACCAAGCCGCTGTCGAACCAGCGCGACCTGGCCCTGGCCTATTCGCCGGGCGTGGCCGCGGCGTGCGAGGAGATCGTGGCCGACCAGGCCAATTCCTTCCGCTACACCGCACGCGGCAACCTCGTGGCCGTGATCACCAACGGTACCGCCGTGCTGGGCCTTGGCGACATTGGCGCCGCGGCGTCGAAGCCGGTGATGGAAGGCAAGGGCGGCCTGTTCAAGAAATTTGCCGGCATCGACGTTTTCGACATCGAGATCGACGAGAAAGACCCCGAAAAGCTGGTCGACATCATCGCGTCGCTCGAGCCCACGTTCGGCGGTATCAACCTTGAAGACATCAAGGCGCCGGAATGCTTCTACGTGGAGCGCAAGCTGCGCGAACGGATGAAGATTCCCGTCTTCCACGATGACCAGCACGGTACCGCCATCGTGGTGGGCGCCGCGGTCATCAACGGCCTCAAGGTCGTGGGCAAGGACATGTCCAAGGTCAAGCTGGTGGCCTCGGGTGCCGGCGCCGCCGCGCTGGCCTGCCTGGACCTGCTGGTCGACATGGGCCTGCCCATCGAGAACATCTGGGTAACGGACCTGGCCGGCGTGGTCTATGAAGGCCGTACCGAGCTGATGGACCCGGAAAAGGCGCGCTTCTCGCAAAAGACCGACAAGCGCAAGCTGGCCGAAGTGATCGAGGGCGCCGACATTTTCCTGGGCCTGTCCGCAGCGGGCGTGCTCAAGCCCGAGATGGTCCAGAAGATGGCCGACAAGCCGCTGGTGCTGGCGCTGGCCAACCCGAATCCGGAAATCATGCCGGAAGTGGTCAAGGAAATCCGTCCGGACGCCGTGATTGCCACGGGCCGCACCGACTATCCGAACCAGGTCAACAACGTCCTGTGCTTCCCGTTCATCTTCCGCGGGGCGCTGGACTGTGGCGCCACCACGATCACGCGCGAGATGGAAATCGCCGCCGCCAATGCCGTGGCGGAACTGGCGCGCCAGGAGCAGAGCGATATCGTGGCCTCGGCCTACGGTATCCAGGACCTGTCGTTCGGCCCCGAATACCTGATTCCGAAGCCGTTCGACCCGCGCCTGATCGTCAAGATCGCACCGGCCGTGGCTGAAGCCGCCGCCAAGGCCGGCGTGGCCCGCCGTCCGATCGAGGACATGGACGCGTACCGGCTGCAGCTGCAGCAGTTCGTCTACCACTCGGGCACGCTGATGAAGCCGATCTACGCGGCCGCGCGCAAGGTGGAGATGGAGAAGAAGCGCATCGTCTTTGCCGAGGGCGAGGAAGAGCGCGTGCTGCGCGCCGTACAGGTGATCGTCGACGAAAAGCTGGCCAATCCGATCCTGATCGGCCGTCCAGCCGTGCTCTCGCACCGCATCGAACGCTTCGGCCTGCGCCTGCGCATGGGCGTGGACTTCACCGTGGTGAACCCCGAGCACGACGAGCGTTTCCGCGACTATTCGGAAGCCTACTACCGCATGATGGCGCGCGAAGGCATCACGCAGCAGTACGCCAAGCTGGAAATGCGCCGTCGTACGACGCTGATCGGCGCGATGCTGGTCAAGAAGGGTGAGGCCGACGGCATGATCTGCGGCACGGTCAGCACCACCGCCGCGCACCTGCGCTACATCGACCAGGTGCTGGGCGGTACCAACACCGTGTACGCGGCAATGAATGGCCTGGTGCTGCCGGGACGCCAGATCTTCCTGGTGGACACGCACGTCAACATCGACCCGACCGCCGCGGAACTGGCCGAGATCACGTTGATGGCTGCCGAGGAGCTCAAGCGCTTCGGCATCGAGCCGAAGGTGGGCCTGCTGTCGCATTCGAACTTCGGTACGTCGGAAGCGCCGTCGGCACGCAAGATGCGCGACACGCTGAAGATTCTGCGTGAACGCGCGCCGGAACTCGAAGTGGATGGCGAAATGCATGGCGACAGCGCACTCGACGAAAAGCTGCGCGATTCGCTGGTGCCCGATGGCGCGCTCAAGGGCGAAGCCAACCTGCTGGTGTGCCCGAACATCGACGCGGCCAACATCTCGTACAACCTGCTCAAGGTGGCGGCCGGCAACAACGTGGCCATTGGCCCCATCCTGCTGGGCGTGAAGGCGCCGGTGCACATCCTGACGCCGTCGGCGACGGTGCGCCGTATCGTCAACATGACCGCGCTGGTGGTCGTGGACGCCGCCGCGAAGGGTTAATCACCACACGCTGACGACAGGTGCTTTAAAAGCCGGGCTTGCCCGGCTTTTTTCATATCCGCGTCAGGCCGGTGTCTGCGCGGTTAGTATGCGCACACATATCAATAACATATTGAAACAATTGAAGAAATCTGGCTGACGGCTGGCCGGGGATTGATTAATGGTGGACATACGCGTAACCTTACGCCTTTGAATGCGGTCGTTCGTCTTGCGCGCGTCGATGCCCCGTGTGGGGTATTTGCGAAGCTGGCAAGGGTCATCGATGGCCCGGAATGTCCCGCAGTCAACTTTCGCCAACCTTTTATTCGATAACGTGGGTTCCCGGAATTCCCCGAGCCAGTCGCAGCGGCAGTCACATTGGCAGTCCCTGAGCCTGGTGCGAAGCCTGGGCCACGTGTTGGCGGGTGCAGCGCTGTCGATGGCGCTGGCCATGACGCCCCAAGGCGCAATGGCCAGGCAATCGGCACAGTCGTCGGATGTGCAGGGGGTGGTGGGAACCATCGCCGCGCAGCAGTTGCCCAATGAGGCGCGGAATACGCTGGACCTGATCGGGACTGGCGGTCCGTTCCCGTATGACAAGGATGGTTCGCGGTTCGGCAACTATGAACGCATCCTGCCGCAGCAGCCTCGCGGGTATTACCGCGAATATACCGTCAAGAACAGCAAAAGCCGGAATCGGGGAGCCAGGCGGATTGTGTGCGGTGGCGATCAACGCGCCGCAAACGACTGCTACTACACGGAAGACCACTACAACAGTTTCAAACGGATAACCAAATGATGAGTGACATTTTCGGATTGGGCGACGCCCTTGCCGCCCGCGAGGAGCGCGGCGCCGGAGATGGCTGGCAAAGGGCCCACCATCAGGCCCAGAACCTTTACGACAACGTGCTGATGATGCCGCGCCAGGAACTGACGCACCCGCTTCCGCCCGCCTGCGCGCCCGTTATGGCCACATGGGCTGACGACGGCACCAATGAGGGAGCCATGAATCTGTTCAAGACGGTGCGCCCCAATATCGTCCAGTCGATCCGCGCATTCCGCGTACCCGAACTGGCCCAGGCGGCTGCCGCGCTGAATCAGCATTTCCTGTACGCCAGCTGTGCCGACTGCGCCAGCAAGGCTGAGGTTCTTGAGCGCATCGCCACCGAATTCACGTTTCCGAAGCATTTCGGCAAGAACTTTGATGCCTTGTCCGATTGCCTGACCGACATGATCCACAAGTCGGGCCCGCAACCGGGCTTCGTGATCGTGCTGGAAGGCTTACCGATTGCACAGAAGTTCGACAAGGAAGCCCGTGAGGTGCTGCTCGACGTGTTCCGCGATGCGGCGGAATTCTGGAGCGAGCGCAAGGTGCAGTTCCGGGTGTTCTACTCGTTTGCCTGAGTGTCGCCGCCGTATTGAAAAAGCCCGCTGATGTCAGCGGGCTTTTTGCTTTTCGTGTCTGTACAGTGCCCCGGGGCGATATTACGCTGCGGGCGGGACCTGCCCTTGCGGCGTGAGACGGTCGATCAGTTCCGGAAGCCCCTCGCTGAGGCTCGCCGCCACATCTTCGGACGACATGCCTGTGGTTTCCGCCAAGGATTGCAGCGCACCGGTTCCACCGAGCGCGCTGGACAGGTCCGTCGCGCTGACAGCCTGGTTGGCACCCGTACCAATCCACGAATCGACTTGCTGGCCAAGTCCGGCCTGACCCAGGATGTCGCGCAGCGCGCCGATGCCGCCCGCTGCGGCCCCCATTGCCTGCGCCGAACTGCCCGCCTCGCCCTGGCCGCCGAGCAGGCCGCCCAGTAGCGATCCGAGATCGAGTCCACCCGGTGCGGGCGCGCTGCCGCCGCCCAGCATGCCGCCGAGCACGCCGCCAAGGCCACCAAGTCCGCCCAAGCCCCCAAGGCCACCATCGCCGGCCTCGGTCGGCGCCACGCTGCCATCGGCACCCTGGCTCTTGTGGCGCATGGCAAGCATGGCCAGCAGGCCCAGCGCCATCATCAGCTTAGGATTCATGCCGCCGGACTGGCCGCCTTGCTGCTGGCCGCCAAGCTGGCCAAGTACGCCACCCAGTACGCTATCGAGTAGTCCCATCTGAGGCTCCTTTGTCAAAACCCGCCAAGTATGGCGTTCAGGGTCGCCAGGCATGCCAGCCCGGCGGTTTCCGTGCGCAGGATGCGCGGTCCCAATGACACGCCGATAAAACCGGCGCGCCGGGCGGCCTGTTCTTCCTCGGGCGAGAGCCCGCCCTCCGGGCCGATCAGCAGGGTCACGCCGTCGGCGCGCCACGCGTCGCGATGCGTTTGGGCAAGTTCGGGTAGCGACCCCTCCGCGCGCGGCGACAGCAGCAGCCGCGTGCCCGTGGCGGGCACGGCCGCCAGCCACGCTTCAAAGGTAGCGACCGGTGCTAGCGTCGGCAAGCGATTCCGGCCGCATTGTTCGCACGCAGCCTCGATCAGCGCCTGCCAGTGGGCGTGACGTTTGGCCGCGCGGTCGCCCGACAGGCGCACCACCGAGCGGCTGGCCTGCAGCGGCTGGATCGCGCCCACGCCAAGCTCGACGGCTTTCTCGATCAGCCAGTCCATCTTGTCGCCGCCGGCCAGGCCCTGCGCCAGGGTCACCGCGAAAGGCGTTTCGGCTTCCGACGGGTCCTGCGCGCCAATCTGCGCGGTGGCGTGCCGCTTGCCGATGTCGGTCAACGTGGCGGCGTGGCTGCCGCCATGACCATTGAACAGCGTGATGGCATCGCCCGGCGACAGCCGCAACACCTGCACGTGACGCACCACGGCGTCGGGTAGATCGAGTACGGCATCGGCGGCCAGCGCCGCATCAACAAAAAATCTGGGTGGCATCAGGGGTTGGGGTCGGCGTCGGGAGACTTGGCAAGCGGCGTGGCAAAGCCCCATCGGTATCCATCGGGATCTTCGACCATGCAGTATCTGTCTCCCCAGAACTGGTCGGCGGGCGGCGTCACGCTCGATGCACCGGCACCGACCGCGCGCGCGTAGATCGCGTCGACATCCTCGCAATACAGGTAAAAGGTCTGCGATGCTTCAACGCCCAGCGAACGCGGTGTGCGGGCCGTACTGCCCCAGGCACCTTCGGGCGCGAACATGATGACGAGTTGGCCCTGGTAGTGCATTTCGGCATGCGTGGGCACGCCGTTTGCGTCGACGACATGGCCGGCCACAAAGCCGAATGCGCGCTCATAGAAATTCAGGGACGCGCGACCGCTGGCGACCGTCAGGTAGGGCGTCAGCCAGGGCGTGTTGGGCGGTCTGGACATGATGGTCTCCCGGATGGCACAGACGTCTTGCGCGGTATGGCAGGACGTCCGTGCATGTTACGCGGGACGGCCTGCGCTGTCGAAGATCGCCTGCAGATGACGGGGGTGCGCAAACAGTGCTGGATGCAGGTCCGCGCGATAGGCGCGCAAGGCCGTATCCAGCTTCCACTGGCGCAGCCGCGTGGCAATCTGCTCGACCGGCAGCGTGGCGATATCGAGCGTGTCGCTCGCCAGTGCGATACCCCAGAGCGCGCCATACGACGGCACGAAGGTCGTCAGCGGCGCCACATGCCGGAATACCTGGCGCAGCCGCGCCAACAGCAGGCGCGTTGCATCGGGCCGATGCAACGGCGGGCCAAGATGCAGTGACATGGCGCCGCCCGGTGCCAGGCAGCGTCGCGCCGTCTGCATGCCATGCACAGAGAAGAGGGCGGTGGCGGGGCTGCCGTCGTCGGCTTCGGTCAGGTCGTAGACGATCAGGTCGAACTGGCGGCCCGCGCGCGCAAAGGCTTCCATCAGGCCGAGGCCATCGCCGATTGCCAGGTGCAGGCGCGGATCGCCGGGCTCGTCGAGCGCCCCCTGATGGATGCCGCGTAGCCATTCGCGCGCCAGGCGAACCACTTCGCCATCGAGCTCGGCCACCACCACTTCCCGCATCGTGGGAATCCGCAACAGTTCGAACGCCGATCCACCGTCGCCGCCACCCACCACCAGCGCGGTGCGCGGCGAGCCGTGGGCGACCGCCAGCGGTGCCGTCATCAGTTCATGCTGGATAAAGGCGTCGGCTTCCGTGCTCATCACGCGGCCATCAAGCCGGAAGATGCGCCCAAAATGCGCGTTTTCGCCAATCTCCACCTGTTGGTGGGCGGTCCGGGCGGCGGCCAGCACCGTGATCTCGCCCAATGTGGTGCCCGCCCCGGGCACCAGCCATTCGGTCCACGTTTGACGCCCCCTTCGGGATGCGTCCACGCGTCCGGAAATGCCGCCTGCTTCTGCTAAAATTGCGGTTTTCCCGCCGTCAGGTTCTCGCATGTCTGCCCTCGCCCATCCCGCCACTAGTCCTTACGCTACCCAACCCGTCAAGCTGATGGCCGATGCCATCCGCGTGCTTGCCATGGACGCCGTCCAGCAGGCCAATTCCGGTCACCCCGGCGCGCCGATGGGTATGGCGGATATTGCCGTGGCGTTGTGGGGGCGTCACCTGAAGCATAACCCGGTCAATCCGCACTGGGCCGACCGCGATCGCTTCGTGCTGTCTAACGGCCACGGATCGATGCTGATTTATGCCTTGCTGCACCTGACCGGCTACGACCTGCCCGTGGAAGAACTGAAGAACTTCCGCCAGCTGCACAGCAAGACTGCCGGCCATCCCGAATATGGCATCACCCCCGGCGTGGAAACCACGACCGGCCCGCTGGGCCAGGGCATCACCAATGCGGTGGGCATGGCGCTGGCCGAACGCCTGCTGGGCGAGGAATTCAACCGCCCCGGCTTCGATATCGTCAACCATCACACCTATGTGTTCCTGGGCGACGGCTGCCTGATGGAAGGCATCAGCCACGAAGCCTGTTCGCTGGCCGGTACGCTGAAGCTGAACAAGCTGGTCGCGCTGTGGGATGACAATGGCATCTCGATCGACGGCGACGTGGTGCACTGGTTTGCGGACGACACGCCGAAGCGCTTCGAGGCCTACGGCTGGAACGTGGTCCGCGGTGTGGACGGCCACGATGCGGTAGCCGTCGACAACGCCATCGCACAGGCCAAGGCCAGCGACAAGCCGACCCTGATCTGCTGCCGTACGCTGATCGGCAAGGGCGCCCCGAACAAGGAAGGCGGCCACGACGTGCACGGTGCCCCGCTGGGTGGCGCCGAAGTGCTGGCCACGCGCGAGGCACTGGGCTGGGCGCATGCGCCGTTCGAGCTGCCGGAAGAGGTGTATTCGGCATGGAGCGCCAAGGCGACTGGCGCCGCGCTGGAAAAGGCCTGGGACGCACTGTTCGACGCCTACGCCGAAGTGCATCCGTACGAGGCTGGCGAATTCAAGCGCCGCATGCGCGGTGAACTGCCGGGTTCGTTCGACGCCACGGTCGACGCCTTTATCGCCAAGTGCGAGGAAAAGGCCGAGACGATTGCCACGCGCAAGGCCAGCCAGAACACCATCGAGGCACTGGCACCGGTGCTGCCCGAATTCCTGGGCGGCTCGGCCGACCTGACCGGCTCGAACCTGACCAACTGGTCGGGCAGCAAGGCCGTGCGCGCCGATGCCTGGGGCAACCACATCAACTACGGTGTGCGTGAATTCGGCATGAGCGCCATCATGAACGGTATCACGCTGCATGGCGGCTACATTCCTTACGGCGGCACGTTCCTGACGTTCTCGGACTACAGCCGCAATGCGCTGCGCATGGCGGCGCTGATGAAGATCCGCTCGCTGTTCGTGTTCACGCACGATTCGATCGGCCTGGGCGAAGACGGTCCGACGCACCAGTCGATCGAGCACGTGGCCAGCCTGCGCCTGATTCCGAACATGGATGTCTGGCGTACCGCCGACACCACCGAGACCGCCGTGGCCTGGGCCGAAGCGATCCGCCGCGAGAACGGCCCGAGCTGCCTGATCTTCAGCCGCCAGAACCTGCCGTTCCAGCAGCGTGACGACGCCACGCGCGCCAATATCGCGCGCGGCGGCTATGTGCTGCGCGACAGCAAGAACCCGCGCAAGAAGCAGCCGGACGCAGTGATCATCGCCACGGGCTCGGAAGTGGGCCTGGCGGTTGGCGCCGCCGATGCGCTGGCCGCGGACGGCGTGCATGTGCGCGTGGTGTCGGTGCCGTCGACCAGCGTGTTCGACAAGCAGGACGCCGCATACAAGGCCAGCGTGCTGCCGGCCGGCGTGCCGCGCATTGCCGTGGAAGCGGGCGTGACCGACTTCTGGTGGAAGTATCAGGTCCAGGCCGTGGTCGGCATCGACACGTTTGGCGAATCGGCTCCGGCCGGCGTGCTGTTCAAGCACTTCGGCTTCACGGTGGATAACGTGGCCGACACGGTACGCGCCACGCTCGCCCAGTAATTCCCGCCCGTGCGGTCAGCCGGTGCGACGCGCCGGCTGACGGCGCCGGCTACCGGTTTCATCGATTGCACTCTAGGAGATAGACATGACCATCAAGATCGGCATCAACGGCTTCGGCCGCATCGGACGCATGGTATTCCGCGCCGCCGCCGCGAACTTCAAGGACGTTGAAGTCGTCGCCATCAACGACCTGCTGGAGCCGGATTACCTGGCCTACATGCTGAAGTACGACTCGGTCCATGGCCGCTTCGACGGTGAAGTGTCGGTGGATGGCAACACGCTGGTCGTGAACGGCAAGAAGATCCGCCTGACCGCCGTCAAGGATCCGTCCGAGCTGAAGTGGGGCGAGGTCGGCGCGGACGTGGTGATCGAGTCGACCGGCATCTTCCTGACCAAGGAAGGCGCACAGAAGCACATCGACGCAGGCGCCAAGAAGGTGATCATGTCGGCCCCGTCCAAGGACGACACCCCGATGTTCGTGTACGGCGTGAACCACGACTCGTACAAGGGCGAGGCGATCATCTCGAACGCCAGCTGCACGACGAACTGCCTGGCACCGGTGGCCAAGGTCCTGAATGACAAGTGGGGCATCAAGCGCGGCCTGATGACGACCGTGCACGCCGCCACTGCCACGCAGAAGACCGTAGACGGTCCGTCGAACAAGGACTGGCGCGGTGGCCGCGGCATCCTGGAAAACATCATCCCGTCGTCGACCGGCGCCGCCAAGGCCGTGGGCGTGGTGATCCCGCAACTGAACAAGAAGCTGACCGGCATGTCGTTCCGCGTGCCGACCTCGGACGTTTCGGTGGTCGACCTGACCGTCGAGCTGGAAAACCCGGCCAAGTACGAAGAAATCTGCGCCGAAATGAAGGCACAGAGCCAGGGCGCGCTGAAGGGCGTGCTGGGCTACACCGAAGACAAGGTCGTGGCCACGGACTTCCGCGGCGACGCACGTACCTCGATTTTCGACGCCGAAGCCGGCATCGCGCTGGACGGTACGTTCATCAAGGTCGTGAGCTGGTACGACAACGAGTGGGGCTATTCGAACAAGTGCCTGGAAATGGCACGCGTTGTTGCCAAGTAATCGGCATCAGCCTCAAGTCAGGAAAAACGCGCCTTCGGGCGCGTTTTTTTATGTCCGGTGATTGACGATTTGCTACGGCTGTAGCGGCCTGGCATCGACGGCATCGCCGTCCACCAGGAAATGTCCGCCTGCCACATGGTGGATGGTGCGCAAGTCATCGTGCCCGGTGAAATGCCAGCGACCTTCGCTGAATACGCGGCTATCGGCGTGAGCGGCTACCACCTCGCCAAGAAACAGGTCATAGCTGTGCTGGATCTCCGGTTCGGGCAGCAACCGGCATTCAAGCCACGCCGCGCATCCTTCCAGCAACGGCGCACCGACCACGCTGCCCGCGAATGCCTGCAATCCGTAGGCGGCAAACTTGTCGATACCCTGTTGTTCCGTCAGCGCAAGCCCGGAACTGGAGCCCAGCGCCTGGGTAATGTCGACCTGGCTCACGGTTGGCACCTGTAGCGCGAACTCGCCGCTGGCTTCCAGCAACTGGCGGGTCCAGGTGGCCTTGTCCAGCACCACGGCAACCTTTGGCGGCGCGAAGTCCAGCGGCATGGCCCAGGCCGCCGCCATGATGTTTCGCTGGCCATTATGGGCGGCACTGACCAGCACGGTCGGTCCATGGTTGAGCAGCCGGTAGGCTTTCCCAAGTTCGACGTCGAGACGATGAAAATTCATGATGCAAGTCCGAAAAATCCGAGGCAATGTGCGCAAGCTCAAGACAGGATCGAGCCGTTGTAGACGAATATAGCGGGGTGCACACGCGAAATGGTTTCGTTTTTTGACATTATCTGTCTCGAAGTTATCAAAAATTCGCTAATTTGCGGTTCGCGTAGTGCGAGAAATGCTGAATTTGCTTTTCCCTGCCGTTTTTTTCTCTTACACTCGGAAGAATCTGTTGATATCTGATGTGCAGCCAGTGAAAGTGGTGGGGCCATCGAAGCGCTACAAAATAACCGGGCCTGATCATGGTGAACGTGGATACCAAGCTGCTCGTGATTTTCACTGAGCTGCTGAGCAAACGAAACGCCACTTATGTGGCGGAAAAGATGCATATGACGGCGCCGGCGGTTTCGCACTCGCTCGGCCGTCTGCGGGAAATCTTCGACGATCCTCTTTTTATTCGCGTCCCTCACGGCCTGACGCCGACGCCGCGTGCGCTGGAACTGGGTCCGAAGATTCGCGACATGCTCGATCTTTGGTCGTCGATCAACGAAGGCGATGCGGACAATTTCGATCCGGCCATTGCCACCGGCACGCTAAGCATCGGCTTCGCCGCGGAACTTGGCGATACGGTATTCAACCGTTTCATCCTGCGCATCAAGCAACTAGCCCCCGACCTGCATATCCGCCTGGTCGAATCGCATTCGTGGGAAAGCGATGTTTCCTCGATGCGTGCCAATGAGCTCGACCTGGCATTCTCGCCATTCCCGACGCGCCATCCGGAAATTGTTGAAGAAATGGTGACTTCGCTGAACCTCTGGGTTTGCGCGCGAAAGAACCATCCGATTCTGACGGAAGACTGCACGCTCGAGCAGTACCTGGACTGCAGCCATATTTTCATGGCGCACTCCGGTGGCGCCGGTCGCCCGGCACCGGCACTGATTCCGCTGGACTACGCGTTGCAGCAACGCGGCCTCAAGCGCAACGCCACGCTGACCGTTCATTCGTGGCGCGCCCAGGCGGAGCTTGCCGCGCAAACCGACATGATCTTCACGGTCAACGCGCTGACCAAGGACATGGCTTGCGAAACGTATGGCCTCAAGGCGTTCCCGCTGCCGGCCGAACTCAACACGACGCTGGGCCTGAACATGTTCTGGCACCGGAGCCGCAATACCCATCCGATGCTGGTATGGGCGCGCAACCTCTTTCGTCAGGTCGTTGGAGAGTTCGTAGGCGTGCCGCAGGCCGCCGCCGCAGCGCGCGCGCTGCGCGTGGTGAGTGAGCAGGAACAGGACCTGCCGCAGGAATAAACCGCATTGCCATAAAAAAACCGGCGCCGTGGCGCCGGTTTTTTTATGCCTGCTGTCCGGGGAGGGGCATCGAGTGTGCCGGCCCCGCGCGGGCTTATCGTTTGGGTCTGTGGGGACAGTCGTTCTTGGTGCAGTTGCCATACAGCGACAACGCATGTTCCTGCAACGCAAAGCCGCGCTCGCGCGCAATGCTCTGCTGGCGCTGCTCGATATCGGCATCGAAGAATTCCTCGACGCGACCGCAGTCCAGGCACACCAGATGATCGTGGTGCTTGCCTTCGTTGAGTTCAAAGATGGCCTTGCCCGATTCGAAGTTGTTGCGGGACAGCAGGCCCGCCTGTTCGAACTGGGTCAGGACGCGATAGACCGTGGCGAGACCGATATCCATATGCTCGTTGAGCAGGATTCGGTAAACGTCTTCCGCGCTCAGATGGCGCTGTTCGCTGGTCTGGAAGATCTCAAGGATCTTCAGGCGGGGGACGGTCGCCTTGAGGCCGATATTTTTGAGGTCCGCCGGACTCGGCATGGGCGTGACTCCCTAGAGTACAATGTCTGGATAGTTGAATCATAAGGGTTTTGGCGGCAAAAGTCGCCCCGGTGCCATGGCGTCCGGACGCCACCCGCGTGGTGGGGTGCCCGCGAATCGCCTGGCCGTGCCGGATGCCGCAGCTTCGTGCTGCGCGCCGGTTCCGGCACAGAATCATTCCCGTCTGGAAGCGAGATACATGCGTTCATTCCGTTCGTCCGCCATGCGCCCGGCGCTGGTGTCTTCCCTGCTGGCTGCAGCGCTGCTGGCCGGTGCCTGCTCGGCCTACGACAGCACGTCGCGCAAGGTGGCTGATGCCATCACGCCATACCGCATCAATATCGTCCAGGGCAATTTTGTGTCGCGCGAAGCCGTTTCGCAGTTGCGCGAAGGCATGACGCGCGACCAGGTCCGCTTCCTGCTGGGCACACCGCTGCTGCAGGATGTCTTCCACGGCAACCGCTGGGACTATTACTTCTCGTTCCGCCGCGGCAGCACGCCAGTGGTGCAATCGCGCCAGTTCACGGTATTTTTCGACGGCGACAAGCTGACCAAGTGGCAAGGCGACGATTTGCCGTCGGAATACGAGCTGATTGCTGAAATTGACGGCATGAAGGCGGCACTAAAGAACCAGACGTCGGGCAAGATCACGTCGTCGAGCCAGTCGAACCCGAATCCTGCCCCGGCGCCGACCGGCACCGAGGCTGCAGCCATGCCGGCCGCGGCCGGTGCGTCGGCGGCTGAGGCTCCGGCCCCGTCGGCTGCCGAGCCGGCTGCTGCCCCGACCCCGAGCACCAGCACGACCGACGGCAAACCGGCTAGCTGATCGCGTACGCGAGCCAGCTTCCAGCAACCTCCAAGCTCCTCCATGCTGCCCGGCCCGACGGCCGGGCAGCAGACATCCGACACGCCACACCATGAAAATCGCCATCGCAGGTGCATCTGGCCGCATGGGCCGCATGCTGATCGAAACCGTCCTGAATACCGAAGGCGTCACGCTGGCCGGCGCGCTTGACGTGCCAGGCTCCGCTGCACTGGGCCAGGATGCCGCGATGTTCCTGGGCCGTGAAACCGGTGTGAAGATCTCGTCCGATATCGAAGCGGTACTCGGCGCCGCCGATTGCCTGATCGATTTCACGCGTCCCGAAGGCACGTTGGCCCATCTGGCCGTGGCAAAGCGCCTCGGCACCAAGATCGTGGTCGGCACCACGGGGTTCGACGCTGCTGGCAAGCAGGCGCTGGACGATGCGGCCAAGTCGATCGGCGTGGTCTTCGCGTCGAACTTCAGCGTGGGCGTCAATGCCACGTTCAAGCTGCTGGAAGTGGCGGCCAAGCTGCTTTCCACCGGCTACGACATAGAGATCATCGAAGCCCACCATCGTCATAAGGTGGATGCCCCGTCGGGCACCGCGCTGACCATGGGCGAAGTCATTGCCAAGGCAACCGGCCGCAACCTCGACGATTGTGCGGTGTACGCGCGCGAAGGCCACACCGGCCCGCGCGAAGCCAGTTCGATCGGCTTCGCCACGGTGCGCGGCGGCGATATCGTTGGCGATCACACCGTGATGTTTGCCGGTATTGGCGAGCGGATCGAGATCAGCCACAAGTCGTCGAGCCGCCAGTCCTACGCCGATGGCGCGGTCCGCGCGGCACGGTTCCTGGCCGACAAGCCTCACGGCATGTTCGACATGCAGGACGTGCTGGGCCTGAAGTAAGTCTGCACGGCTCGCCCAGGCGAGCCGTACTTGCCTTTGCAAGGCGCCGTGGCGGCCAGGTTTCACTGGCGGCCACGGTTATAATCGTCTCTTTCGCAATCCGATCCCCAGGCCGTCCGGCGCGCCAGTTGCCGCGCCCGCCGTTGTCCAGACCGTCGTCCCGACCATGCAAGACAAATATCTTCCGTCCGCCGTTGAACAAGCCGCCCAGCAGCACTGGCAAGCCATCGATGCCTACAAGGTGTCGGAGCACGCGGTCGGACCCGACGGCAAGGAAAAGCAGAAGTTCTACGCCTGCTCGATGCTGCCGTATCCCTCGGGCAAGCTGCACATGGGCCACGTGCGCAACTACACCATCAATGACGTGATGGCGCGCTACCTGCGCATGAACGGTCGCAACGTGCTGATGCCGATGGGCTGGGATGCATTCGGCATGCCGGCCGAGAACGCCGCGCTGAACAACCACGTGGCACCGGCGGCCTGGACCTACGACAACATCGCTTACATGAAGAAGCAGATGCAGTCGATGGGCCTGGCGATCGACTGGTCGCGCGAAGTGGCCACCTGCGACCCCGACTACTACCGCTGGAACCAGTGGCTGTTCCTGAAGATGCTGGAAAAGGGCATCGCCTACCGCAAGACCGGCACCGTGAACTGGGACCCCGTGGACCAGACCGTTCTGGCCAACGAGCAGGTCATCGATGGTTGCGGCTGGCGCTCGGGTGCGCCGGTGGAAAAGCGCGAAATTCCGATGTACTACCTGCGCATCACCGACTACGCGCAGGAACTGCTTGGCGACCTCGATGGCCTGGGCTGGCCCGAGCGCGTCAAGATCATGCAGCAGAACTGGATCGGCCGCAGCGAGGGCGTGCGTTTTGCCTTCCCGCACGAGATCAGCGATGCCGATGGCCAACTGATCGGTGACGGCAAGCTCTACGTGTTCACCACGCGCGCCGATACGATCATGGGTGTCACGTTCTGCGCCGTGGCCGCAGAGCACCCGCTGGCCACGCATGCAGCCGTTGGCAATCCGGCACTGGCCGCGTTCATCGACGAATGCAAGCATGGTTCGGTCATGGAAGCCGATATGGCGACCATGGAGAAGAAGGGCATGCCCACCGGACTCAAGGTCACGCATCCGCTGACCGGCCAGCAGGTGGAAGTGTGGGTCGGCAACTACGTGCTGATGAGCTACGGCGACGGCGCCGTGATGGGCGTGCCGGCACACGACGAGCGCGACTTCGCATTTGCCAACAAATACCAGCTGCCGATCCGTCAGGTGATCGACGTCAAGGGCCAGCCGTATTCCACCGAAGCCTGGCAGGAGTGGTACGGCGACAAGGAACACGGCGTCTGCATCGAAAGCGGCAAGTACGATGGCCTTGGCTACAAGGCTGCGGTGGACGCGATTGCCGCCGACCTGGCCGCCAAGGGCCTGGGCGAGAAGAAGGTGACCTGGCGCCTGCGCGACTGGGGTATCTCGCGCCAGCGTTACTGGGGCACGCCGATTCCGCTGATCCATTGCGACAGCTGCGGCGTGGTGCCGGTGCCTGAGAAAGACCTGCCGGTGGTGCTGCCCGAGGATCTCGTGCCGGACGGCACGGGCAATCCGCTGAACAAGGATCCGCGCTTCCTGGAATGCAGCTGCCCGTCGTGCGGCAAGCCCGCGCGCCGCGAGACCGATACGATGGATACGTTCATCGACTCGTGCTGGTACTACATGCGCTACACGTGCCCGGACGCGACCACGATGGTCGATGCGCGCAACGATTACTGGATGCCGATGGACCAGTACATCGGCGGCATCGAGCACGCGATCCTGCACCTGCTGTACGCGCGTTTCTGGACCAAGGTCATGCGTGACCTGGGCCTGGTCAAGTTCGACGAGCCGTTCACGAACCTGCTCACGCAGGGCATGGTGCTCAACGAGACGTACTACCGTGAAGACGCTTCGGGCAAGAAGACCTGGTACAACCCCGCCGATGTCGATGTAAAGACCGACGAGCGTGGCCGCCCGGTTGGGGCCACGTCGAAGGCCGATGGCCAGCCCGTGGTGATCGGCGGCGTGGAGAAGATGTCGAAGTCGAAGAACAACGGCATCGACCCGCAGGCCCTGATCGACCTGCACGGCGCCGATACCGCGCGGCTGTTCGTGATGTTTGCCGCGCCGCCCGAGCAGCAGCTCGAGTGGAGCGGTTCGGGCGTGGAAGGTGCATCGCGTTTCCTGCGCCGGGTGTGGAACTACGGTTTTGCCAACGCCCGGGCCATTCGCGATGGCGCCGGCACCAAGGCCACCGCTGACGATGCCGACCTGCGTCGCGAGATGCATACCGTGCTCAAGCAGGCCAACTACGACTACGAGCGCATCCAGTACAACACCGTGGTATCGGCCACGATGAAGATGCTGAATGCGCTGGAAGATGCCAAGAGCGCGTCGCCGGCCGCGCGCCGCGAAGGTTTCAGCATCCTGCTGCGCGTGCTGTACCCGGTGGTGCCGCATATCGCGCACGGACTGTGGGCCGAGCTCGGCTACGCGACGGAAGCTGGCGACATCCTCGACGCGGCCTGGCCGCAGGTGGACGAGGGCGCGCTGGTACGCAGCGAGATCGAACTGGTGCTGCAGGTCAACGGCAAGGTCCGTGGCAGCCTGACGGTGCCGGCCGATGCCGATCGCGCCGCTATCGAAGCGGTTGCCGCCGGCAGCGAGATCGTGGCGAAGTTCGCCAATGGCGCCGCGCCCAAGAAGATCATCGTGGTGCCGGGCCGGCTCGTCAACGTGGTGCTCTGAGCCACATAGCCAGGAAGACACAGGAATGGATCGACCGGAGGATATGGGACGCCGCGGATTTCTCGCCCTCGGTGCCGCAATGGCGGCGGCCGGCCTGCTGGCCGGCTGCGGCTTTCACATGCGCGGCAACGCCGATTTCGCGTTCAAGCGGCTTTATGTCGGCTTGCCGCCGAACTCGCTGATGGGTGCGGATTTGCGCCGCAATATTCGCAACGGGTCGGACACGAAGATCGTCGAGGATCAGAAGGAAGCCGACGCGCTGCTGGACGTGCTCGCGGACACGCGCGGGAAGTCGATCCTGTCGATCACGGCCCAGGGCGTGGTGCGCGAATACCGCCTGACCCAGCGCTTCAGCTTCCGCCTGCGCGACCCGGCGGGCAAGGAACTGATCGCGCCGTCGACCCTGATCCTGACGCGCGACCTGACTTACAACGAAGCGAATACGCTGGCCAAGGACTACGAAGAGCAGCAGCTCTATCGCGACATGCAGCGCGACATCGTGCAGCAGTTGATGCGCCGGCTGGCCGCGGTCAAGGCAATCTGAGCGGGGTTCTCCCGCCATTTCCAGGGCGACGATGCAGCTCAAGCTCGACGGACTCGATGCACACCTGAAGCAGGCCCAGGCCAAGGGCCTGGCGCCGCTGTATGTGGTGCATGGCGACGAGCACCTGCTGGTGCTCGAAGCGGTGGACCGCCTGCGCCGTGCAGCCCGCGACGCGGGATTCACCGAACGCGAGGTGCTGGTGGCCGAGCGCGGCTTCCATTGGGGCCAGCTGGTCGAGGCCCAGCAATCGATGTCGCTGTTCGGTGACCGCAAGATCGTTGAATTGCGCGTGCCCTCGGGCAAGCCCGGCAAGGATGGCGGCGAAGCATTGCGCGCCGTGGCGGCCCAGCCGTCGCAGGACGTGGTGATGCTGGTCACACTGCCGCGCCTGGATTTTGCTACGGCGAAGTCCGCGTGGTTCCAGGCGCTGGAATCGGCCGGGATCGCCATCAAGGTCGACGCGGTCGATCGCACCCGCCTGCCCGCCTGGGTTGGCGAGCGGCTGGGCCTGCAGCAGCAGCGCGTGGAGCCGGGCGAAGCCGGCCGGCGTGCGCTGCAATTCATTGCGGACAAGGTCGAAGGCAACTTGCTGGCCGCGCACCAGGAAATCCAGAAACTCGGCCTGCTTTACCCGCCCGGCGTGCTGACCTTCGACCAGGTTCACGATGCGGTGCTGAACGTAGCCCGCTATGACGTATTCAAGCTGTCCGAGGCCATGCTCGGCGGCGACGTGCCTCGCCTGACACGCATGCTCGAAGGGCTGCGTGGCGAGGGCGAGGCCACGGTGCTGGTGCTGTGGGCGCTGACCGAGGAAATTCGCGTATTATCCAAGGTCCGGCAAGGGCTGGCGGCCGGCAAACCGGCAGGCGTGCTGATGCGCGAACTGCGGGTCTGGGGCCCGCGCGAGCGGCTGGTGCCACAAGCCGCGCAACGGCTGTCCATGCCGCAACTGGAAGCCGCACTGGCCATGGCCGCGCGGCTCGACCGGCAGGTCAAGGGCCTGGCGGACCTGCCAGGCGCGGGTGGCCCGGCCGGGGCGCTGCCTGCCGAGCCGTGGGACGGCCTGCTGCAACTGGCGCTGCTGGTCGCGCGTCCAGGCTGAGACCGGGACCACAGGCCAAACCAGGAATATCGCTGGCAGCCGCGCCGGCGCATCGACATCGCGGCACCCACAGCAGACCGGGCACACCCGGACACCATCATGACCGAGTTCGATCTCCACGCTTATATGTCCCGCGTTGGCCAACAGGCCCGCGCAGCGTCGCGCGCCATGGCGCGCGCCTCCACGGCCGACAAGAACCGCGCACTGCTGACGATTGCCGCGGCCATCCGCCGCGACGCCGGCAAGCTCAAGGCCATCAATGCACGCGATGTGGAACGTGCCCGCGCCAACGGCCAGGACCCCGCGTTCGTGGATCGGCTGACCCTGTCGGACAAGGCCATCGACACGATGGCGGCCGGCCTTGAGCAGATCGCCGCGCTGCCGGACCCGATTGGCGAGATCTCGAACATGAAGTTTCGTCCCACCGGCATCCAGGTGGGCCAGATGCGCGTGCCGCTTGGCGTGATCGGCATCATCTACGAATCGCGGCCGAACGTGACCATCGACGCGGCGGCGCTGTGCCTGAAATCGGGCAATGCGACCATCCTGCGCGGCGGTTCCGAGGCCATCGAATCGAACACGGCGCTGGCCGCGCTGGTGGCCGAGGGCCTGTCCGCCGCCGGACTGCCGGCCGAAGCGGTACAGGTGATCGAGACTACCGACCGCGCCGCGGTGGGCCGCCTGATCACGATGACGGAGTATGTCGACGTGATCGTGCCGCGCGGCGGCAAGAGCCTGATCGCGCGCCTGATCGAAGAAGGCCGCGTGCCGATGATCAAGCATCTGGACGGCATCTGCCACGTCTACGTCGACGACGATGCCGACCTGGAAAAGGCCGTGCGTATCTGCGACAACGCCAAGACGCAGCGCTATGCGCCGTGCAACACCATGGAAACGCTGCTGGTATCGCGCCAGATCGCGGCGGCCGTGCTGACCCCGCTGTGCCGCATCTACCAGGAGAAGGGTGTCGAGCTGCGCGTATGCGCGGACACGCGGGCCACGCTCGAAGCCGCAGGCTTCAAGGGGCTGGTCGATGCCACCGAAGAAGACTGGAGCCTCGAATACCTGGCACCGGTGCTGGCCATCCGCACCGTCGACGGACTCGATGCCGCCATCGCGCATATCAACACCTACGGCTCGGCGCACACCGATTCGATCGTGACCGAGAACTACAGCACAGGCATGCGTTTCGTGCGTGAAGTGGATTCGGCCAGCGTGATGATCAATGCGTCGACACGTTTCGCCGACGGCTTCGAGTATGGCCTCGGTGCCGAGATCGGTATCTCGAACGACAAGCTGCATGCACGTGGACCGGTGGGCCTGGAAGGCCTGACGTCGCTCAAGTACGTCGTGTTCGGACACGGCGAGATCCGTACGTAAGCGGGAGCCAGTTGCCGATGCTCTGGGTCAAGGCCTTTCACATCCTGTTCGTGGTTTCGTGGTTCGCGGGGCTGTTCTACCTGCCGCGTATCTTTGTCAATCTGGCCATGGAGACAGATCCGGCCAGCGTGCGGCGGCTGTTGCTGATGGCGCGCAAGCTGTTCCGTTTCATGACGATGCTGGCGGTGCCCGCCGTGGTGTTCGGACTGTGGCTCTATCTGGGCTACGGCATCGGACGCGGCACGGGGCAGGGCTGGATGCACGCCAAGCTGGCGCTGGTGCTGGTACTGATCGGATATCACCATGGCTGTGGCGTGCTGCTGCGCAAGTTCGAGCGCGGCGCCAATACACGCTCGCATACGTTCTACCGCTGGTTCAACGAACTGCCGGTGCTGGTATTGCTGGCCATCGTGATCCTGGTTGTCGTAAAGCCGTTCTAAGCTATCAGGTAGCAATCAGATAACAATCGGATATTGGGTCCCACTGTCTTTTCGATGAGGTCGTGATGAGCAAGCAGGTCGAGTATTTCCTGGCACCGCAATCCCCGTTCGTGTATCTCGGGCACGCGCGCTTCGTGGAGATCGCCAACCGCCATGGGGCGCAGGTGCTGCTGAAGCCGGCCGACCTGGGCAAGGTGTTCTCGGTTTCTGGCGGCGTGCCATTGGCACAGCGCCCGCCGCAACGCCAGGCGTACCGGCTGGTCGAGCTCGAACGCTGGAGCAAGTTCCTGAATATCCCGCTGAACCTGCATCCTACGTTTTTCCCGGTCTCGGGCGACGCCGCCGCCCGGCTCATCATCGCCGTACAACTGGCTCACGGTACCGCGCGCGCGTTGGCGCTTACCGCAGCGATCACACGCGCCATCTGGGCCGAGCAGCGCAATATTGCCGATGCGGCCACGCTGGCGCAGATCGCCGACGAGAACGACTTCGATGGTGCGAGCCTGCTCAAGGCCAGCGAAGCGCAGGCGGTGCAGGCCGCCTACGCGCAGAATACGCAGGACGCGATCTCCGCGAATGTGTTCGGTGCGCCGTGGTTTGTCCACGACGGCCAGTCGTACTGGGGCCAGGACCGGCTCGATTTCCTCGACCGCGCGCTTGCCGCGGGCTGATCGACACACCGGACCCGTGCACCTTCCGTCCGCCGCAGCGGACGTTTTTGTTTTCAGGAATCACTCGCCATGACCCAAGCCTTCTTTGCTCCTTGCCCGCGTGGCCTTGAACCGGCACTGGCCGAGGAGTTGCGCGAGATCGCGCAATATCCGGCCGTGGCGGCCGCAGCGCCGTTCGAGGTGCATCGCGAGATGCCCGGTGGCGTGTCGTTTTCCGGTGACATGGCTGCGGCCTACGCGGTCAATCTTCACTCGCGCATTGCCAGTCGCGTGCTGCTGCGCGTGGCGCAGCGCGGCTATCGGCATGAGGACGATGTCTACGCACTGGCGCGCCAGCAGCGCTGGGACCAATGGTTCTCGCCCGATGAGACGCTGCGCGTGGATATCACCGCGCACAAGTCGCCGCTGCAAAGCCTCAATTTCACGGCGCTACGCGTGAAGGACGGCGTCTGCGATGCGATGCGCGAACGGCTCGGTGCGCGCCCCAGCGTCGATACCGTCAGCCCGGACGTCCGCATCTATGCCCACCTGACCGAGTTCGATTGCACGCTGTACCTCGATACCACGGGCGAGCCGCTGTTCAAGCGCGGCTGGCGCATGGAAAAGGGCGAGGCACCGCTCAAGGAAAACCTTGCCGCAGGCATCCTGCGGCTGGCGGGCTGGACGCAGGGGAACACCGCCCGTCCGTTCTTCGACCCGATGTGCGGCAGCGGCACGTTCCTGGTGGAAGCCGCGCAGGTGGCGCTGGGCATTGCGCCGGGCGGGGGTCGCACGTTTGCGTTCGAATGGCTGAAGGGCGCAAACACCAAGGCGTGGCAGGCACTGCGCGCCGATGCGCAACGGGTGCGCGAGCAGGCTGCCAGCCAGGGCGCCGCGTTGCAGATCGCGGGCTCCGACATTTCGACTGACATGCTGTCGATGACACAGGCCAACTGGCGCCGTGCCGGCTTGCCGGGCGACGTGCAACTGAAGCAGGTCGATGCGCGTTTCGTGCAGCCGCCGTTTGCCGACGCAGGCCTGATGATGATGAATCCGCCGTATGGCGAACGTATCGCCGTGCGTGGCGATCGGCGCAACGCCATGCAGGACTCGCCGCGAGATGAGGCCGAGGAAGCCGCGGCCAACCAGTTCGCGAGCGCCTTCGCCACCACGCTGAAGCAGAATTTCTCGGGCTGGCAGGCCTGGGTGTTCACGGGCGACCTGTCGATCCCGAAGCGCCTGCGACTCAAGGAGTCACGCCGCACGCCGCTCTACAACGGCAATATCGAATGCCGTCTGTTCCGGTTCGATATGGTGCGTGGGGGGAATCGCGAGGCAGTGAAGAAAAGCTGAGGGGACCTGCGGTTTTGCTTCCCTCTCCGGCAGGCGAGGGAAGCAGGAATCAAACTCAGACGTGGCGGTTGCGTCCGGTCATGGCATCGGCACCGCGCGAGAATTCCGCGAGAAAACTCTGCAGGCTGACCACTGGCTCCTGCAGCATATGGCGCGGCAGGTCGAACAGCGCGTAGAAGTACTCTTCGCCACCTTCGCAGCGCTCGGCCGGCAGGCAGTACTGTTCCCAATCGAGGCATGCCGGCGTGTACATGCCATTGCCGGGCCAGAAGAATGGCACGATGCGGCCTTCCCGCAGGCCTTCGATCAATGCCGCGGGCGCTTCGTACGCCTCGGCCGATTCCACCTGGTTCATCAACCCGGCACGCGTCTCGATCACCATCAGCGTGGCATGGCCCTGCGCGGTGAGTAGCAGCATGCCCGCGGGATTCGGATACAGGTAGTACTCGACGAAACCGTAGCGCGCGGCGGTCTGGCGCACACGGTCGGCCATGACCGGGTCGGACAGGAATGAGTACGAGTGGCGCGTCAGCAGGTCGCGCAGCGTGCGCGAGATCGACGCGAAGTACTGCTGCTGGAGCGCGTCGATTTCCTCGTTCAGGCGTGCCACCATGTTCGGGTCGTGCTTCTTGACGTAGCGATCGATCAACCCATGGTTGAAACCCTGCACCGCAATGCTTTCGTCAGCCGTGCCGGTCAGCAGGATCGTCTTGCACGGCAGGTCCTTTAGCGCCTGGCAGAACTCGAGTCCGTCCATCTGCGGCATCGAGTAATCGATCACGATCACACCCGGCTGCAGGAAGCGGTGCACGTCGTGGATCTGGCGGTGAATGCGATCGACATCGAGCTGCACCGTACGGCGCTCGGACAGGAATGTGAGGTCGTCGTGCGTGACCCGTACCGGCAGGAAGGCCGGATGACGTGTGGCATACGCATCGCGAATCCATGCGAGTGCCTCGCGCGGATCGGTGAAGCTGACCACCGCGCGCGATGCATCCATCTGGAACGCCAGGCTGTCGATAAACGACTTGCTATCGTCCACCAGCACCGTCAGCACGGGGTGATGGAAGACCGACAGGTTCCGGTCATGCGCGGTAAATGTCATGGTGCGATTGAATCTGGCCGCCGGGCGCAGGGAAGGGAAAAAGAACGGGGCAAGCCAGTATAGCGCCTGAAATCACGCGTGCAACCAGACCGCGCAAAAGGAAACGGCCAGCGTTGGTTGCTGGCCGCACTAGTTCGATTTTATTGATTTCAGGTCTGCGAGTTTCTTTATTCACTTCGCGGACTGAGGGCCCTCCGCAGCATTAACGGCAACTTAATCCACGGCCTTGAACATTTCCTCCACGACCTTCTTGGCATCGCCAAACACCATCATGGTCTTGTCCATGTAGAACAGCTCGTTGTCGAGCCCGGCATAGCCGGACGCCATCGAACGCTTGTTCACGATGATGGTCTTGGCCTTGTAGGCTTCCAGGATCGGCATGCCGGCAATCGGCGATTTCGGATCGGTCTTGGCGGCGGGGTTGACCACGTCGTTGGCACCCAGCACCAGTACCACGTCGGCCTGGCCGAACTCGCTGTTGATGTCCTCCATTTCGAACACCTGGTCGTACGGCACCTCGGCTTCGGCCAGCAGCACGTTCATGTGGCCCGGCATGCGGCCTGCCACGGGGTGGATCGCGTACTTCACCGTCACGCCGTGCTCGGTCAGCTTCTCGGTCAATTCCTTGAGTGCATGCTGGGCGCGTGCCACCGCCAGGCCATAGCCGGGCACGATGATCACGGTTTCGGCATTGCTCATCACGAACGCGGCGTCGTCGGCCGAGCCGGACTTCACGTTACGTTGTGCCTGCACGCCAGCCGTGGCGCCGGCCGAGGCGTCGGCGCCGAAGCCACCCAGGATCACGTTGAAGAACGACCGGTTCATGGCCTTGCACATGATGTACGAAAGGATCGCACCGGAAGATCCGACCAGCGAGCCGGCGATGATCAGCATCGGGTTGTTCAGCGAGAAGCCGATGCCGGCCGCGGCCCAGCCCGAGTACGAGTTCAGCATCGACACCACCACTGGCATGTCCGCGCCGCCGATCGGGATGATGATCAGCACGCCCAGCACGAATGCGATGGCCAGCATGATCACGAACGGCAGCCAGGCCTGCGACAGGAAGAAGATGATGCCGAAGCCGAGCATCGCAATGGCCAGCAGCAGGTTCAGCCAGTGCTGCCCCGGGAATACCACCGGCGCACCCTGGAACAGCCGGAACTTGTAGCGGCCCGACAGCTTGCCGAATGCAATGACCGAACCCGAGAACGTGATCGCGCCCACGAAGCAGCCGATGAACAGTTCGATGCGGTTGCCGAGCGGAATGTCGTGCGAGCCAGCCGGCGTGATGCCGAACGCAGCAGGCTCGGCCACGGCGGCCACCGCGATGAACACCGCGGCAAGACCGATCAGCGAGTGCATGGCCGCCACCAGTTCGGGCATCTTGGTCATCTCGACCTTGCGGGCCACATAGGCGCCAATCCCGCCGCCCACCACCAGTGCGCCGAAGATCAGCGCCATGCCGGTACCGACCGACGACTGCGCGGCCCCGGCTGCCAGGAACTCGTTCTTGAGCTTGACGATCAGTGCCAGCGTGGTCACCACGGCAATCGCCATGCCGATCATGCCGAACGTATTGCCCTTGCGGGCCGATGCCGGGTGCGACAGACCCTTCAGGGCCTGGATGAAGCAGACCGATGCCACCAGGTACAGCAGCGTCACGAGGTTCATGCTGATGAGTTCCATCACGCGGCCTCCTTGCTGCCCGACACGGCCTTGGCCTTCGGTTCCTTCTTCTTGAACATCTCCAGCATGCGCTGGGTCACCAGGAAGCCACCGAACACGTTCACGGCGGCCAGTGCCACGGCCAGCGTGCCCATGATGCGACCCACGCCGCCTTCGGTCAGGCCGGCCGCCAGCATGGCGCCGACGATGATGATGGCCGAGATCGCATTGGTCACGGCCATCAGCGGGGTGTGCAGCGCGGGTGTGACCGTCCATACCACGTGGTACCCCACGTAGATGGCCAGCACAAAGATGATCAGGTTGATCACCGTGTGGTTAACCATATCCATCGACTTCTCCTCCGTTGCTTTCGAATACTTGCTGCCATGCATCGCGCCAGGCGGGACTGCGAGAAACCAGTACTTCAGGAACAACGTGTGCCGAGGGCGCGGCGGTGCGTGGCGCGGCCGGCTCGGTCCGCGCCACGGCGTCAACAGGAAAAAATCAGGCGGCCTGCCTGACGACCTGGCCGTCCTTGCACATCAGGCAGGCCGCGACGATGTCGTCTTCGAGGTTGAGCGTATAGCGGCCGTCCTTGTCGACGATCAGCTTGAGGAAGTCCAGCACGTTGCGCGCGTAGAGCGCCGACGCGTCGGCGGCCACCATGCTGGCCAGGTTGGTATGGCCGATCAGCACCACGCCGTGGCGTTCGACGACTTCGTCGGCCACGGTCAGCGGGCAGTTGCCGCCCTGCGCGGCGGCCAGGTCCACCACCACGGAACCAGGCTTCATCTGCTTCACGGTGTCTTCCGCCAGCAACACCGGTGCCTTGCGGCCCGGAATCAATGCCGTGGTGATGACGATGTCGGCCTGGATGGCACGCTGGTGCACCAGCTCGGCCTGGCGGCGCATCCAGTCTGGCGGCATCGGGCGCGCATAGCCGCCCACGCCCTGGGCAATCTCGCGTTCCTCGTCGGTCACGAACGGTACGTCGAGAAATTTTGCGCCGAGCGATTCGATCTGCTCCTTCACGGCGGGGCGCACGTCGGAAGCCTCGATCACGGCGCCCAGGCGCTTGGCCGTGGCAATCGCCTGCAGGCCGGCCACGCCGGCGCCAAGGATCAGCACGCGCGCGGCCTTGACGGTGCCAGCCGCGGTCATCAGCATCGGCATGAAGCGCTGGTAGTGGTGCGCAGCCACCAGCACGGCCTTGTAGCCGGCGATGTTGGCTTGCGACGACAGCACGTCCATGCTCTGCGCGCGCGTGGTGCGCGGCGCGGCCTCCAGCGCGAACGCGGTGATCGCGGCGCTGGCCATGCGGGCGTTGTTTTCGATATCGAACGGATTGAGCATGCCAACGAGTACCGAGCCGGCCCTGAACTGGGCACGCTCCGCATCGTCGGGCGAACGGACCTTGAGCACGAGCTCCGCGCCGAGCGCGTCGGCCGCGGAGCCGATACGCGCGCCGGCCGCTTCGAACGCGGCGTCGGGAATACTGGCGCGTACCCCTGCGCCGGCCTGCACGGTCACCTGGTGGCCCTGGGCAACGTACTTCTTGACCGTCTCCGGGGTAGCGGCGACACGCGTCTCACCTGCCCGCGTTTCGAGCGGGATGCCGATATGCATCGTCAATTTCTCCTGTCTGGCGTCGTTCGTATCTGTTGGTCGGGCCAACGTCCTTGCCCGTTGGTGCATTGCAAAACAACACACCAATTTTTGCGCAGCTTACCCGAAACTTACGTTCGATGGTGACCGGACGGTCGGAGATTTGTGCGGTCGCCACGACTCATTTTTGCTACGCATGAAACGACTCATTTCATGCAGACCCGATTGCTTCGTAAAACCGTCTTTATCAAATGACATCGGCGTCACCTGAATTCTTGATGCCGATTTGAGGTCCGGCTGCGTATCGTGGCGCCCACGTCTCATCCGAGGCGTTCCAAAAAAACGCGTCCACGTAACCTGAATTCATGATCGCAACCCGCCTGATGACCTCGGTGCCGGCCACGCTGGCCACCGCCGTCCTGCTAGCAGCACCGTTCTCCGCCGCCTTTGCCCAGGAGGCCGAGCCGGCCTCGCCCCATGCCTTCACCGCCAACGTATCGGTGGTATCCGACTATCGCTACCGCGGCATCAGCCAGACCGACCGTCGCCCGGCCATCCAGGGCGGCTTCGACTATGCGCATGCCAGTGGCTTCTACATTGGCAACTGGAATTCGAGCATCAGTTGGCTCGGCGATGCCGATCCGTCGGTGTCCGCGCCGGTCGAGATGGACTTCTACGGCGGCTTCAAGAATTCGTTCCAGGTGGCCGGACAGGACATCAACTATGACGTCGGCGTGCTCGAGTACTACTACCCGGGCGGATATACGACCACGCGTCCGTACACCACCGAACTTTACGCCGGCGTTGGCTGGGGCCCGGTGTTCCTGAAGTACTCGCATGCGGTGACCAACCTGTTCGGGTTTGCCGATAGCAAGAACAGCTACTACATCGACCTGAGCGCCAACGTGCCGTTGAACGTATGGGACCTGACGCTGAACGCGCATGTGGGCTACCAGGGCGTGCAGCATTTCAGCGACGCGTCGTACACGGACTGGAAGCTCGGGCTGACCAAGGACCTTGGCAAGGGCTTCGCGCTATCCGTGGCGTATATCGGCACCAATGCCGACAAGACGGTCTACACCAACACGCGTGGCCGCTACCTGGGCAAGGCGACTGCGTTTGCATCGATCACGAAGACGTTTTGAGTTGTACAGCTCCCCTCTCCCGCTACGCGGGAGAGGGGAGACAATCAAAATCAAAATCAAAGGCAAGACCTTTATGCCTTCTTGATGCATCCCGCCTTCAATCCTGCATCAATTTGAGATGCCCGTCCCTAGCATGGAGTCATGTTCAACAGACGATCCGCCAAGCGCGGATCACCGCTTCATGCGACAGTCATCGAGTCTCGCCGTGGCGTTTGCTTCTGTCCCGCGACGCCGCGCCGTTGCGCCGGATCCATGGATCCGGCTGCGCCTGGCGGTTTCGTCCGCGCAGGTATTTGCGCTGCGCCAGACCTTGCATCGGGCGATCGGCAATATGGCGCGGATCTACGTGGTGGAAGTCGATCATCGCCATGCAGAGACCACGTTGCATGTGGAGGTGGAGCGCGGCGACCGCGATGCGGCCATGCATGCAATCATGGCGGCATTGCCCGCCGCCGAGTTTGGCGTGGCCACGGTGCTTGGAGACGACCATGGCACGCATTGAGCATCGCGTTGCGATGGCTGGTGGCCTGTGGTTGCCGATGGTGACACCGTTGCGCAATGAGCAGGTGGACCTCGATGCCGCGCAGCGGCTGGCCACGCACTATGCGGCGGCCGGCGTCGATGGCCTCATCGTGCTTGGCACGACGGGCGAGGGCGGCCTGTTGACCGACGCCGAGCGCTTCATGCTGACGGCTGCGGTACTCGAAGCCGTGGACGGTGTGCTGCCGGTCATGGCAGGTGTGGGCGGCGTGGCCACGCATGCGGTATGCGAGCAGGTGCGCCGGCTCGACCGCCTGCCGCTGGCCGGTTATCTGGTGCCGCCGCCTTACTACCTGCGCGTATCGGATGAAGGCATAGCATGGCATATGCGCAGCGTGGCCAGCCAGACCGGCAAGCCATTGATGCTCTACAACGTGCCGAAGCGCACCGGTTGCACGATTTCCCCTGAACTTGCATGGCGACTGGCCGCACATCCGCAGATCGTGGCGATCAAGGAGTGCGATCCGGCAGGCCTGCGCACGCTGGCAGTGCAGGATCTGATCGGCGTGTTCTGCGGCGACGATACGCTGATGCTCGACCACCTGTTGCGCGGCGGACAGGGCATCGTGCCGGCGGCCGCGCATGTGCGTCCCGACCTGTTTGTCCGGCTGCTGCAATATGCGCGTACCGGTCGCGAGGAAGCGGCGCGCGCGCTGTTCCGCCAGTTGTCGCCGTTGATCGGGCTGATGTTTGCCGAGCCGAACCCGGCGCCGGTCAAGGCCGCGCTGGCCCTGTCCGGACTTGTTACCGCCGAGGTGCGCCGACCGTTGATGCCGGCGTCCAGCGCACTTGTGGCGCAGATCGATGAGGCCCTGGCCTTGCTGCCCGCCGAACTGGCGGCCCAGGCCGCCTGAAACGCCGCGCGTGCTGCACGTTCCAGCGGCAACCGGTAAAATGCCGGATTGCTTAAAAAATGTGCATCATGTCACGTGAATGGAATGCCAGCGTCACGGTCGCCGCGGTTATCGAGCGGGGCGGCCGCTTCCTGCTGGTGGAAGAGGAAACGGTGGACGGTCTGCGCCTGAACCAGCCCGCAGGCCATCTGGAAGCGGGCGAGAGCCTGATCCGCGCCGTGATCCGCGAAACGCTCGAGGAAACCGCGCACACGTTTGAACCGCGTGCGTTGCTCGGCTGCTACATGAGCCGTGGCCGCTCGTCGCGCGACCAGGGCGACACCACCTATATCCGCTTTGCCTTTACCGGCGATATCGGCTCGCTCGACGCGGGCCGGCAACTCGATACCGGCATTGTCCGCACGGTGTGGATGACTGCCGAGGAATTGCGCGCCAGTGTCGAGCGTCACCGTTCGCCGCTGGTGATGGCCTGCGTGGAAGACTACGTGGCCGGCAAGCGGTTTGCGCTGGACATGCTGCACACCCATCCGACCGCCGTTGCCGAACCGGCTGCCACGGGAGTCTCGTCGTGAGCGGCAAGCGTGTCGTGGTAGGGATGTCGGGCGGCGTGGATTCGTCGGTCACGGCATGGCTGCTCAAGCAGCAGGGCTACGAGGTCATCGGCCTGTTCATGAAGAACTGGGAAGACGATGACGACAGCGAATATTGCTCCACGCGCCAGGACTGGCTCGACGTGGCATCGGTTGCCGACGTGATCGGCGTGGACGTGGAGGCGGTCAACTTCGCGGCCGAATACAAGGATCGCGTGTTCGCCGACTTCCTGCGCGAATACTCGGCCGGACGCACGCCGAATCCGGATGTGCTGTGCAATGCCGAGATCAAGTTCAAGGCGTTTCTCGACCACGCGATGTCGCTGGGTGCGGACCTTATCGCCACAGGCCACTATGCACGCGTGCGCCGGGCGGAAGACGGCCGCTCCGAACTGCTCAAGGCGTTCGACCATACCAAGGACCAGAGCTACTTCCTGCATCGGCTGAACCAGGCGCAACTGTCGCGCACGATGTTCCCGCTGGGCGAGATCCCGAAGACGCGCGTACGCGAGATCGCCGCCGAAATCGGCCTGCCCAACGCGAAGAAGAAAGATTCGACCGGCATCTGCTTTATCGGCGAACGCCCGTTCCGTGACTTCCTGAACCGTTACCTGCCGACCCGGCCCGGTCCGATGATGACCGACGAAGGCAAGGTCGTGGGCGAGCATATCGGGCTGGCTTTCTACACGCTGGGCCAACGCAAGGGTATCGGGCTCGGTGGCAGCAAGGATGGCAACGGCGACGCGTGGTACGTGGCGCGCAAGGACATGGCCAGCAATACGCTGTACGTGGTGCAGGGGCATGATCACCCCTGGCTGCTGAAGCCCGAACTCGATGCCGCGGACTTGTCGTGGGTGGCGGGGGAACCGCCGGCTGCCGGCGCGGTGATGGCCGCGAAGACCCGCTATCGGCAGAGCGATGCGCCGTGTACGGTCGTGAAGGCGGAGGGCGATGCGTTGCGGCTGTCGTTTGCCGAAGCGCAGTGGGCCGTGACGCCGGGTCAGTCGGCGGTACTGTACGACGGCGATGTCTGCCTCGGAGGCGGCATCATCCAGTGATGGAGAAGCAAAAGGAAAACGGCCGCATGCGGCCGTTTTTTCATTGGTACATCCAGTGCCCTGTGCTTCAGGCCTTGGGTGGTTCGGTATCGATGAACGACTGGCGCTTCTCGATCTTTTCCTGGAACGCGACGAGGTTAGGGTACTGGTCGCGCCAGGCGATGTCCGGGAAGCGGAAATCCAGGTAGGCCAGCGCGCAGCCTACGGCCACGTCAGCGAGCGTGTAATGGATACCAGTGCACCACGGCTTGTCGGCCAGGCCCGTCGACATCGCGGCCAGTGCCGCATCGATCTTGCCGCGCTGGCGTGCCACCCAGCCTTCGCTGCGTTCATGGGCCTGGCGCTGCGTGCCTTCCAGGCGTACCAGCAGCGCGGCGTCCAGCAGGCCGTCGGCCAGTGCTTCCCAGCAGCGCACTTCGAGACGCTCGCGACCACCTTGCGGAATCAGGCGGCTGACCGGCGACAGCGTGTCGGCATATTCGGCAATCACGCGCGAATCGAAGACCGCGCCGCCATCTTCCATGATCAGGCACGGCACCTTGCCGAGCGGATTGAACTGACCAATCGTGGTGTCGGGCGACCAGACGTTCTCCTCGATCATCTGGTAGTCGATCTTCTTTTCCGCCAGCACCACGCGCACCTTGCGCGCATACGGGCTGGTGTGGGACGCATACAGCTTCATGTTCTCCCCTTGAGCTTGTTATGAAGTGCATCGGCGCTCCGATGGCACGCGCAACTGCGTGCCCGATGCACTTCATAACAGGCTAACGGATGAGCGAGCGCGAGTATACCCGCGCCCGGAGCCACGTGCGGCGCCAATGCGGCCTTGCGCACCGAGGAGCGTGCATTGCTTGTGGCAGGCAGCACAGCGCCATGCCCCGATGGTAAAATCCCGCGTTGCGCGTTCGGCGGCCGGCCTCGTGGCCGCCGTCGAAACCCTGGCATTGGCAAGTACGAGCGGCGCATCAGCCGCTTCTATCTGCACTTTGTACGCTTCTGTTCGCATTTGCGTGGTTCCTCGCCCCCAGCACGAACCTCCCGTTTCCTCAATTCTCCCGGTTGCCAGCATGTCCACGTCCTCCCTTTCGCCGCTCACCGCCCTGTCTCCCATCGATGGCCGCTATGCCGCCAAGGCCGATGCGCTGCGCGAATGGCTGTCCGAAGCGGCCTTCATGCGCAACCGCGTCAAGGTCGAGGTCAACTGGCTGATCGCGCTGGCGCAGGCGGGCCTGCCCGACGTGCCGAAGTTCTCGGCCGCGTCGGAAGCCGCGCTCCAGGCGCTGGTGGACAACTTCACCGAAGCCGACGCCGCGCGCATCAAGGAAATTGAAGCCGTTACCAATCACGACGTGAAGGCGGTCGAGTACTGGCTCAAGGAACAGGTCAAGGGCAACGCGGAACTGGAAGCCGCCAGCGAGTTCATTCACTTTGCCTGCACGTCGGAAGACATCAACAACACGTCGCACGGCATGATGCTCAAGGGCGCCCGTGACGGCGTGATCGTGCCGACGCTCAAGCGCGTGCAGGCCCGCCTGGTGGAACTGGCCAAGCTCAACGCCACGCAGCCGATGCTGTCGCGCACGCATGGCCAGCCCGCCAGCCCGACCACGCTGGGCAAGGAACTGGCCAATGTGGCCGCGCGCCTGGCACGTGCCATCGAGCGCGTCGAGCGTGTGGAACTGCTGGGCAAGATGAATGGTGCCGTGGGCAACTACAACGCGCACCTGTCGGCGTACCCCTCGTTCGACTGGGAAGCGTTCTCGAAGCAGGTGATCGAGCAGCGCCTGGGCCTGACATTCAACCCGTACACGATCCAGATCGAGCCGCACGACTACATGGCCGAGCTGTTCGACGCCATCGGCCGCGCCAACACGATCCTGCTGGACCTGAACCGCGACGTGTGGGGCTATATCGCGCTGGGCTACTTCAAGCAGAAGACCAAGGCCGGTGAAATTGGCTCGTCGACCATGCCGCACAAGGTCAACCCGATCGATTTCGAGAATTCGGAAGGCAACGTAGGCCTGGCCAATGCCGTGCTGCGCCACCTGTCGGAAAAGCTGCCCGTATCGCGCTGGCAGCGCGACCTGACCGATTCCACCGTGCTGCGCAACATGGGCGTGGCCTTTGGCTACAGCCTGCTGGCCTACGAGGCCTGCCTGCGCGGCCTGGGCAAGCTGGAAACCAACCCCGAGCGCCTGAACGAAGACCTCGACAACTGCTGGGAAGTGCTGGCCGAGCCCGTGCAGACCGTGATGCGCCGTTTCGGTGTGCCCAATCCGTATGAACAGCTGAAGGAACTGACGCGCGGCAAGGGTATCTCGCGCGAAGCGCTGCAGACGTTCGTGCAGGGCCTGGCCATTCCCGATGATGCCAAGAAGCTGCTGCTGGACATGACGCCGGCCAGCTATATCGGCAAGGCCGTGGAACTGGCGAACCGTATCTGATCGCTATCGTCGCTGCCGCGCGGTGTCGCGGCGCAACGCATCAAAAGGGCTGACCTCCGGGTCGGCCCTTTTTGTTTGCGCCGGTTTCGAAAGAATGTACTTTGGCTTGACCAAAAGGCCGCCCCGGTCGGACGCGGGCGCGCTACGATCGGTTCCGGGGCGGCGGGTGCGACATCTCGACACATCAAATGATTTGAACAACTTAATGAAGTTCGACCCTTCCCAGCCTGTGCTGGTCCCCTAATAATGCGAGAATCGTTGGCAACATGGCGGACCGGTTACGGCAAGGTACTGCGCAAGGTATTGTGCAAGATACCGTCGCATCGGCCGGACGCGCCGTCGTGGTGACCGTCAAAAGATAACGAAAGCAACAATCGAAGGGATTGACTGACATGGGTTCCAATGGATCCTGGCCGGGGGGCCAGGCCCGCTATACCGCCACGGCGATCAGCCTGCACTGGCTGATCGCATTCGGCATCTTTGCCGCGTTCGGGCTCGGTCTCTACATGACCGGTATCCCGGGGCTGACGCCGACCAAGCTCAAGCTGTTCTCGTGGCACAAATGGCTCGGCGTAACCATTTTCATGGTGGCCGTGCTGCGCGTGATCTGGCGCGCCACCCACGCGGCACCGGCGGTGGCGCCGGGTACGCCGGCCTGGCAGGCCAGGGCCGCCGCCGCCGCGCATCACCTGCTTTATGTGCTGATCCTGATCGTGCCGATCACCGGTTATCTCTACAGCTCGGCAGTGGGCGTGCCCGTGGTGTACCTGGGCCTGTGGAAGCTGCCGCCGCTGATCGAGGCCAGCGATACGCTCAAGCCGATTCTGAAGTTTGCCCACATGTGGCTGAACTACCTGATGGCGACGATCGTGGTGGTGCACGCCGCCGCGGCGATCAAGCATCAGGTCATCGATCGCGATGGCACGCTTGCGCGCATGATTCCGTTCCTGCGCTGAATCGCTGAAGTACCTGACCGAAAAACGGACCGACCAACAGACCGACCAACGGCCCCGCGGGCCAGTCATTACTGGAGTTTCAGATGAAACGCATGTCTCGTCCCGGCACGATGTTCGTGGCGGCCGCACTGGCCACCGCTGGCCTGGCCGCCAACCTCGCATGGGCCCAGATCGATGCCGCCAAGAGCTCGGTCACGGCGACCGCCAAGCAGATCGGCGTGCCGATGGAGGGCAAGTTCAAGAAGTTCGACGCAACGGTCGACTTCGATCCGGCCAAGCTGGCCACCTCGTCAGCCAAGGTCGAGATCGATGTATCGACGTTCGAGATCGGCGATGCCGAGACCACCAAGGAGGTCAAGGGCAAGGATTGGTTCGACGCGGGCAAGTACCCGAAGGCCGTGTTCCAGTCCACCAGCATCAAGGCCGGCGCCGCTGGCAAGTACGACGTGGCCGGCAAGCTGACCATCAAGGGCAAGACCGTCGACGTCACCGTTCCCGCCACCTACCGGCAGGAAGCGGGGGCCCAGGTGTTTGAAGGCGTGCTGCCGATCAAGCGGACCGTATTCAATATCGGCGACGGCGAGTGGAAAGACACGTCGGTCGTGGCCGACGACGTCCAGATCAAGTTTCATATCGTGACCCCGGCAAAGAAGGGCTGAGGCAGGCTTCGTCCCGCTCACCGCCCCTTGGCCATATTTACTGACCTTCCTCTCCAACTTTTTGACGGGAGATTCATAACATGAAGATGCGTACCCTGATCGCCGCTGCCGCGGCAGCCTCCGCCACGTTTGCCGCCGGTGCCGCCATGGCCAATGCGACGACGTACAACATCGACCCGACGCACACGTATCCGAGCTTCGAGGCCGATCACCTGGGCGGCCTGTCGAAGTGGCGTGGCAAGTTCGACAAGTCCACCGGTGTCGTGACGCTGGACCGTGCCGCAAAGGCCGGCACGGTGGACATCAAGATCGATGCCACGTCGATCGATTTCGGCAACAGCAAGCTCAACGAGCATGCCAAGAGCCCGGAAATGTTTGACGTGCAGGCCTTCCCGGATGCCACGTACAAGGGCAAGTTCTCGAAGTTCAAGGGTGACGTGCCGACCGAGGTGGAAGGCGTGCTGACGCTGCGCGGCGTGTCGAAGCCGGTCAAGCTGGAGATCAAGGAATTCAAGTGCATCCAGCACCCGATGCTCAAGCGCGAGGCTTGCGGCGCCGATGCCGTGGCCGAGTTCAACCGTGCCGATTTCGGTATCGACTACGGCGCCAAGTACGGCTTCAAGCAGGACGTCAAGCTCGCGATCCAGGTGGAAGCGGTCAAGGCCGACTGATCACGGCGCGATGCATTGCCGGCGTGCCCACGCCGGTGCGGCACATGTCATTTTCTTAAGACATGGGCACGAAATGAGCCAGCAGAGATGCTGGCTCATTTTTTTTCATGCCTGCATACCCCACTTCATACTGCGAGTGCGTTGTTGTACGGTTCAGAATTGCCACAGTACAATGGTTCGCCGCAGTCCCACCCTCAGGGGCGGTGCCCGCCCCCGAATCCAGCCGGTGGCGTGCTCACCCCGCAAACAGGTCACGCGCATCGCTATGAGCATTGGCTGCATTCCCTGATAGGCCGTAAGCCGCAAGACCCTTGCCTGTGCTGTACCCGGCCGGCGCCCGTTGGCAGCCTGGCCCGCAGCGTTTCTCGGATTTCCCTGGCGCGATACCGTGTACTCCAAAACGCAAATCGATCCGGTAGTTAGCTTCCGCAACTCGCAGGGCGAGCAGGTGCGGGGCACGATCATCAATCTCCAGCGCAAGTCGCTGGTGATGGAAATCTACAATCCCTATTCGATTGTCCAGGTCAGCGAAGTATTGAGCGAGCTGAGCGTGCGCATGGGCGCGAAGAACGCTTATCTCGGCAAGGCCGTGGTCATGAGCCTGGTAAACACGGGCCTGACAGCGGTGGTATCGCTGACGCTGATCGACGAATGGCGCGAACTGACGGACGTGAACGATGCACCGAAATCGGTCGCTCGCGAAGCCGAGATGTTCGTGCAGGACTGGGATACGCGCTTCAATATCCGCCGCGACTACCAGATCGTGGTCAACGAGATGCGCGCGTTCCTGTCTGAAGTCTCGCGCTGGGTCGAGCAGGTGGACCTGACCGAATCGTTGCCGAAACGCGAAGGGCGGCTGCGCGAGGACGTGTTCTACGAACTGGCCTCGCCGCTGATGGGCAAGGTGAAGACCTACCTGGACTGGCTTGAAGACGAGGCGCAGCGGGTGGACACCGAGCTCGCACCCGTGCATCGCACCTACGCGCAGGCCGCGTTGCACCCGCTGCTGCTGCGTGCGCCATTCGTATATCGCACGTTTACGAAGCCTCTGGGCTACGCGGGCGACTACGAGATGGTGAACCAGATCCTCAGCGATCCGCAGCAGGGTCCCACCACGTACTTCCAGATCGTCAATACCGCTTTCCTGAAGGCGGCGGTGGCGACCGCGCACCGTAACCGGATCGACCTGCTGGTGGATTTCCTGACGCGCCAGGCCGAGCGCGCGCGCGCCGCGGGCCGGCCGTTCCGCGTGCTCAATGTGGGTTGTGGTCCCGCGTTCGAGATCCAGCGTTTCGTGCGCGAATACCCGAATCCGGAGCTGCTATCGTTCCAGCTCGTCGATTTCAGCGAGGAAACGCTGGATTACACGCGGGGCTCGGTGGAGCGCTCCGCGGCCGCGGCGGGCCACAAGGCGTCGGTCGAAATGGTGCATCAGTCGGTGCATGACCTATTGAAACGCCGTATTTCTGCCGATGATCCCAGTGTGCGCGAGTTCGATGCCGTTTACTGCGCGGGCCTGTTCGATTACCTGTCCGACAAGGTCTGTGCGCGCCTGCTGTCCTATTTCGCCTCGCGAACCAGGCCAGACGGGCAGTTGCTCGTCACCAATGTCCACTCCGACAACCCCGAGAAGTTCGGGATGGAACACTTGCTGGAGTGGTATCTGATTTATCGCGACGAGGCCGGAATGACCTCGCTGTTGCCGGAGAATTCGCATGCCCACCGACTCTATGTCGATGAAACCGGTGTCAATGTCTTCGCCGAAGCCACTATCCGCTGAGGACGACGCGGCGCCAGCTGCCAGGGTCATGAGTTCGAATCAGCTGTACGCCGGATACCAGTCGGAGCTGGCAGACTTTCGCCTGGCCTTCAGCCGGGGCGGGGCCTATACCGCCATTGCGCTGGTGCTGCTGGGCGTCGGGCACGACTACGGCCAGTATCCGCATTTCCAGGTCCCGTTCGCGATTGCGCGGGTAGTGGTCTCGCTGATGATCGCGGGGGTGGTGGTGGCGCTGTACAGCCAGGCCGGGCGCCGCTTCGCGCCCTGGCTGACCATGACCTGGCTGCTGTTGCCGCAGATCATGATCGCGTGGATGATCTCGCGCACCGAGGGGGTCGAATCGCCGTACTATGTGGGCCTGAACCTGGCAATCTTCGCGTCAGGCATCGCGTTGCCATTCGGGCTGTGGCAGAACCTGGTGTTCGGCATCCTGTCATACGTGCTCTACGCGGCGGCGTGCCTGCTGCATTCCGGCGGCATCGAGCCCATGGGCACGTTTATCGTCAATTCCCTGTTCCTGCTGTTTGCCGCCGCCGCCAGCGGCGTGTACACGTTCTTCAACGAGCGCGCGCGCTTCATGCTGTTCCGCCTGAAGGCCGAGGTGGCGGACAAGAATGGCGAACTCGAGGTCATCAACCGCAAGCTGGTCGATATCAAGGGCCAGATGCTTCAGCAGGAAAAGATGGCGGCCATCGGTACGCTGGCGGCGGGCTTGCTGCACGAAGTCAACAACCCGGTGAACTTCTGCCTGATGGCCATCGAGGTGGCGATGGAAGAGCCCGCGGCCAAGTCCGAGCCGATGCTCGAGGAATGCCTGGTCGACGCCAAGCAGGGCATGCAGCGCATCCAGCATATCGTCTCGGACCTGAAGACGTTCGCCTACCGCAAGCCCGGTGCCGAAGTGGAGGGCACGCCGTTCCTGTTCGAAAAGGCGCTCGATTCCTCGGTGCGGCTGACCGCGCACGAGCTGCGCGGGGTCAAGATGACGCGCGAAATGCCCGATGACACCCTGGTGCTGGGCGACGAGGCCGCGATCATTGGCGTGCTGATCAACCTGTTCTCGAATGCCGCGCTGGCCATGCGCAAGGCCGGCACCAAGGAGCCTGCCATCCACGCGGCGGTGCGCTGGCAGGACCGGCGCCTGCACGTCACGGTGCGCGACAACGGCCCGGGTATTGCGCCAGAACATCTGGCGCGCGTGTTCGAACCATTTTTCACCACGCGCGAGGTGGGGCAGGGCCTGGGCCTGGGGCTGTCGATCAGTTATGCGGTGATCGAGCGCCATGGCGGGGTACTGTTTGCCGAAAGCGAAGTTGGCCAGTGGGCTGCCTTCAGCTTCGACCTGCCGCGCGCGGAGTAATGCTGTCATGACTGATACCACGCAGACGCGTCCCACCATTCTCTACGTCGATGACGAGGAGATGGCCTGCAAGTATTTCGCGCGCGCGGTCGGTAGCGAATACGAAGTACTGTCGGCCATCAGTGCCGACGACGCGGTTGGCATCCTGCGTGCGCATCACGCGCGTATCTCGGTGCTCGTCACCGATTTCCGCATGCCGGGCCGCGATGGCGGCGACCTGCTGCGCCAGGTGGCACTGGAATACCCGCAGATCGTGCGCATCCTGGTCACGGCCTATGCCGACAAGGACATGTTGCTCGAGACCGTCAACAACGGCGAGGTGTTCCGCATCCTGGAGAAGCCGATCGGCGTGGCCGATGTGCGCGAGATCTTGCGCATGGCCGGCGAGCGCTACCGTGAGCGCGCGGTGCGCCAGCAACGGCTGATGGCGATCGACGAGACGCTGGCCTTCCTGGCCCATGAACTGAACACGCCGCTGGCGGCCATCGCCAATTTCGCGCGCGGCATCGAGGCGCGGGTCAGCAACGAATATACGCCGCAGCGCCAGAACGAGATCGGCCATGCCGCCGGCGCCATGCACGATAACGCGCAGTACTGCCTGGCGGTGCTGTCGTCGTTCCTGCAATCGGTGCGTAGCAGCGCGCGCGGCGCAACCCCCAAGGCTGGCGCGGGACAGGAAGTCAGCGCGGGCGCGTTGGTGGCGTCGCTGCTGGATTCCTATCCATTTGCCGATAACCAGCGTAACTGGGTACAGGTGGAGCTTACGGGAGATTTCCCGGTGTCCACGCTGCCCAATTGCGTGGCGCTGGTCTTGTCGTCGGTCATGAGCAATGCATTGCGGGCACTGGCCGAAGTCAGCAACCCGTCGCTGCGTTTCGTGGTGGTGGCGGGCGAGCGCCCGGAAATCCGTATTGCCGACAACGGCCCCGGCATTCCGCCCGAAGTGATGGACCGGTTGCTGGTGGATCCGGTGACCACGCATGCATCGGCGGGCGGCAGCGGCATGGGCATGATTTTCTGCAATCGCGTGATGCAGTCTTTCGGTGGCGGCATCCGGATCGTCTCCGCATCCGGCGCCGGAACCACCGTTACCCTCGATTTCCCTAATTTCAAGAATCGTATGCACAGGAGTGATCGATGAGCGAACCGAATACTACGCAGGCACCCCCGGCGATTCTGTTCGTCGACGACGAAGCCACTGCCGTCAAGTATTTCCAGCGTGCCATCGGACAGGTAGCACCGGTCGTGACCGGGCAGTCCGTCGAAGAGGGCAAGGCCCTGCTCGACGCACATGCCGACAGCCTTGCCGTGCTGGTATCCGACCAACGGATGCCGGGCGAGTACGGCAACGAACTGCTGCGGTATGCGCGCGAGCGCTATCCGCATATCGTGCGGATCCTGACCACGGCTTATTCGGAACTCGACCAGACCGTCGAGGCTGTGAACCAGGGCCAGATCCATCGCTATATCAAGAAGCCGTGGGACATCACCGCGCTGCGCATGGAGCTCAAACAGGCGCTTGAACTGTCTGGCCTGCGCAAGGAGCGCGACCAGCTGGTGCGAGAAAAGCTGATGGTGCTGCAGACGCAGACCGTGGCCACCCGTGTGGGCATGGTGCATGCGCTGTGCGCGAGCCTGATCGGCCCCGGCCGCTTCCAGCCCGTGGAGACCTACCTGTCAGGCACGTCGCTGGCCGGTGCGCAGAACGCCGAGCCGGACTGGCAACGGCTGGACTACGCCGACCTGGTCGGTGCCGAGAGCCAGCGTAGCGGCGCATTTGGACACGCCGTGGGCACGAAGCTCGCACAACTGCGCGCCGCTGGCCGCGGCGCCGGTGACGTCGCCGCCGTGCTGGCCGAAGCGCTGGGCGCATCGGTGCGGCGCGATGGCGATGTGATTACGTGGACGTCGCCGGGTACGCTGAACGAGTTCGTTTCGAATCCCGTAGGCGAAGCCGTATCGGCGGAGCATGCCGCATGGCTGGCCGTATTGCTGTGGCTCGACGAAGCCGGCGGCGCGCTGCAGTTGCTGCGTGAAGGCGACGCGATTGCCGCACGCGCGGGCACGCGCACCGAATCGTTTGCGTCGGACCGTCTGGCAATCTGGATCGAGCAACTGACCGAAGCGTGACAAGACGGCGGTTCGAACGAAAAAGCCTCGCGTAATGCGAGGCTTTTTTCATGGTGCGGTGAGGGTGAATTACCGCGGGTTTGCTCCCCTCTCCCGCCCGGCGGGAGAGGGGCAGGGGGAGAGGGCTGGCGGCTCAAGTTGCCGATGTCATGCTCGTAAAATCGAGCCTTATGAGGATAGGGAGTGATTTAACGAACATTGCTCGGATGGGCAGACAAAAGAAAAAGGCACCCGCAGGTGCCTTTTTCAATCAGCCGGAAGCCAGCCGTCAGGCCTGAGCTCCGAAGTTCGGGTCGTTGCGGTCGGTCGTGTCGCCGCCTTTCTTGTCGCCCTTGACCAGGTCTTCGCGCTTCACGCCGAGCCACATGGCGAGCGCCGCGGCCACGAACACCGACGAGTAGATACCGAACAGGATACCCACGGTCAGTGCCAGTGCGAAGTAGTGCAGCGTAGGGCCGCCGAAGAAGAACATCGACAGCACCATCATTTCGGTCGAGCCGTGCGTGATGATGGTTCGCGAGATCGTGCTCGTGATCGCGTTGTCGATGATCTCGTGCGTCGTCATCTTGCGGTACTTGCGGAAGTTCTCGCGAATCCGGTCGAAGATCACGACCGATTCGTTCACCGAGTAACCAAGCACCGCGAGAATCGCCGCCAGCACCGATAGTGAGAATTCCCACTGGAAGAACGCAAAGAAGCCCAGGATGATCACCACGTCGTGCAGGTTCGCGATGATGCCGGCCACCGCGAACTTCCATTCGAAGCGGAACGACAGGTAGATCACGATACCGGCCACCACGCACAGCAGTGCCAGCAGGCCGTCGGTGGCCAGTTCCTTGCCCACCTGCGGACCCACGAACTCCACGCGTTGCAGCTTGACGTCAGGCGTGGCCGCGGTCAGTGCGCCCATCACCTGTTCGCTTTGCTGCGCGGACGTCACGGGCTTGCCATCGGGACCCTTCTGCAGTGGCAGGCGGATCATCACGTCGCGCGAGGTGCCGAAGTTCTGCACCTGCACGTCGGAATAGCCAAGCTTGCCGACCTGGCCGCGAATCTTTTCGAGATCGGCGGTCTGCTGGTAGTTGACCTCCATCACCGTACCGCCGGTGAATTCGATCGACAGGTGCAGGCCCTTGTGCCAGAGGAAGAAAACAGCGGCGGCAAACGTCAGGAAGGAGATCACGTTGAAGACCAACGCGTGCTTCATGAACGGAATGTCGCGCTTGATGCGGAAAAATTCCATGATGTGTTCCTGGTGTGTCCTGGCTTACTTGGCGACCGGGGTATCGGAACCCGGCTTCCAGATCTGGCCGATGGCCACGCTCTGGAGCTTCTTCTTGCGGCCATACCAGAGGTTGACCAGGCCGCGGTTGAAGAACACCGCCGAGAACATCGAGGTCAGGATGCCCAGGCAGTGCACCACGGCAAAGCCGCGCACCGGGCCCGAGCCAAATGCCAGCAGCGCCAGGCCGGCAATCAGCGTGGTCACGTTCGAGTCCAGGATGGTGGCCCAGGCGCGGTCGAAACCGATGGCGATGGCCATCTGCGGCGATGCGCCGGCGCGCAGTTCCTCACGGATCCGCTCGTTGATCAGCACGTTCGCGTCAATGGCCATGCCGAGCACCAGCGCGATAGCGGCAATGCCCGGCAGCGTCAGCGTGGCCTGCAGCATCGACAACACCGCCACCAGCAGCAGCAGGTTCACAGCGAGTGCCGCCACCGAAAACACGCCAAACAGCATGTAGTACAGGACCATGAAGACGGCGATTGCGGCGAAGCCATAGGCCACCGAGTCGAAGCCCTTCTGGATGTTGTCGGCACCGAGCGACGGGCCGATCGTGCGTTCCTCGATGATTTCCATCGGCGCGGCCAGCGAACCCGCGCGCAGCAGCAGCGCCAGGTCATTGGCGGCTTCGGTCGAGTACGAACCGGTGATCTGGAAGCTCGAACCGAGTTCGGACTGGATCGTTGCCACGGTCAGCACTTCGCCCTTGCCCTTCTCGAACAGCACGATGCCCATCGGCTTGCCGATGTTCTCGCGCGACACGTCGCGCAGCACCCGGCCACCCTGGGCGTCGAGCTTGATGTTCACGGACGGGCGCTGGTTCTGGTCGAAGCCGGCCGAGGCGCTTTCGATGCGGTCGCCGGTGAAGATCACCTGCTTGCGCAGGATCACCGGTGCGCCATTGCCTTGCGTGAACAGTTCGTCGCCGAACGGCACCGGATCGCCGGCGCGCGGATTGCGCGGTGCGTCGGGGTCTGCCAGGCGCGCTTCCAGCGTGGCGGTACGGCCGATGATGTCCTTGGCCTTGGCGGTGTCCTGCACGCCCGGCAGCTGCACGACGATACGGTCGGCGCCTTGCTGCTGGATCACGGGTTCGGCCACGCCGAGTTCGTTCACGCGGTTGTGCAGCGTGGTGATGTTCTGCTTGACGGCGGCGTCCTGCACGGTCTTGCGTGCGGCGTCGGTGAACACGCCCACCACGTTTGTGCCATCGATCGAGAACGCCAGTTCGCGCAGGTTGTCGGCCAGGGTGCTGCGCGCGCGATCGGCGTCGCCAGCATTGCTGAAACGCACGGTCAGGCGGTCGCCATCGCGGTCGATGCCGGCGTGGCGGATGTTCTTGTCACGCAGCAGCGTGCGCGCATCGCCGGACAGGCTGTCGAGCTTCTTGTCGACGGCGCCCTTCATGTCGACCTGCAGCAGGAAGTGCACGCCACCGCGCAGGTCCAGGCCCAGGTACATCGGCAGCGCGTGCAGCGCGGTCAGCCAGCGCGGCGAACCCGACAGCAGGTTCAGCGCGACCACATAGGCGGCATCGTTGGCGTCGGGGTTCAGCGAGCGCGACAGTACGTCCTTGGCCTTGAGCTGCTCGTCCGTGGTGCGGAAGCGCGCCTTGACCGAGCCGGACTGGCCCGACACATCGAAGAAGATGCCGTCAGGTTGCAGCTGGTTCTGCGCCAGGATCTCCTCCACATGCTTCTGCATGGACAGGTCGACCTTGACCGTGGCCTTGGCCGACGATACCTGGACGGCGGGAGCCTCGCCGAAGAAATTCGGCAGGGTGTAGGTGATGCCGATGGCCAGGGCCACCAGGATCACGATGTATTTCCAAAGCGGATAACGATTCATCTTTGGCCAGTCATTGCAGTTGGCTTGCCGACAAGTCGCGCATCATGCGCGCCGGTTCGGCGGGACCGGTTGGCAAACAGCCGCCTGGCAACCCCGAAGCGGATCCTGAAGGATCCGGGGGCTGGTTCAGGCGGCTGCGCAGGGCACGGCCACGCGGCGTCGGACGCCATATGACACGTGCCGGATCAGGCTGGCAGGGCAGTCCGGATCAGAGCGACTTCAGCGAGCCCTTGGGCAGCACGGTAGTCACTGCGTTCTTCTGCACGGTGATTTCCGTGCCTTCGGCCACTTCCAGCGTCACGTAGTTTTCATTGACCTTCGTGACACGGCCCAGGATGCCGCCGGCGGTGACGACTTCGTCGTTCTTGGCCAGTGCTTCCAGCATTGCCTTGGATTCCTTCTGACGCTTCATCTGCGGGCGGATCATGATGAACCACAGCACCGCGAACATCAGGATGATTGGCAGGAAGCTCATGAGGCCACCAGCCGCGCCGCCGCCGATACCGGCAGTCTGGGCAAAAGCGTTCGAAATCAGCACGTTACTTCTCCGTCACAAAGGTCAATCAGGGAATCGGGCATTCTATCACCCGTTGTTGTCCCGCCTTGGCATTCTAGGGCGAATTCCGGGTTTGTTCGGGGTGCTTTCGGCGTACTTTAAAGACGTTGCAGAAAGGTACCCCGGACATTGGCCGGCGCGGGCAGTTATTCGACCATCAGGCAGCGAAAAGTTCGCTGCCTGTCTGGCATTTAAGACATTAGCGTGTCCCGCGCGCGCGGTTCTCGGCGAACTGGCGTCGGAACGCCTCGAAGCGGTGTTCCTCGATGGCGGTGCGCATCTCGCGCATCAGTTCCAGGTAGTAATAGAGGTTGTGGATCGTGTTCAGGCGCGCACCGAGGATTTCGCCGACGCGGTGCAGATGGTGCAGGTAGGCGCGCGAGAAGTTGCGGCAGGTGTAGCAGCCGCATTGTTCGTCCAGCGGACGCGGATCGTTGCGGTGTGCCGCGTTACGGATCTTGACGTCGCCAAAGCGCGTGAACAGCCAGCCGTTGCGCGCGTTGCGGGTCGGCATCACGCAGTCGAACATGTCCACGCCATGTGCCACGCCGGCCACCAGGTCTTCCGGCGTGCCAACGCCCATCAGGTAGTGCGGCTTGTTGGCCGGCAGGCGCGGACCCACGTGCTCCAGCACGCGCATCATGTCTGCCTTGGGCTCGCCCACCGACAGCCCGCCGATGGCGTAGCCATGGAAGTCCAGCTCCGACAGGCCGGCCAGCGACTCGTCGCGCAGGTCTTCGAACATGCCGCCCTGCACGATGCCGAACAGCGCGTTCGGGTTGGCCAGCCGCTCGAACTCGTCGCGCGAGCGCTTGGCCCAGCGCAAGCTCATGCGCATCGATTTCGCGGCTTCGTCGTGCGTGGCCGGGCGGCCGTCGATCTCGTACGGCGTGCATTCGTCGAACTGCATGACGATGTCCGAATTGAGCGTGCGCTGGATCTGCATCGAGATCTCGGGCGACAGGAACAGCTTGTCGCCATTGACCGGCGATGCGAACGTGACGCCTTCTTCGGTGATCTTGCGCAGTTCTCCAAGCGAAAACACCTGGAAGCCGCCCGAATCGGTCAGGATCGGCTTGTCCCAGCCAATGAACTTGTGCAACCCGTTGTGGGTGTCGACTACGTCAAGTCCCGGGCGCAGCCACAGGTGGAACGTGTTGCCGAGGATGATCTGGGCGCCGATCTCGTTGAGTTCGAGCGGCGACATTGCCTTGACCGAGCCGTAGGTGCCCACGGGCATGAAGATCGGTGTTTCCACGACGCCGTGGTTCAGCGTGACGCGGCCGCGGCGCGCGTTGCCATCGGTGGTCAGCAGTTCGAAATTGAGCATGATGTGTTCTCGGATGCGGGTCAGTCGCGGCCATCGCGGCAGGTCAGCAGCATGGCGTCGCCGTAGCTGAAGAAGCGGTAACGGGCGTCTACGGCGTGACGGTAGGCGGCGCGGATCGCTTCCACGCCGGCCAGCGCCGATACCAGCATCAGCAGCGTGGATTTTGGCAGGTGGAAGTTCGTAATCAGCGCGTCCACCGCACGGAAGCGGTAGCCAGGGGTGATGAAGATATCGGTATCGCCGTTGCCGACGTTCAACGTGCCATCCGCTGCGGCGGCCGATTCAAGCGCCCGTAGCGACGTGGTGCCCACGGCGATCACGCGTCCGCCGCGTGCGCGCGTTTCGCGGACCGCTTCGGCCAGTTCGGGCGTGATCGCATACCACTCCGAATGCATCTTGTGCTCGGCCAGGTTCTCGGTGCGTACCGGCTGGAACGTGCCGGCGCCCACATGCAGCGTCAGGAATGCGCGGCGAACGCCGGCCGCGTCGAGCCGCGCGAACAGTGCATCATCGAAATGCAGGCCGGCCGTGGGCGCGGCCACTGCGCCCGGATTGCGCGCGTAGACGGTCTGGTAGCGCGTTTCGTCGTAGGCGTCGGGATCGTGCGTGATATAGGGCGGCAGCGGCAACCGGCCGTACCGTTCGATCAGGTCGAGCGCCGGTTCCGGAAAGCGCAGCGTGAAGAACTGGTCGACCCGCGGCCCCACGGTGACCGAGAACGCGCCATCGGCCAGATGCAGCGCGCTGCCCTCGGCCGGCGTCTTCGACGCGCGCACCTGGGCCAGTACGGTATGGCTGTCGACCACCCGTTCGACCAGCACCTCGATACGTCCGCCGCTCGGTTTCTGGCCGAAGAAGCGTGCCTTGATCACGCGCGTGTCGTTGAAGACCAGCAGGTCGTGCGGGCCCAGATATTCGAGGATGTCGCTGAACGCGCGGTCGACCAGGCGCACCGCTTCGGCGGTGTCTTCCGGGGCTGTCCGCTCCACCACCAGCAGGCGGCTGGCGCTGCGATCGGGCAGGGCGGACTGCGCAATCAACTCGGGCGGCAGCGGGAAATCGAAATCGGACAGGGTCAACATTGCGGTTCAACAGGGCAAAACGAACGGGTAAAACGCCACGCAATACGGGCCGGGGCGGCATTCCGGAATGGAGTGCCGCCGCAGTCATCGGTACGGCATGGGTACAATCGGCGAATCCGACATTGTAAGGCTTGGGCGCCTGGCGTCGCCCGAGCCCCGCTTGTTACCTCCATATTCTTGCGCTGATGCCAGGCACCGCCAACGAACCGATCGACGAATCCGCCCAGCCGGCCGAGCAGCCGGGCAGGCGTGCCAGCGCGGCCAAGGCTGCCGATGCCACGAAGGGCAAGCCGTCCACGGCGGCGGCGCGGCTGGCCAAGCTCGGGTTGCGGCGGCCGGTCGACCTGGTGCTGCACCTGCCCCTGCGCTACGAAGACGAAACCACGCTCGAGCCGATCCGCGATGCGGTTCACCGCGCGGGCCTGGGCCTGGCCGCACAGGTGGAAGGCGAGGTGATCTCGAATGAAGTCAGCTTCCGCCCGCGCCGCCAGCTCGTGGTCAAGATCGCGGATGACAGCGGCGAGTTGACGCTGCGTTTCCTCAATTTCTACGGCAGCCAGACCAAGCAGATGGCCGAAGGCATGCGCCTGCGCGTGCGCGGTGAAATCCGTGGCGGCTTCTTTGGCGCCGAGATGGTTCATCCGACCGTGCGCGCCGTGGTGCCGGACGAGCCGTTGCCGGATCGCCTGACCCCGGTTTATCCGGCCACCGCAGGCATCTCGCAGGCCTATCTGCGCAAGGCGATTGGCGGGGCGATGTCGCGCACGCCGTTGCCCGAAACATTGCCGCAGCCCTTGCTCAAAGGCGTGCTGGCGACATTGAAACTGCCGCCGCTGATCGACTGCCTGCGTCTGCTGCACCATCCGCCGCCACAGGAAAGCGAGGCCGCGCTGGCCGACCGCTCGCATCCGGCCTGGATCCGCATCAAGTTCGATGAGCTGCTGGCCCAGCAGATTTCGCTGCGCCGTTCGCAGGCCGCCCGGCGCGAGAAGAACGCGCCGTCGATGCCACGCCGCGACGATGGCCTGCTGACGCGTTTCCTGGCGGCGTTGCCCTTCCGGCTGACCGGCGCCCAGCAGCGCGTGGTCGAGGAGATCGCCGCCGACATGACCCGGCCACACCCGATGCATCGGCTGTTGCAGGGCGACGTGGGCAGCGGCAAGACCATCGTGGCCGCGCTGGCGGCGTGCCAGGCCATCGACGCCGGCTACCAGGCCGCGCTGATGGCACCGACCGAAATCCTGGCCGAGCAGCACTTCCGCAAGCTTTCGGCATGGCTTGAGCCGCTTGGCGTGCCGGTGGCCTGGCTGGCCGGCAGTCTCAAGACCAAGGCCAAGCGCGAGGCCGTGGCGCGTGCCGAATCGGGTGAGGCCCGGCTGGTGATCGGCACCCATGCGCTGATCCAGGACGGGGTGCGTTTTGCCAACCTGGGTCTGGCCGTGGTCGACGAACAGCATCGCTTCGGGGTGGCCCAGCGCCTGGCGTTGCGCGGTAAGGCGGGCGCCGGCGAAGGCGGCGGTGCCCAACCGCACGTCGCCGACGAGAAAGTCCCGCACCAGTTGATGATGTCGGCCACGCCCATCCCGCGCACGCTGGCCATGACCTATTACGCCGATCTCGATGTCTCCGTGATCGACGAACTGCCACCGGGCCGCACGCCGATCGTCACGCGGCTGGTCAATGATGCGCGCCGCGACGAGGTCATCGAGCGTGTGCACCATGCCGCGGCCGAAGGGCGCCAGGTGTACTGGGTGTGCCCGCTGATCGAGGAAAGCGAGGCGCTGCAGCTGCAGACCGCCGTGGAAACCTACGAAACGCTGGTGGCCGCGCTGCCCGACCTGCGCGTGGGGTTGGTCCATGGCCGTCTGCCGCCGGCCGAGAAGGCCGCCGTGATGGACGATTTCAGCGCCAACCGGCTCCAGGTGCTGGTGGCCACCACGGTAATCGAGGTCGGCGTGGACGTACCCAATGCCTCGTTGATGGTGATCGAGCATGCCGAGCGCTTCGGCCTGGCGCAGCTTCACCAGTTGCGTGGTCGGGTGGGGCGTGGCAGCGCCGAATCGGTCTGCCTGCTGATGTACCAGGCACCGTTGTCACCCACTGCGCGCGAACGCCTGGCCACCATGCGCGAAACCACCGACGGCTTCGAGATTGCGCGGCGCGACCTGCAGATCCGTGGGCCCGGCGAATTCCTGGGCGCGCGCCAGTCCGGCGAGGCCATGCTGCGCTTTGCCGACCTGGAAACCGACGCCTGGCTGGTCGAATACGCGCAAGAGGCCGCCGAACTGATGCTGGAGCGCTTCCCCGAAGCGGTCGAGGCACACCTGTCGCGCTGGCTTGGCGGGCGTGAGCATTTTCTCAAGGCATAGCCGGGTTGCGAGTCGCTGACTTGTCAGAAAAGTGTCGTATGGCTGACATGACATCGACGATCTGACAGACGCCGCAATCGAAGCTAAAATCTATCGCCTAACCGAACCTGATTAATCATGACGCTCACCGAACTCAAGTACATCGTCGCCGTAGCGCGCGAGCGCCATTTTGGCCGGGCGGCCGAGGCGTGCTTCGTGTCGCAGCCGACGCTGTCGGTCGCCATCAAGAAGCTGGAAGACGAGCTCACCGTGCAGATTTTCGAGCGCGGTACGTCGGAGGTGTCGGTGACGGCCATTGGCGAACAGATCGTGGCGCAGGCCCAGCGCGTGCTCGAACAGACCATGGCGATTCGCGAAATCGCCAAGCAGGGCAAGGATCCGCTGGCCGGGCCGCTGCGCGTGGGCGTGATCTACACGATCGGGCCGTACCTGTTGCCGGCGCTGGTCAAGCAGATGATCGACACGGTCCCGCAGATGCCGTTGATGCTGCAGGAGAACTACACCAACAAGCTGATCGAGCTGCTGAAGCAGGGCGAGATCGACTGCGCGATCATGGCAGAGCCGTTCGCCGATTCGGGCCTGACCGTACGGCCGCTGTACGACGAGCCGTTCGTGGTGGCCGTGCCGCGTGGTCACCAACTGGCGCAGCAGGCCATGGTCGATCCGGACGAGCTCAAGCAGCAGACCATGTTGCTGCTGGGCAGCGGCCATTGTTTCCGTGACCATGTGTTGGGCGTATGCCCGGAGCTGTCGCGTTTCTCGCAAGCCGCGGACGGGATCCAGAAGACATTTGAAGGCTCGTCGCTCGAGACGATCCGCCATATGGTGGCCAGTGGCGTGGGCATCACTGTATTGCCCCGGACCTCGGTGCCCGATCTCAAGCCACGCAACGACATGCTCGCCTACGTGCCGTTTGCCGACCCCGTGCCGGATCGTCGCGTGGTGCTGGCCTGGCGCAAGAGCTTCACGCGCCTGCCGGCCATGGAGGCGCTGGCCAATGCCGTGGCTGCCTGCGACCTGCCTGGCGTGCGTGGTATTGCCACGAGCGCGACGAAGGAAGCCGTGGCGGCCTGATCCTTGGTTCCGCTTCGGCACGATATGCAACGGCAGGGGTGACCTTGCCGTTTTTTATTGCTTATTCACTTTTTCCACGGGCATAGCCATTCACTATTCGATAGTTTTAAATTATCAAATGGTCACTTCAATAGCGTCTGGATACACTCCTTCCATCGAGTTACGGGACATCGGCGGAACCGCCGGATCCCGCAACGCCACAGGCAAGGTATGGAGGCACATCATGGCAATGCTCAATCTTTTCGTAACCGAATTCCGGCAACTGCGTACCCAGGCGGCGCACGCCGGTGCGACGGCCCGGGTGCGCGAAGCCGGACGCCTGCGTCGCAAGGTGGTGCGCAAGGAGATCGGCATGGCCGTGGTCACGCTTGGCGCGATGGTCATGTTCCTCGACGCTGCACGGGGCCTGTCCTTTCTTGTGACGTGATCCTGGTGCGATAATGACCGCTGCTCGTCCGCGCCCGGATGCGGACGCCGATCCTCGTGGCTTGACCAGAATGGAGCTGAATCACCATGGCAAAGAAGAATGAGATGAGCGTGAATATCGGTATTTCGGACAAGGACCGCAAGAAGATCGCGGAAGGCCTGTGCAAGCTGCTGGCCGACACCTACACCCTCTATCTCAAGACCCACAACTTCCACTGGAACGTGACCGGCCCGATGTTCAACACGCTGCATCTGATGTTCGAGACGCAGTACAACGAACTGGCGCTGGCGGTGGACGCGATTGCGGAACGTATCCGTGCGCTGGGGTATCCGGCCCCGGGCACCTACAAGGAATACGCGAAGCTGTCGTCGATCGCCGAGGAAGAGGGCGTGCCCGAGGCTACCGACATGATCCGCAAGCTCGTGGAAGGCCAGGAAGCCGTGGTGCGCACCGCGCGCTCGCTGTTCCCGGTGATCGATGCCGCTGGCGACGAGCCGTCGGCCGACCTGCTGACCCAGCGCATGCAGACGCACGAGAAGACCGCGTGGATGCTGCGCTCGATGCTGGCCTGAGCCGCATCATGCCTGCCGCCGGTTGAACCGGTAGGACGCGCCCCGGCATCTGCCGCGGCGCGTTTTTGCTTAGCATTGCCAGAAGTTTGCCTCCGCCATGTCCCATCCGTCCGCCGCCCCCCATCATCCGAGCCGCCTCGCGCTGTATGCGCGCCTGGTGCGCATCGACAAGCCGATCGGCACGCTGCTGCTGCTGTGGCCCACGCTGTGGGCGCTATGGATGGCGGCCGAAGGACCGCCGTCGTGGCAGATGTTCTGGATCTTCTTCGCCGGCACATTCCTGATGCGTTCGGCCGGATGCGCGATCAACGACTGGGCCGACCGCGATTTCGACAAGCATGTGAAACGTACCAAGGAGCGTCCGTTGACGGCCGGGCTGATTGCCGGCTGGGAGGCGCTGGCGATTGCCGCCGCGCTGGCGCTGGTTTCGTTCGCACTGATCCTGCCGCTGAACGGGCTGACCAAATGGCTGGCCGTGGTGGCGGCGGTGCTGGCCGGCACCTATCCGTTCTTCAAGCGCTTCTTCGCGATTCCGCAGGCGTACCTGGGGATTGCGTTTGGCTTCGGCATCCCGATGGCATTCGCGGCCATCCAGGGCCAGGTGCCGTTCGTGGCCTGGCTGATGCTGCTCGGCAATGTTTTCTGGGCGGTGGCGTATGACACGGCCTATGCGATGGTCGATCGCGATGACGACCTGCTGCTCGGCATGAAGACGTCGGCCATCACGTTTGGCCGCTTCGACGTGGCCGCGATCATGCTCTGCTATGCGGCGTTCCTGGGCTTGATGGCCTGGGCCGGGGTACTGCTGGGACTGGGCTGGCCCTATTTCGCCGGGCTGGTGGCCGCGGCAGGGCTGGCCGGCTACCACTACACGCTGATTCGCGAACGCGACCGCATGAAATGCTTTGCGGCGTTCCGCCATAACAACTGGCTGGGAGCCTGCGTGTTTGCCGGGACGCTGGTGGCGTACTGGCTGAAGTAACTGCTTGGTTTGCCCCCCTCTCCCATGAAATGGGAGAGGGGGGCAAACACACAAGGGAGTTCAGTCCTTCCCGAACTCTGCGCCCATTTCGCGCCCGCGCGCGGCAGCGGCGTGCATGGCCTTGACGAAGGCGTCCTTGATGCCGCTGGCATCCATCTCGGTCACCGCCGCATAGGTGGTGCCACCCTTCGACGTGACACGCTCGCGCAGCGTGGCGACCGGCTCCGGCGATTGCGCTGCCAGCGCCGCCGCACCGCGGAAGGTCTCGACGGCCAGTTGCCGGCCCTGTTCGGCGGACAGGCCCATCTCGGTCGCGGCACGCTCCATGGCCTCGACAAAATAGAACACATAGGCCGGGCCGCTGCCCGAGATGGCCGTTACGGCATCGATCTGGTCGTCGTTGCCGACCCACACGCACTGGCCGACGGCCTCGGCCACGGCCGTGGCAATGCCGCGGTCGGCATCGGACAGGCCTGGCGCCGCGGCCAGTCCGGTCATGCCCATGCCGGCCAGGGCCGGGGTGTTGGGCATGGCGCGCACCAGGCGCGCGCGGCCCAGCCAGCGCGCCATGTCCTGCAGGCGGATGCCGGCGGCCACGCTGATGATCAGGTTGTCTGTCAGCAGCGGTACCAGCGGTGCAATCGCATCACGGTATTGCTGTGGCTTGACGGCCAGCACGATCACGTTGCTGGCGCCGAAAGCGGCGTCCGGCGCGGCCAGCGCATGCACGCCGGTTTGCGCCAGGCGCTGGCGTGCGTCTTCCGACGGATCGACCACGCGGATCGAGCCGGCAGGCACGCCACGGGCCACCAGGCCGCCAATCAGGGCAGAGGCCATGTTGCCGCCGCCGAGGAAGCCGAAGGTGAGGGAATCGAGCATCAAGTTTCCTGGTCTGCCAGTGCGATACGTGTCGACTGGCCATTTTTCATGTCATGGTGTTGCGGGGACCGGCACGGACCCTTGGGGAGCGATCAGCTCCGCGCGCCGAAGATTGCGGTTCCGATACGCACCAGCGTGGCGCCCTCGGCAATGGCCGCGTCCATATCGGCGGACATGCCCATCGAGAGCGTGTCCACCTTTAGCCCGGATTGGCGTAGTTGATCAAGCAACGCGCGAAGGGCGGCAAATGGTTGACGCTGGGCGGCCAGATCGGCCGCCGGCGCCGGAATGGCCATCAGGCCCCGCAGTTGCAGGTTTGGCAACGCCGCAATGGCCATGGCGAGGGCCGGTACCTCGCCCGGCGCCACACCGCTCTTGGTCGCTTCATTGCTGATATTGACCTGGATACAGACCTGAAGCGGCGCCATGCCGGCCGGACGCTGGGCCGACAACCGCTCGGCGATTTTCAAACGGTCGATCGCGTGCACCCAGTCGAACTGCTCGGCCACCTGGCGGGTCTTGTTGCTTTGCAGGGGCCCGATGAAATGCCAGTGCAGATGGTCGCGCAGGTCGCCTAGCGCCGCAATCTTTTCCAGCCCTTCCTGGACATAGTTTTCGCCAAACGCGTGCTGCCCGGCGGCAAATGCCTCGCGCACGCCGTCGGCGGAAACGGTCTTGGAAACGGCCAGCAGCATGACCTCGGAAGATTCCCTGCCGGCCTGTTGTGCGGCCGCCGCGATGTCATTTTTCACGGCTTGCAAGTTGGCGGCGATTACAGACATAATCCGGCGAACATATTCAAAGAAGTAAAACAATAAGCGGTTCTTTAGGGTGGGGTCATTATAGATGGACATCGCACAGCTACTGGCCTTTGCGGTCAAGAACAAGGCTTCCGATCTTCACCTCTCGGCAGACATGCCGCCGATGGTGCGTATTCACGGGGATATGCGTCGCATCAATGTCGCGGCCATGACGCACAAGGACGTTCACGCGCTGGTGTACGACATCATGAGCGACGTCCAGCGCAAAGCCTACGAAGAACGCCTGGAGATCGACTTCTCGTTTGAAATCTCGGGTTTGTCGCGTTTCCGGGTCAATGCCTATACCACGCAGCGCGGTGCCGCCGCGGTGTTCCGGACCATTCCGTCGAAAGTCCTGACGCTTGATGACCTGCACGCGCCGGCCGTATTCGCGGACCTGTGCATGAAGCCGCGCGGCCTGGTGCTGGTGACCGGGCCGACCGGTTCGGGCAAGTCCACCACGCTGGCGGCGATGGTGGACCACCGCAATGAAAACGACATGGGTCACATCCTTACGGTGGAAGACCCGATCGAATTCGTCCACACCTCCAAGAAAAGCCTGATCAACCAGCGCGAACTGGGCCCGCATACGCATTCGTTCGCCAACGCGTTGCGTTCGGCGCTGCGTGAAGACCCGGACGTGGTGCTGGTCGGTGAATTGCGTGACCTGGAGACGATCCGCCTGGCACTGACTGCCGCGGAAACCGGCCACCTGGTCTTCGGCACGCTGCACACGAGTTCCGCCGCCAAGACCATCGACCGTGTGGTCGACGTGTTCCCGCCCGAGGAAAAGGACATGGTGCGAACCATGTTGTCCGAGTCGCTCGAAGCGGTGATCTCGCAGACGCTGCTCAAGACGCGCGACGGCAATGGCCGTACCGCGGCCCACGAGATCATGATCGCCACGCCCGCGATCCGCCACCTGATCCGCGAGAACAAGATCGCGCAGATGTACTCGATGATGCAGACGTCGAGCGGCCTGGGCATGCAGACGCTGGACCAGTGCCTGAGCGACCTGATCAAGCGCGGCATGATCAACTACAACGATGCGCGGGCGATTGCCAAGAACCCCGACGCATTCATGGGTTAAGGGAGTTCGATGATGCTCGACCGCGAATCCGCCTCGAAGTACATCAACGACCTGCTCGAGCTGATGGTGAACAACCGCGGCTCGGACCTGTTCATCACATCGGAATTCCCGCCGGCCATCAAGGTCGACGGCAAAATCACGCCGGTATCGCAGCAACCGTTGAATCCGACCCAGGCGCTGGGCCTGGTGCGTTCGATCATGAACGAGCGCCAGATCAAGGAGTTCGACGAGACGCGCGAGTGCAACTTTGCGATCACCGCGCCCAACGCGGGCCGCTTCCGCGTGTCGGCGTTCATCCAGCAGGGTCGTGCCGGCATGGTGGTGCGGACCATCAATACGCGCATTCCGTCGGTCGAGGATCTCGACCTGCCGCAGTCGCTGCATGACATCGTGATGTCCAAGCGCGGGCTGGTGATCGTCACCGGCGCCACGGGCTCGGGCAAATCCACGTCGCTGGCGGCCATGCTCGACCACCGCAATGCGCATTCGTACGGCCACATCATCACGATCGAGGATCCGATCGAGTATGTGCATGCGCACCAGAACTGCATCGTCACGCAGCGTGAGGTCGGCATCGACACCGAGTCGTGGCATATCGCGCTCAAGAACACGCTGCGCCAGGCGCCCGACGTGATCCTGATCGGCGAAATCCGCGATCGCGAGACCATGGAATACGCAATGCAGTACGCGGAAACCGGTCACCTGTGCCTGGCCACGCTGCACGCGAACAACGCCAACCAGGCGATCGACCGCATCGTCAACTTCTTCCCCGAGGAAAAGCGCCAGCAGTTGCTGATCGACCTGTCGCTGAACCTGAAGGCCATGATCTCGCAGCGCCTGCTGCCGCGTGCTGGCCGCAAGGGCCGGGTACCCGCGGTGGAAATCATGATCGGTACGCCGCTGGTGGCCGACCTGATCTTCAAGGGCGAGATCCACGAGCTCAAGGAAGTCATCAAGAAATCGCGCGAGCAGGGCATGATCTCGTTCGACCAGGCGCTGTTCGAGCTCTACGAGTCGGAGAAGATCACATACGAGGATGCGCTCAAGAACGCCGATTCGCTGAACGACCTGCGCCTGATGATCAAGCTGCACAGCCAGCGGCATCGCGAAACGGACCTCAGTGCCGGCACCGAGCACCTGAACGTGATCTGACGTGCCCCGGGCAGGCGCGGTATCCTTCTCGCCTGTCCAGAATAATTCCGAGGAGCCAGACGATGAGCAACGTCTATCAGTTCGAAGCCAATGCGCTGTCCGGCAAGCCGGTGCCGCTGACCGAATTCCGCGGCAAGGTGCTGCTGATCGTCAATACGGCCAGCGAGTGCGGCTTCACGCCGCAGTATGCGGGGCTGCAGACCTTGCAGGACGCCTACCTGGCGCGTGGTTTCGATGTACTGGGCTTTCCGTGCAACCAGTTCGGCAAGCAGGAGCCCGGCGATGCGGAGCAGATTGGCGCATTCTGCGAGTCACGCTTCCATGTCACGTTTCCGATGTTCGAGAAAGTCGACGTGAAGGGCGCCGATGCCCACCCGCTCTACAAGTGGCTGACCTCGGAAAAGCCGGGATTGCTCGGTACCCAGGCCATCAAATGGAATTTCACCAAGTTCCTGCTGCGCCGCGATGGCACGATCTACAAGCGCTATGCGCCGACGACCAAGCCCGATGAAATTCGCAGCGATATCGAAACGTTGCTTAACGATCCGGGCGCCTGATCAGTCGGTGGCCTCGGCGCGTACCGCGCGCAGGAAGCCGTTGAGCGATCGATCGGGTGTTTCATGAAAACGGTCATCGAGCATCGTGAGCTTGCGGCAGCGGTCCAGTCGAAAGCTCCGGTAGTCCTCGCGCGTGGTGCACCACGCGGCCACCAGCCATACATTGCCCCAGAAAAACAAGCCGAGCGGTTGCACCACGCGCACCGTATCGCGCTGCTGCGCGTCGCAGTAGTCGATCTGTAGCAGGCGCTGCGCACCAATCGCGGTATGCACGATGTCGAACGCTTCGCGCACGGCCGGATGGTTCGCATACTCGGGCGCGAAGATGCGGCTCTGCTGCGCGGCCAGGCGCCGTTGCTGGGGCAGCGCGGCCATCAGCTTTTCCAGCGACGGATCTGCCGCGGCGGCCAGCGCGCCACCGCCCCATGCCTTGAGCAGTCGTAGCCCGGCCACCATGGCCTCGACCTCCATCGATGTGAACATCAACGGCGGCACATCGTAGTCGGGCCGCAGGCGGTAACCGATGCCGGCCTCGCCCTCCACGGGCACGCCCGACAGCGACAGTGCCTGGATATCGCGATAGACCGTGCGCTCCGACACACCGAGCCGTTGCGCGAGCAGCGCGGCCGTGGTCAGGCGGCGTCCGCGCAGGACCTGCACGATCTGGAAGAGACGGTCGGCGCGTCGGCTCACGGGTGTCCTCGCTAAGGTTGGGAGAACGGATGATGCGCGGGGACTCCTGACAACGTCGTGTCAGTAGCCGTCAGGGGGTCAGTGAGGCATCCACGCGGCCAGCACCGGCACCAGGATGGCCGTCAGCACACCGTTCAGGCCCATGCCCAGCGCCGAGAACGCGCCCGCTTCCTGGCTGACCTGGAATGCGCGCGCAGTGCCAATACCGTGCGCGGCCACGCCGGTCGCAAAGCCACGCACGGTGTAGTCGCGCACACCCAGCAGGTTCAGCAACCCCGTGGCGCTGATCGCGCCAATGATGCCGGTGGCCATCACCAGCACGGCAGTCAGCGAAGGCAGGCCGCCAATCTTCTCGGATACGCCCATCGCGATCGGGATCGTCACGGACTTCGGTGCCAGTGACCGTACCACCTCTGGCGACGCGCCCAGCGCATAGGCGATGCCCACGGCCGATACCACGGCCGCCACCGAACCGGCCAGCAGCCCGATCAGCAGCGGCAGCACATTGCTGCGCAATTTCGGCAACTGGGTGTAGAGCGGTACCGCAAGTGCCACGGTGGCCGGACCCAGCAGGAAGTGCACGAACTGCGCGCCATCGAAGTACGTCTTGTAGGGCGTGCCGGTGACGGTCAGCACGGTGACCAGGATGGCCACCGAGATCATCACGGGATTGGCCAGCGGCGAGAAACGGGCGCGCTCGTAGATACGAAACGCGAATACATAGGCAATCAGCGTTGCCGTGAGCCCGATCAGCGGGCTGGCCGCCAGATAGACCCAGATCTCGTTGAGGCGCGGCGACATCATTGCCCGGCTCCGTGGTCGGCAGGCTTGCGCATCAGCGCGCGCGTGACCACTGCCGTGACCGCAATCGCCACCCAGGTGGAAATCACCAGCGAGATCACGATCGGCATCCATTCGCTGCCGATGCGGTTCGCGTGCACCATGATGCCGACGCCGGCCGGTACGAACAGCAGCGAGAGGTGCTTGAGCAGCTCGCTGGCGGAGCCCTGGATCACGGGCAGTAGCCGGTTGTCGAATACCAGCCAGCCAAACAGCAGCAGCATGCCAATTACGGGCCCGGGCACGGGCAGGCGCAGCGCGTAGCTGATGACCTCGCCGACGGTCTGGAAAACCAGCAGGATGGCAAACGTCTGGAGCATGGGGGGCGGCTTCGGGGGACCAATGAGCCGACATGGTACTCCCGTACAAGATGCGTGCAAGCTTCTTGCTCCCCTCTCCCCCGGC